>NZ_JBNAGK010000015.1:0-149222 GCF_049803835.1 Tropicibacter sp. S64 | reverse complement strand
GAGGCGCTGACAGCGTTTGCGAGCGGCGTCATGGCTCAGGCCCAGCCGCGCCCCGGCGTCCTTTTGACTGAACCCGGCGACATGCACCGCGACCACGAGAACACCATCGGCACCGAACTCGGCCTGTGCCGCCTTCAGGATGGCTTCCGCGTCATCCGGTGTTGCGACGCGCAGGGTGAGCTCGGTTGCCAGTTCAGCCCTGGTGAGGCCTGGCACCTCTTTTCGGTACGCCCGTCTCAGGTCACGCTCGACATTGCGCAGTAGCGTGGCGGCGACCGAAATGATGCGGCTCGGGTGTGCTTGGCGGATGGTTACCGTGACCTGCGCGAGCAGATCGGCCTCCAGAACAGCGGTCTCCCGAAACGGCAGCAGTCGGCGCCGGATGACGCTGAGCCCGGGCCAAAGCGCGAGGATGAGCAGTTCGACAGCGAGGTCGGTGTGGGCACGGCCGGATGCGTACCCCAGCAATCGCGACAGCACGGCGTTCCGTGCGTCCCGATCCCCGCAGCGGCCATGCAGCCAGTCCAGCATGCGCGCCGGATCGCGGAAGCCAGAAGGGGGATGTTCGGCTGGAAAAAGTTCGGAGAAAGCCATCATACGGGAATGCCGGTTCACCGAGCGGACAAGGCGCGCGTAGAGCGCGGACCAGTTCGAGGACATGAGATGCCGGGTCTGGGGCCGGGCATCTCGCGCCTCTCATCGGGCCGGGTTCGGGCGTCGCGCGCCTCTGGAAAGGAATGGAAAAGGGGCGGCCGGAAAACCGACCGCCCGTCAGATCACGGCAGCCGCGTCAGCTCGTTCAGCGCGCCGCAGCCGCGGCACACCGACGTCACCGGCGCACTGACCAGGTACGGATGGCTCCGCGAAACAAGAATGCGGATACGGCCGTTCTCGATACGGCCAAGCAGCTTGCCGCAGCAGGTGCAGCGCCAGTCATGTTGAGAATGTGTGGGCATTTGTCGCCTCCATGTTGCATGTGGAGGCATTTTTCGGCGATTGAATCGGAGTTTGTCAGACCTCGGACCGGAGCCGGACCGGAGCCGAGAATTCTAGGAAGCGATTTCCCATTGTCCCTTGCCGGAACTCCGAAGGAAGTTGGCCTTCAGCTTGTTCCACAGGGGTTGTTTGAAGATGTTCGTCATGGACTGATCCTCGGCAATTCCTCTGACGATATCTTGCGTCTTCATTGGCATCGGCCCCATGTTATGGGCATCGACCAGTCGCTGGAGAACGTCTATCCGGTTTGCGCCGTCGATGGTGATGTTGCCTTTGCCGGGGACAAACAGCGTAGCCAGATTATTTCCTGCCCGCCTGAGCTCGACCGTTTGTCCGCCGCGTGCCAAGAGCCGGTTCCGGCGGAAGACCTCGCGAAGTTTGTCGGCGACGAGTGTGATGTCGGGCCGGGTTGTGTCGATGTGATCAGCGAGCGACGTGAGAACGTTCGCTGCAATGCACGGTCCAAGACCTGTACCGGCTTGCAGCACCAACCCGATGCCCAGGTTGTGGCGCGCGCGAAGTTGTGTATCGATGGCCGATCGGATCTTTTCCTGATCGAGGCCGCGCGCGAGATAGACAGGGGCGCGACTCCCATCGACGTCCAGTGTTCCGAGAAACACGAGGTTGTCCGAAAGCTCTTCAACGTTGGGTGCGTCAAACACATGCTGGACCTGCGTTTTCAGGTGTTGTGCGACCCAACCATCTCTGACCCGATACTTCCTATAGCGGTCCGGGTCGGGGTCGATCACGACCTGTCCCTCGGAAATTTCGATATCGGCCAATTTGCGTGGGTTTTCCTCGTCTTGCCCATTCTCCAGACGGACGACGATTCCGGCATCAACAGCGCCCAGTTCGTCGTCCTCGTCCAGGACCTCTTCCTCCTGCCAACCTGCAGGCACCAAAAATCCGATGTCCATCAGAAGGTCCGGATCAATACCCCGAGACCGGAGCCAGGAACCGGAAACTTTTGTGGCTTTGCTGTCCCAGATCGCGAGCAAGGCAGGGATGACCGCAGTCCGCTCTGCCTCTCCAGCCTCGCGACCTTCACGCAGGATCTTCCAGTGCCGCAGAAGGAGGTGCCCCAAACCCCTTTCGAATTCATCGTCCAGGCTGAGCAAGCTGCTGGTGTTCTGATCGGTGAGCGTGAAATCCAATGTTTGTAACTCGCGGAGCTCGGCACGGCGATATTGGACTGCAATCTCGACGAAGCGGATCGCTATCGCCCGCGCGAAGGTCTTGGACAGGCCAGGTTGACTATCGATGATCTCGGATATGTCTTGCTTGATCGTAGTCGCAACTGACAGGCGGTTGGCGAGGTTCCCGATGTTGATATCGACCCGGATCACCGCCGCACGGACGACTACCACATCGTCGAGATCCGGCGTGTCCAGGTCGAACCCCTGCAGGAACCGTGAAATGTCATATGCCTGAAAATCGATCGGCTGATTGGAATAGGATTGGTTGAGCGCGGTCTTGATGAAGCGTTCCGCAATGGCATGTCTGAGTTGCCGACTTCCGGCGCGAACATGCACCCGGCCTGTCGAAGGCGTGTAGGCGATCATGGCTTCGCCGGGCGGCCGGAAGTAAATGCTCGATCGCTTTCCGTCATCGTCGATTTCCCGAACGCTTGTAGGGGGATCGGGATGATAGAGCATGTACATCTCGGCAGCCGGCTCTTCGCCTTCTTCGGGGATGTCGAACTTGTCGATGCTGTATCCATCGCCACGATCAAGCTGGCTGTTAAGCTCTGAGAGCAGCGTGTCCAGCACCGCACTGCCAGCGTCCGGGCCGCCCGCAATGGACGGGGCTGCAATAAAAGTCTGGTAGTGCTTGTCGAAACGCCGGTAGAGGCGCATGTGGAGGCTGTTTTCCGCCGCTTCAAACAACCCGTGCTCGTTGCTGTAAGCCCAAAGACTGCGCGCCAGCATGTCCCTTTGGCCAAGAAGCAATTGTGCCCGATTGGAGTCGAGTTTGCTTCGGGCCAGACCCTCCAGGACATACTCGCCGCGATTGCTCGCGAGTATCACGATCCGGGTGGCCTCGGATTCAAGGGGACGCAGCGCGTTCTTCGTCTCCGCATGCAGCATTCTTTCGGGAGCCGGATCTTCGGAGCTGTTCGGCTCTTCCATGTACCTGCGAACCCACCCCAATCGTTCAAAAGCCGAATTGGCAAGAAACTCCGCCACTTGATCTGCGCTCGCGTCGTCAAAAAGCCGCGACAGATTTGGGCATGACTTTTGGGGTGATCGAACCATGGCAACTTTCTCCACCAAGACCAGACACTTCATGTTTCGCGCATATGGAGATTAATGATCGCCTTTTTGTTGAGTTGCGCCAACAAAAGAAACCGACGTCTGTCCCATTTGTCCTCCCAACACGGCTTTTCCAGTTCAGAACGACCTGGAGACCACGATGAAATTGCCCAACCCTTTGCCACCGGCGCATATGAAACCCCTCGAACGCCGGGCCGAACTGTGCCGCTTGCTGGCTCTCGGTTTGATCCGCCTCCAGATGCGGGAGTGCGACCAAGTATCTGGTTCAAATGGAGAAAGTTCGCTTCACTTCCCGCCCGACCAGAGCGGTCATGCAACCACCGACAAAAGGAGAACCGCATGACCGACACGATCCCCGCGCGCCTCGCCGCGCTGAAAACCACCCCGACGCTGGAACTGAAAACCCAATGGCGGGAACTTTTCGACAGCGAACCGCCGCCTTTCAACCGACGCTATCTGGAGAGCCGCCTGGCCTATCGCATCCAGGAACTCGCCTATGGCGGGCTGAAGCCGGAGACAATCCGGCGGCTGGAACAGCTTGGCGAGGATCTGGACGGCGGCGACAGCAAGAAGCGCAGCATCCGCCTCGACCGTGACCGCCCGATCACTGGCACGCGGTTGCTGCGCGAATGGCAGGGGGTGGAACAGGTCGTCACCGTCACCGCCGATGGCTTCGAATGGCAGGGGCGGCCCTACAAGTCGCTGTCGGCCATCGCGCGCGCGATCACCGGGACCCGCTGGAACGGGCTCGTATTCTTTGGGCTCAAACGTCAAGGAGGGCGGGTATGACCAAGGTTGCTGACAAATCCAAGGTCGTCCGGAAACTCCGCTGCGCCGTGTACACCCGTAAATCTTCCGAGGAAGGGCTGGAGCAGGAGTTCAACAGCCTGCATGCGCAACGCGAGGCCAGCGAAGCGTACATCGCCAGCCAGAGGTCAGAAGGCTGGGTGCTGGTCCGCGATCAGTATGACGATGGCGGCATCTCCGGCGGTACGCTGGAGCGGCCCGGCCTCAAGCGCCTGATGGCCGACATCGAGGACGGGCTGGTCGACGTGGTTGTCGTCTACAAGATCGACCGCCTGTCCCGCTCGCTGGCCGACTTCGCCAAGCTGGTCGATGTCTTCGACCGCAATGGCGTCACCTTCGTGTCGGTCACGCAGTCCTTCAACACCACCACGTCCATGGGGCGCCTGACCCTGAACATCCTGCTGTCCTTCGCCCAGTTCGAGCGGGAAGTCACGGCCGAGCGCATTCGCGACAAGGTGGCCGCCAGCCGGAAAAAGGGCATGTGGATGGGTGGCGTCCCGCCCTACGGCTACCGGGTCGAGAACCGGAAGCTGGTCATCGACGAGGAACGCGCGGACCATGTCCGCTGGATTTTCGCCCGCTTCCTCGAGATCGGGTCCTGCACGGAACTGGCGCGGGAGGTGGCCAAACGCGGTATCCGGACGCCGCGCGGCAACCGGATCGACAAGAAGTACCTCTACCGGCTGCTGTCCAACCGTGCCCTCATTGGGGAGGCCGTGCATAAGGGCGACAGTTATCCCGGCGAGCATGCCGCCATCATCGACCGCGAGACGTGGGACCGCGCCCACACCATCCTGCAGGAAAGCCCCCGCAAGCGCGCCGCCCGCACCCGCGCCGAGACCCCGGCGCTGCTGAAAGGGTTGCTGTTCGGACCCGATGGCGCGGCATTCTCACCGACCCACACCCGCAAGGGCGGGCGGTTGTACCGCTACTACGTCAGCCAGACCGTGCTGAAGCATGGCGCTGGATCCTGCCCCATCGGCCGCGTGCCTGCGGGCGAGATTGAGGCTGCGGTCATCGACCAGTTGCGGGCTGTGTTTCGTCAGCCCGAGATCATTGCGGGGACATGGAAAGCGGCCCGCACCCATGCCGCCGACATAACGGAAGCCGACGCGCGTGCCGCTCTGCAGCAACTCGACCCGCTGTGGGACGAACTCTTCCCCGCCGAACAGGCCCGCATCGTGGCGCTGTTGGTCGACCGTGTCGACATAGGCACGGACGGGTTCAACGTCGGGCTCCGCGTCGACGGGCTCAGCGGTCTGGCACGCGAGATGCTGGCTGGCGACATCGGAGAAGCTGCGTGACCCGCCTGGCTCCGATCCCCGAGACGGTCACGCTCCACGTCCCGTTCCGCGTCGTGAAGCGCGGTGGGCGAAAGGAGATGCAATTGCCGGATGGCGCGATGCCGTCGCGCCGGACGGACAGCACGTTGATCAAGGCTCTGGCTCGCGCTTTCCGCTGGAAGCACATGCTGGAGTCGGGCGAGTTCGCGTCGATTTCCGAACTGGCCGAGAAGGAAGGGATCGCCTTCACTTACATGGCTCGCGTCCTGCGCCTGACACTGCTGGCTCCAGAAATCGTTGAGGCGATCCTGGACGGGAAGCAGGGCCCCGCGGTGACGCTGGCGCGGGGATTGGAGCCGTTCCCGCTTGAGTGGGAGGAACAGCACGCCCCGTCACGCTGACCGCCGTGACACGGCCGAAAGCAATTGTTGGCAAGTCTGCGAACCTGGTCTGCCCTCGATGCGCTGTTTTCTACGACTTGCGGCTTCGGCGACCGAGTTATCCACGTGCGGTCCGGCGAAGGTACGGCATTAGGAACGGCGAGACGACGCTGAGGACTGCGGCAGCGAGAAGGAGACCCGAGATCGGCCGAGTGAAGAATGGCAGGATGCCCTCGTCGGTGTAGGTCATGCCGCGGCGCAGGTTGAGTTCCAGCATGGGCGCGAGGATGAAGGCCAGGATGAACGGTCCGATGGGCAGGCGCAGCCGGTCCATCGAAAGGCCGAGCGCAGCGAAGCCGAGCAGCAGGACGTAATTGAACGCAGTCGACGAACCGACGAAGACGCCCATGAAGCCCAGCACGACGATGGCGGGGTAGAGATAGTGATAGGGAATCTTCAGGATCGCCGGAAACAGGCGCATTCCCCAGAATTGCAGGGCAAGAACCAGGATCGCCGAGATCAGCGCCGTGAGGAAAAGCGCATAGACGATCTCGGGGTTGTTGTTGAACAGCAAAGGGCCGGCCTGGACGCCGTGGATCATCAACCCGCCGAGGAGGATCGCGGTGACGCCGTCTCCGGGGATGCCGAGGGCGACCATGGGGATGAGGGCTCCGCCGACCGAAGCGTTGTTCGAGGTTTCTGAGGCGAAGACGCCGTCGATGCAGCCCTTGCCGAACTTCTCGGGGTGTTTCGAGGCGGATTTGGCCTGGGCATATGCAACCATGTTCGACAGCGCCGCGCCCATTCCGGGCAGGAAGCCGATCCAGAGGCCAATGGCGAAGGAGCGGATCATGTTCCAGACGTTATCGCGGTATTCCTGAAGGGTGACGCCGAAGCCCTTGATGTCGCTGACATCGACCTCGGGCACCTGCTGCTGTCCGGCGGCGTGGTCCTGGACGATCTGCTTCAGGGCGAAAAGGCCCAGCATCAGCGGGATCAGATCGAAGCCGCCCGACAGGTAAATGTTGCCGAAGGTGAAACGGGCATAGCCGTCGATGGGAGCGAATCCGACCGAGGCAAGAATCAGACCGAGGGCCGCCGCGGCGAGGCCGTGGAAGACGCCGTCGCGGGACAGCGCGGCGACCAGCGAAATGGCACAGAAGCCGAGCGAGAAATATTCCCAAGGTCCCATCTTCAGGGCGAGGCGGGCCATGACCGGGGACAGTGCCATGGCGATCAGGATCGACAGGAAGGTGCCGACGAAGCTTGCCGTGATGGCGGCGCCAAGGGCCTTCACCGCCTGGCCGTTGCGGGTCATCGGGTAGCCGTCGAACGTGGTCGCAATGGCCGAGGGCGAGCCGGGGATGCCGAGGAGGATCGAGCCGATCATAGCGCCCGAGACCCCGCCGACCCAGATCGAGACCAGCATGGCGAGGCCGGTCTCGGCCTGCATGCCGAATGTCAGCGGCAGAAGGAGCGCGACGCCGAGGCCGCCCGACAGGCCGGGGATGGCGCCGAGGACGATACCGAGCGCGGTCGAGATCAGGATGATGAGCAGCGTCAGCGGCTGGAGCAGCGTGCCGAAGCTGGAAAGGATGTCCTGCATAGGGCGGCCTCAGAAGATCATGCCGGTGGGCAGAAGTGTGTTGAGCATGGTGGAGAAAACCAGGTGAACGGCGCCGGTTACGGCGAGCGCGTAGACTGCCCCGCGCCAGGGCACACGGCGGCCGGCGCCGGCGATGACGTGATAGAAGGCGTAGACCATGATCGGGGTCGCGACGTAGTAGCCGAAGATCCACAGGCCGAGCGAATAGGCGACCATCAGGCCGAACATCAGGGTGCCGCGGGTGAGGGCGCCGCGGTCCGGGCCGGGCTTCGCCTCGGCGGCGGATTTTACCAGCAGCATCCCTAGCCCGCAGAGGATCAGGATCGTGAAGCCGATCATCGGGAACAGCTTCGGCCCGGGATCGTCGTTGAAAGTCCGCACGCTGATCTGCATGGTCACCCCAATGCCGGCGAGACCGAAGGCGATAAGCCCGGCGCCCAGTGGCTTGTCCATGTTCATTTCGGTTCTCCCCGGGGTGTGCGGGGGCCAGGTGGCCCCCGCCAGTCTTCGGTCAGCGCGCGAGGCCCAGTTTCTCGGCCAGCGCGGCGATCTTCTCGTCCTCGGCCTTCATCATCGCATTGGCCGCGTCCACGTCATAATAGACGAAGACGCTGTCGGCCTTGGCCAGAGCTTCTTGCGCGGTAGCGTCGTCGGCCATGCCGGCGGTGGCGGCGTTGATCTCGGCGACGAGCGCGGGGTCCATATCCGGCGGCCCCCAGAGCACGAGCGGCGCCAGCCAACTGACGTTCACGCCCTGCTGGATGCAGGTTTCGTATTCGGGGTAGGCCGGGTGCGGCTCGGGGTCGAGTAGGCACAGTACCTTCATGTCGCCGGCCTGTTCGTACTGCTTGGCCGAGCCGGCGCCGAGGTTGCCCATCTCGATATGGCCACCCTGGATCGCGGCGACCTTGTCGACCTCGGCCGAGGCTTCCAGCAGCTTCAGATCCACGTCCTCGTTCATCATGATGAGGCCGGCGATGAAGTGCGTGGTGCGGCCCAGCGAGACGGCGACGGTGCGCTCGCCGGGGTGGACGCGGGCGTCCTCGACGAAGTCCTTCATCGTGTTCCAGGGGGCATCGGGGGCGACGGCATAGACCTGCGGGGCGTAGTTTTGCGCGATGCCGATGGTGGTGAAGCTGTCCAGCCCGATGTCGCTGTGACCGGTATGATAGCCGGCGAGCAGGCCGGTGTGGTTGTAGAGGATCGTGTAGCCGTCGGGCTTGGCGGTCATCACCTGGTTATAGGCGATTGCCCCACCGCCGCCATCGACGTTGACGACAACTACGTCGCCGCCGGTCTGACGGCCGAGGTAATCGGCGAAGATGCGGGCCATCACATCGGTGCCACCGCCGGGCTTCGAGGGCACGATCAGTTGGACGGTCTTGTCGGGCCAGCCTTCGGCAAGAGCGGGGGAGGCGGCCAGTGTCAGGGCCAGACCGGCAAGGGCTAGGGATTTCATATGGGTTCTCCGGGTTGGTGTTGGGCGAAGCGGCTTGTGAGCCAGTCGAAGATGATCCTGCGCGCCTCTTCATGGCGCGGGCGGGCGGTGACGACCCAGCCGTGGTCGCAGTCGTCGAACTGGCGGATGTCGACGTCGACGCCGGCGTCTATGAGTTTGGCGGCGTAGCGCCGGGCCTCGTGCCTGAGCGGGTCGAGGCCGGCGATCAGAAAAAGCGCGGGGGGCAGGCCCTGAAGCGCCTCGGTCCGTGCCAAGACGGGCGACAGGAGCGGGTTCATCAGGTTCTCGGGGACTTCGGCATAAAGGACGTTGAAGGCGTCCATGCGCCAGGCAGGCATGACGCTGCGCGGATCGAGCTTGTCCTCGGGCGGGGTGACACCATCGGTGAAGGGATAGTCGAGGACCTGCCCGCAGACCCGGAAGGAACCGCTTTCGGCCGCCATGATGCAGATCGCAGTGGCGAAGTTGCCGCCTGCCGAATGGCCGCCGATGGCGATGCGGGCGGGGTCGATGCCAAGGGTCCCGGCATTCTCGAAAGCCCATTGCGTGACGTCATGGCACTCATTGAGGCCCGCCGGGAACGGGTGCTCGGGGGCGAGGCGATAGTCGACGTCGAGCACAAGCGCGCCGGTGGCCAGCGCGGTCTGGGCGCAGAAGATCGTGTCGCGCTTGTGATAAGGCCGGACAAAGCCACCGCCGTGGAAGTTGATGTAGAGGGGACTGTTTTCGGTCCGGTCAGGCGGAGAGACGCGTATGACACGCGCGGGACCGATGCGAGTAGGCACCGACAACTCGTCTACGGTGCAAGCGGCGAGGTCGGCTTCCATCTCGGGAGTGATGATCGGCGGCATCAGGGTGCCGCCGCGCAGTTCCTCGGCCACTTCGAGACGCTGCGCCGGGGTCATGTCGAAATCGTATTTCATGCCGCCTGTCCCATTAAAGCGCGGACCTGGGCGATGCGCCCGTCGATCAGGCGGGGCCAGATCGCGGAGTCGAGAAACGGATTGTGGCCGGGGCGGATGTCGCCGACCTTCTCCATCATGCCGACCTGCGTGGGGTGCGAGCCGAGCGTGATCTCGACCGGGATCTGGCGAACCTTCAGCATCGCGGCGAGGTAGTCGTCGCGGGACGAGCGCGGCAGGCCGGACTTGGCCAGAAAGTCGTCGCCCAGCGTGTTCAGCCCGACGCCGCCGTGCAGGCCGCACAGGTGACCGCCGGCATCGAAGAAGAACGAGGTGGTGCCGGGGGTGTGGCCCGGCGTCAGGACGGTGCGGATGCTGCGGTCACCCAAGGTCACAGGCGTTATGTCGTCATAGAAGGCGTCGGGGATGAATGTGCCGAAGGGATAGCCCTCGTCGAAGATCATGTCCGGGCGCGCCTGCATGAAGGCCCAGTCCTCACGGCTGATCATCACCTTTGCATCTGACGCTTCGTGCAAGGCACGGACGCCGCCGAGGTGGTCATAGTGCATGTGCGAGATCAGGATCAGCCGGAGGTCGGCGGGGTCGAAGCCGAGCTTTCGGATGCTCTCGAACACCAGATAGACCTGCGGCTGCATCGTGGTGTCGATGAGGATCAGGCCCTCGGAGGTTTCGATCAGATAGGCGCCGACCCAGTTGTTGCCGACATAATAAGTGCGCGGGGCGACCTCGAAGGGGTCGACGGCGACTTCCCAGGGACGCTCGCAGCCTTGTTGCAGGCACTCGAACGGGTCGCTCGGAAGCGGGGGCAAGGGAGTTCGGGGCATCGGGCTGCCTGTTGTCTGGAGGGGCCGGAAAGCGGGGGGCGCAATGCCCCCCGCAGCGGATCAGTTGGCGAGGCCGAGCATCTTCGCCGTAGCCCCGATGCGCTTGTCGGCGGCCATCAGGCGCTCCCGGCTGGGCTCGACGCCCATGGGCGAGATCGGCAGGCGCATCGAGGCGAGCTGGTAGGAGATCGCCGGGTCCGACAGGACCGCATCGAAGGCGGCGTTGATGGCCTGAACCGTGCCCTCGTCCATGCCCGTTGGTCCCATCACCAGGAAGTCGAGGCCGTAGACCGCGTTGCCGTAGCCGAGTTCGGAGGCAGAGGCATAGTCCGGGGCGTTTGGGTCACGCTCGGGCGAGCCCGAGATGGTGGCGAGGATGCGCAGGTCGCCGGTTTCTACATATTGCAGCGTGCCCGGCGTGTTGATGAGGGCGGCGTCGATCTGCTTGCCCTGAAGCTGGACCAGTTTGTCGGCATCGCTGCCGGCCTCGACCACGCGGAAGGCGGCGTCGCTGTCCATCGCAATCAGCCCGGCCATGAAGTGGGTCGAACCGCGCAGCTGCACACCAAGGGTGATCTTGTTCGGGGTCTCCTTCGAGGCCGCGACGAGGTCGTCCATCGTCTGGTAGGGCGAGGTGGCGTTGACGGCGAGCGCGTAGGAGCCGCCGACCGGCAGGGCCGCGATCAGCGTGAACTCGTCGATCGGCGAATGCTGGTACCCGCCGGTGTGATAGGTCGACAGAAGGCCCGAATGATAGAACAGAAGATGGGTGCCGTCGGGATCGGCGGTGCGGATCTGCTCGGCGGCGATGGCGCCGCCGCCGCCGTCCACATTCACCACAACGAAGTTGCCGCCGGTCTTCTCAGCCAGCGCGCCGGCGATCACCCGCGCCGCGGCATCGGTGCCGCCGCCGGGCTTGGCGGGGACCACGAGCTGAATGTTGCCTGAGGGCCAGTCGGCGGCCAGGGCGAGGGCCGGGACGCATGCGAGGCCTGCGGCCGCGACGAGGGCCTTCAGGACGCCACGCCGCCCGGGCGCGGCAAGGTGTTGCCGGTGCATAGAGAATCCTCCCAAATCTCTTTCTGCGGCCAAGGTTATTGACTTTGGCCATAGGCTGGTAATTCTTTGTGAGGCCTACTCATAATCGATGCTTATGCATGTCGCTGCCCGCTTCCGCCATCCTGTCGCGCCTGCAATCGCGCCTGAAGCTGCGCCATATCCAGGCGCTTCTGGCTTTGGCCGAGCTTCGCAGCATGGGGCGGGCCGCCCAGGCGCTGGGGATGACCCAGCCAGCGATGTCACAGCTTGTGGCCGAGATGGAGCGGCTGATCGAAGCGCCCCTGTTCCTGCGCCATTCGCGCGGCGTCGATCCGACCGAGACCGCGCAAGATCTGCTGCCCATCGCCCGCCGCATCGTATCGGCCACCGAAGAAGGGGCCGAACGCATCGCGTTACGTCAGCGCCGTGATGGGGGGCTGGTGCGCGTCGGCTCGACCGCCGCGGCCACCGGGGCGCTGCTGGACCGGACCTTGCCGATCTTCGCCCGCAGCCATCCTGGGGTGCAGGTGCAGGCGGCGACCTTGATCGGCCAGTCGCTGGATGCCGCCTTCGCCTCGGGCGAATACGACATCGTGTGCTGCCGGCATCGAGAGGTTCTGCCCGATGGCTGGACCTTCGTGGCCTGCGCCGAGGACGACCTCGTGCCGGTCTGTGCCCCGTCCCATCCGCTGGCGGGAAAGCTGCACGTCACTAGGGCCGAGCTCGGCCGGCAAACCTGGCTGCAGAACCATGTCTCGACCGTGGCCCGCCGCGCCTTCGACGACCTCGTCGCGCGCGAGGGCTGGACCGATGTTCGCGAGGTTCATATCCAAACTCGCGTCGCGCTGTTGATCTGGTCGATGCTGCGCGGCAGCGACTATGTCACCCTAGTGCCACGCTCGGTCGCGATGCCGTTCCTGTCCGAGGGGCTGCTGTCCGAGTTGCCCACCCAGCTGGGTCTGCAACTGGGACCCCTGGGTTATCTGTGGCGCCCCGAACATGCCGGACCTGCCACACGCCACTTCGCGAATGCTCTTGCCGGAGATTGACATGGATCTGATCGACCGAATTCCCGCCCCCGTACTTGCCCACAGCCTGTTGTGGGAGGCGCTTGTCGATATCGCCGAGATGCGTCCGCTCGGCATCGGGCCATTGGGCGAGCGCCGGATCGTCCCGATCCTCGGCGGTGAGTTCCGGGGCGGGCCCGGGCACGAGTGGTTGCGCGGCACCGTCCTGCCCGGCGGCGCCGACCGCCAGCTCGTCCGCCGCGACGGCGCAAAGGAACTGGACGCGCTTTATGAAATGGAGGTGCAGGACGGCACCGTCCTGACCATCCGCAACCGGGTCATCGTCGACGAGACCGTCCCCGGTCCGCGCTACGCGCTGTCCCGCATCGAGGTTTCGGCTCCGGACGGCCCCTGGAGCTGGCTCGGTCGCCGCCTGATCGTCGGCACCCTGCAAAGCGCCCGCCCGGGACGAGCCGCCGTCCTGATCCGCGCCTGGCTCATGGAAACCACTTGAGAATACTGAGATACTACGAGCGTAAATTTCAGGCACTCGGCTCCGTACAGCGAAATTTCGCGCTGGGTCCCGACATTCCCAATTGGCGAGCCTGATTCCTCAAGAGGATGCAGGCCGGCGCAGCTTTCTAAGATCAACGAATGGTCGATTTATGTTCCAACTGACCGAACGCGACTGGCGTCGAAGTGTTCAGGTTGCGCTCCAGGAAAGCGCCTATTTTCCATCGGCTTACAAAGAATTCACCAAATCCACGCAGTCATCAGCTTCAGAGAATACCGGCCCGGAGAGAACGATTTTGGCCCACGGCGGCGCAGCAAGGTGAACAGCCAGTACCGCATAACCCCCGAAAACAACGGAAAAATCAGACCGCTGCCGGATCGGGAGACAGCTTTCGCAGGGGCAAGTGGCGGAGAGGAAGGGATTCGAACCCTCGAGACGGTTCCCCGCCTACACACTTTCCAGGCGTGCGCCTTCGACCACTCGGCCACCTCTCCGCCGACCCCTTTAGCAAAAGCTTCAAGGAAGGTGCAAGCCGATTTCCGCAGGGGGCTTCGACATCGAAAATCCGCGTTCTGGGTGAGATTTTCGCAGCTTTCCAGTGGGTTATTTCGCGCCAAGGTCTTGTCGGCAGTCTGCTTCGTTCAATAGCGGCGAGAAATTCCTTCGTTGGATGCCGGAAATACCAATCGATTCGCAAAATGTTGGGGCGCGTCGGCACGAAGAGGCATCCTGGCGTTCGAGCAGACGCGCCTTTGGCGGCAAGGCAGGTGGAGCGCCTCGCCAAGAACGCTAACCATAAGCACAACACGCCAAACGCATTGCCGGCCCGGGACCTGCCTGGCGAATGCGCCAGACGGAGAGCCTGCGCGAGGCGGCCAATGATCCTGGAGCGGATGCGTCAACGCCTCAGGGGTCAGATTCTCAATTTCGTGGCGCGGTTTCAGGGGAGGTACGGTGCGCACGAAAGGCCGCTTCGAAGTTACTGTTCACAAGCCGCGGCGCAGTTTTGGCTGCGCGTTGTTTTTGTTTCCAGCCAAGGTCATAATATGAACAAATTTAGCCCGTAGCCAGATGGAAACCCCTTCTGGTGGAAAGTGCAAGGGTATATCCCGGGGCAACCCCAATGCTTGAATTCGACATGGTCAGCAAGTCCTTCTGGACCGGCACCCAGCGCAAGGTGATCCTTGACCGGGTGTCGTTTCGTGTCGATCTCGGGGAATCGCTCGGCATCCTCGCCCCCAACGGCACCGGCAAGACCACGCTCATCAAGATGATGGCGGGGCTTGAGAAGCCGGATGAGGGGGAAATCCGGCGTGGCTGCCGCATCTCCTTTCCGCTCGGGTACATGGGCGGCGTGATCTCCAAGATTTCGGCGCGGGAGAACGCGCGGTACATCGCGCGGCTCTATGGTCTCGATCCCGACTATGTCGAAAGCTTCTGCCGCTGGCTCTGTGGGCTGAAGGAGTACTTCGACCAGCCGATCGGCACCTATTCCTCGGGAATGCGGGCGCGGTTCACCTTTTCGCTGATGCTGGCGCTCGACTTCGACATGTACCTGATCGACGAGGGTATGCCGAACAGCACCGATGTCGATTTCAACCGCAAAGCCGGAGACATCCTGGCCGAACGGCTGCGGACCACGACAATCATCATCGTCAGTCACCAGGCTAACATCCTGGAGAAATTCGCCCGCAAGGCGGCTGTCCTGATGGACGGGAGATTGCACATGTTTGACACCTTGGAAGAAGCGAAGCAGCTCTATGACTACGAAACCCAAGGCTAGGAAATTCCGCATCCGGCGCGATCCGGCCCAGGATGCGGACGCCGCGGCGCCCACGCCAACCTCGCCGCAACAAGCGCCGCGCGCGCCGGGGCGCGCATCCGCCGATGCGGCTTCCGCTCCGCCGTCGGAGCAGGCCCGGACGGCGGCAGGCACACCGCCGTCGCAGCCGTCCGCTGCCGCGCCGACGCCGCGCAGCGGTCAGGTCGACAGCGCGAAGCAGGTGGCCGGCGAGACCGACATGGACGCGATCCGCCGCGAGGGTCTGACCGGGCGCCAGTTGCGCATGGCGCGCCGCGTCGCACAGAAGAACGGCCTTGCGCCGACCTCCGACTTCGATGCGGTGCGCCTGTTGCGGGCCCGGGGTATCGACCCGTTCCAACGCGCCAGCACGCTGGAACTCGTGGTTGCCAAGGACGAGACCGTGCCGGCGGGACCGGCCCAGCCACAGCCGCAGCAACCCCAGTCAGGCCCCAAGGTACAGTTGCCGCAGACCGTTGCGGTCGAGAAGAAACCGCAGCTGCCCAGCACCGAGACCGTCAGCCCGGCGGAACGTCGCGCCGCAGAGATCCTGCAGATCCAGCGCGATCTGACCCGCCGCCGCCGCAAGAAGATGGCGCTGCTGCTGACCCGGCTGGCTTTCTTCGTGGGGCTGCCGACGCTCATAGCGGGGTACTATTTCTACTTCGTTGCCACACCGATGTACTCGACGAAGTCCGAATTCCTGATCCTGAAGGCGGAGTCCTCACCGGGTGCGATGGGCTCGTTCTTCTCCGGGACGCAGTTCGCGACCAACCAGGACGCCATTGCGGTGCAGAGTTACCTGACGTCCAAGGAAGTCATGCTGAAGCTCGACGAGGATGTCGGTTTCAAGGCGCACTACACGCAGGACTTCATCGACCCGATCCAGCGGCTCTCGGACGATCCGTCCAACGAGGAGGCCTACAAGCTTTACAAGAAGAACATCACCATCGGGTACGACCCGACCGAAGGTGTGATCAAGATGGAGATCATGGCCGCTGACCCGGAAGTCGCGGCGGAGTTCTCCCGGGCGCTGATCGGGTATGCCGAGGAGCGGGTGGACACGCTGTCGTTGCGCAAGCGCTCCAATGCCGTGAAGGACGCGGAAGAGGGGCTTCTCGAGGCGGATGATGCCCGGCGGGAGGCGCAGGAAAAACTGGTCCGGATGCAGCAGGAGGGCAATATTGTCGACCCGCAGGGCCGCATCGCCGCGCTCCGGACGCAGATCAACACCTACGAGATCCAGCTGCAGGAGAAAAAGCTGCAACTGCAGGCGCTGCTCGACAACAGCCGTCCGAACCGGGCGAAAGTGGAGGGTGCACAGGGTGACGTACGGCGGCTCGAAGCGCTGCTTGTGGAACTCAATTCGGAGATGACGAGCGCCGCCTCCGGCGAGGGTTCGCTGGCGGAGAAGGCGGTGCAGATCCAGCTCGCCCAGGCGGACCTGGCGACGCGAGACCTGATGCTGCAGACCGCGCTGGAGCGGCTGGAGCAGGCCCGGCGCGATGCGGATACGCAGGCACGCTACCTGACCACCTCCGTGGTGCCGGTTGCCTCCGAGGATCCGAGTTACCCGCGCAAGTTCGAGAACACGATCCTCGCGTTCCTGATCTTCTCGGGCGCCTACCTGATGATCTCGCTCACCGCGTCGATCCTGCGCGAGCAGGTGTCGAGCTAAAGCGCCCCGCCTTAAACTTGAGACGCCGATACCCTGCCATGCCTTCGGCATTCTCGGGACATCGGCGTCACTGGATGATTCAAGTTAAAAGCGGGACGCTGTAAGCGGTTCACCCGCCAGGTCATCCGCACTAGGGTGACCCGATGAGCCTGCCCGACGACATCCGCGCCTGCCGCCTTTGCGCCGACCGTTTCGCCGCAACCGAAACCGGTCATGCGCCGCGGCCGGTGTTTCGCGGTCTGCGCACGGCGCGGCTGCTGATCGCCGGGCAGGCTCCCGGCGCCCGGGTTCACGAAAGCGGCCTGCCCTTTACCGATCCGTCGGGGGATCGTCTGCGCGACTGGCTCGGGCTGGATGAGGCGGCCTTCTACGACGAGAGGCGTGTCGCGATCCTGCCGATGGCCTTCTGCTTTCCGGGTTACCGGGCGGGTGCTGACTTGCCGCCGCCGCCAATCTGCGCCCGGACCTGGCGGCAGCCGGCGCTGGGACTCTACCCGAACATTGCCTTGACCCTGGCGGTTGGTGGCTATGCCCAAGCCTATCACATCCCCGGCGCGAAGGGTGTCACCGAGACCGTGCGACGCTGGCGCGACTATCTTCCGCAGGTGATCCCCTTGCCCCATCCGTCCTGGCGCAATACGGGGTGGCTGAAGAAAAACCCGTGGTTCGAGGCCGAGCTCCTGCCGGTCCTGAGAGCCCGCGTGGCGGAGGTGATGGCCCATGTTGACCCCGATTGATGCTGCCCATGCGGCGATGCAGGCTGCGCCCGCAGACGACTCGGCGCGGCTGCGCTTCTACGAGCGTCTGGCGGACGCCGAATTGTTCGTCATGCTGCGCGAGGAAGCCAAGGGCGAGACTGTCACACCCGAAGTGTTCGAGGTCCAGGAGGCGTCTTTTGTCCTCGCCTTCGATCGGGAGGAACGTCTGAGCGGCTTCGCCGGTCGCGCTGTGCCTTACGTCGCGATGTCGGGCCGTGTGCTGGCTCGGATGCTGGCGGGGCAGGGCATCGGGCTCGCGCTCAATTTGGAGCAGGCGCCATCGTCGATCCTTTTGCCGACCGAGTCCATGGGCTGGCTGGCCGATACGCTGGATCATGCTCCGTCGGAAGACCAGGCCCGGCCGCAAAGTCTCGCCGCGCCGCGCGGGCTGCCGGAGGTGCTGCTCACGGCGCTGGATGCCAAGTTGGCCACGGCTGGCGGGCTGGCGCGCAAGGCCTACCTCGCCGAGGTCACCTATGAAGGAGGCACGCGCGGGCACCTGCTCGGCTTCACCGGTACGGTGCCCGGCGCGGAAGGTGCGCTGGCGCAGGCGATCAACGAGGCGCTGGTGTTCTCCGGCCTTGATGCCGGGGCGCTCGACGTCGCCTTCCTCGCGGACAGCGATCCGCTGGCGGCGCAACTCGCGGGCGTGGCCCTGCGCTTCGACCTGCCGGAGCCGCAGATGCCGGAGCGGGTAGAGCGCATCGCGCCGGGCAGTGATCCCGACAGCCCGCCGATCCTTCGCTGAAGGTGAGGATAATTTTAGTCTAAAATTATCGTCATGGTCGGGATGTGCTTACCGGCCGAGCGACTGCCGCAGCGTGGGCAGGGTGTCCCCCGGCGCTGGCGTCGCCTCCCAGACTGCCCGCGCAATGGCCCGGGCGAGGCAAAGGCTGGCGGCATGACCCAGAATCGGCAGAAGGATCTCCGTTGCGTCGAGCGGGCGCGACCCGGTGCTGGCAGCAAAGACAATATCGCCGTCGAGCGGGCTGTGACTTGGCTGGATCGCCCGCGCCATCCCATCATGCGCCGCTGTTGCCATACGATGGCACTGGGCCTTGTCCAACGCGGCGTCCGTGGCGACGATGGCGATCGTGGTGTTGCCGAGCGCGGCCATGGCGGCAAGCTTGCGGCTTGGCGGCAGCGGCTGGAAGCCGGCGGCAGGGTCGGGGCCCAGCCCGCCGAACTCTGCGTCCATCTCCGCCGACGCTGCCCAGAAATGCTGCCCTGACGGTGTCGTGACGCTGCCCATCGGGTTCACCGCCACCAGAGCGCCGACCGTCGTGCCATCCTCCAGCACCACGCTGGCCGACCCGAGCCCACCCTTGTGCTGTGCCGTCTGGGCGCCGGTGCCCGCGCCATGGGAGCCGATGTCGAAAGTCCGCGCGGCGGCGCGGAGCGCCTGCTGCCCCAGCGCTGGATAGGGGTTCTCAGCCCAACCCTTCTGCCCTCCGTTCAACAGGTCGAACAGAATCGCGGCGGGCACGATGGGCACCCGGGCCGACAACACCGGAAAGCCGCGCCCCATGCGGTGGAGTTCATCCATGACCCCCTGCGCGGCGGCAAGGCCGAAGGCACTGCCACCCGACAGCACCAGCGCGTCGACGCCCGGCGCCGTCTTGTCCGGCGCGAGCAGGTCGGTCTCCCGCGTGCCCGGCGCTCCGCCCATGACGCAGACGGATGCGATGAAAGGCCGGTCCGCCGTCAGCACCGTCGTGCCGGACTTGATGGTCGCGTCCGACGCGTTGCCAACCCTGAGGCCGGTCACATCGGTGATGAGATTGCTCGGGCCGGGTTTCATGGTCGCCTCCTTCAGGCTCGCTTCGCGCGTCCGGAATGCCGCGGGCCGCCTTGCCGACAGTCCAGCGAAGCTGGCCTCCGATGGAAAGCCTCGGCGCTCTGCCGCCTCAAATACACCGACCCCCGTCCACTTCCATGCAGACACCCGTCACCATGCTGGCTTCGTCGGAGCACAGATACAACGCCGCATTCGCCATGTCCTCCGGCGTGGAAAACCGGCCCAAGGGAATGGTGGAGAGAAACTTTGCCCGCATCTCCGGCGTGTCCTCGCCCATGAAGCTTTTGAGCAGTGGGGTCTCCCCCGCCACCGGGTTCAGCGCGTTCACCCGCAGGCCGAAGGGCGCCAGTTCGACCGCCATGGTCTTGGTCGCCGTATTCACCCAGCCTTTGCTGGCATTGTACCAGTTCAGGTTCGGTCGCGGCGACAGGCCCGCGGTCGACGAAATGTTGAGGATGGTTCCCGTGCCGCGTGCCTTGAGATGCGGCACTAGGGCGCGCGCGGTCAGGTAGATGGACTTGCAGTTCACCGCCATGACCCGGTCGAAATCCTCCTCGGAGATCGTCTCCAGCGGCGCGGGCAGATGCGTCACCCCGGCGTTGTTCACGAGGATGTCGACCTGGCCCATGACCTCTATGGCCCGCTCAATCATCGCCGACACGCCCGCGCCATCGGCCACGTTCACGGCGTGCGCGATCCCGCCGTATTCCTCGGAGACGGCCCGGGCAAAGTCCTCCCGGATGTCGGCCACCATGACTTGAGCGCCTTCCGCTATGAACCGCCGGGCAATCCCCGCGCCAAAACCCGAACCGGCCCCGGTGACGATCGCACATTTTCCTTCCAGACGCATGATTTTCCTCCCTTAGTACGTTGCCCGCCCGCCGGACTGATCGAAGACCGCGCCGGTGGCAAAGGACGCCTCGCGCGATGCCAGCCAGCAGACCATCGCGGCAATCTCCTCCGGCGTGCCGAAGCGGTTCATCGGGATCTTCGACTTCATGAAGGCGATGAACTCCGGCGTCATCTGCTCGAAGATCGGACTTTCCACGGCGGCCGGGGCCACCGCGTTGACGGTGATCTGCGTATCGCAAAACTCCTTGCCCAGCGATTTCGTCAGGCCGATCACCGCCGCTTTCGACGCGGAATACGCCGAGGCATTGGGGTTCCCCTCCTTGCCCGCGATGGAGGCGATGTTGACGATCCGGCCGAACCCCTGCTGCCGCATCAGGGTTGCGGCATACTTGTTGCAGTAAAAGACGCCGTCGACGTTCAGCCGCTGTACTCTGTGCCAGTCTTCCAGAGGATAGTCGATCACGCTGACATTCGGCCCTGTGATCCCGGCGGAACAGACCAGCGTGTCGAGCCCGCCCATGGCGGCCTTGTCTTCGGCCATGGCCGCTTCGACCGCTGCGGCATCGGTAACGTCGATCTGCCGTCCCCTCAGTCCGCCGGTGGCCGCCGCCGCCAGGTTTGCCTCGCTGATATCCCAGAGCGTCACGAGGGCACCCTCCGAAGCCATGCGCCGCGCGATGGCAAGACCGATGCCGGACGCGCCGCCGGTGATGATGGCTGTGCGGTTCTCAAATCTCATTCTGTGTCCTCCCGGCGTGCAGCTTGGCGAGGCGCCGGACCGACGTCCAGCGGAATCTGGTATACCATTCACGGGGAGTCGTGACCTGCGGTCACGCGGGGCGTTGCCCCGAGCGCCCGATGGGCGCTTCCCGCGCGGGTCCGAAGGACCCGCGCGTCGGTCGCCGGGCGCAAGCACGGTGAAACCGATCTAGCCATGATAGGCCGCGACGGTCTTCAGGGTCGAAAAGCCATACAAGGCCTCGAATCCCTTTTCCCGTCCATGCCCGCTTTTGCCGACACCGCCAAAGGGCAATTCCACGCCGCCACCCGCGCCGTAATTGTTGATGAAGACCTGACCGGATCGCAGCGCCCTGGCCAGACGCATCTGGCGTGCGCCATTTTCGGTCCATACCGAGGCGACAAGGCCGTAATCGGTCCCGTTTGCGATGGTCACGGCTTCGTCTTCCGTCTCGAACGGAATCAACACCTGCACCGGGCCGAAAATTTCGTCCTGCGCCAGCGGATGATCCGGCGGAACGGGGCCAAAAAGAAGGGCGGGTACGAAGTGGCCCGGGCCACCCGGGGCGGCGGCTTCCGCGAGCAGCGGTAAACCGGAGGCGCGGGCGAGAAATCCTTCCACACGTTCCTTTTGACGTGCATTGATCAGCGGGCCGATGTCCGGATCGTCCACAGCGGGTCCGATCCGCTTGCCGCGGTAGGCTTCACCCATGCGTTCGGCCACCTCGTCGAAACGGGAGAGGTGGACAAGGATGCGGGAGGAGGCTGAGCAGGTCTGCCCGGCGTTCTGCAGCCCGGCGTTCACGAGGAAGGGCAGGGCGGCGTCGAGGTTGGCATCCTCGAACACGATTTGTGGCGACTTGCCGCCCAGTTCCAGCGTCACCGGCACGACGTTTGCCGCTGCCGCGACCTGCACCGACGCGCCGGTGGCGACGGAGCCGGTGAAGCTCAGGTGCTGGATGCCCGGATGCGCCGCCAGAGCCGCCCCCGCTTCGGCGCCCAGCCCCGGTACGATGCCCAACGCCCCGGCGGGCAGGCCCGCCTGGTCCGCAAGCCAGCAGAAGTACAGCGCTGTCAGGCAGGCGTCCTCTGCCGGCTTCAGCACGCAGGCGTTGCCCATGGCGAGCGCCGCGCCGACGGAGCGGCCGATGATCTGCATCGGGTAGTTCCACGGCACGATATGCCCTGTCACCCCGTGCGGCTCGCGCAGCGTGTAGACAGTGTAGCCGTTCATGTACGGGATCGTCTCGCCGTGTACCTTGTCCGCCGCGCCGCCGTAGAACTCGCAGTACCGCGCGAGCGCGGCAGCGTCGGCGCGGGACTGGGACACGGGTTTGCCGACGTCGAGTGTTTCCAGTGTCGTCAGCTGCTCCGCGTGCTCCTGCACCAGACGCCCGAGCCGGGACAGGATGCGTCCACGCTCCGCGGCGGTGGTCCGCCCCCAGGCGCCGTCGCGGCTCGCCTGCGCGGCCCTGACCGCTTCGTCTATGTCGTCCGCTGTGCCGCGCGCAATCTGGCACAGGGGTGCGGCGGTCGAGGGATCGCAGAGCGTCAGGGTCTGGCGGGCGGGTCGCCACTGGCCGCCGATGAGCATGCGAGCGGTGTCGAAGGGCAAGTCAGGCAGCATGGACGTCTCCGATGTCGGGCAGGCGCGGCGCGGCGGCCAGAAGGGTTTGGGTATAGGGATGTTCCGGAGCGTCGAAGACCTTCTGCGTCGGGCCTTCTTCGACGATCCGGCCCTGGCGCATGACGAGCACGCGGTCGGTGATCGAGCGGACGACGCTCAGGTCGTGCGAGATGAACAGGTAGGCCAGCCGGTATTGCCGGCTGAGGGTGGCCATGAGATCGAGGATCGTCGCCCGCACGCGCACATCCAGTGCCGAGACCGCCTCGTCGAACACGATCAGTTTCGGGCGGATGATCAGGGCCCGGGCGATGGCGATACGCTGCCGCTGGCCGCCGGAAAAGGCGTGGATGTGCCGATGCTGGTCGTCCGGGGTCAGCCCGACAGCCGTGAGGGCGTCGGCTATGGCCTTGTCCCGCTCGTATCCGGTCGGAGGCACATCGAGCAGGTGGAATGGCTCGGTGACCAGCCGCGAGACGCGGTGGCGTGGGTTGAAACTGCCGTATGGGTCCTGGAACACCACCTGCATCTGGCGCTGGATCTCAGGGTTCGGTTTGCCGTGGCTGAAAACAGGGGCGCCGTTCAAGGTGATGGCACCGCCCTGGGTCTTTTCCAGCCCGAGAATGGCCCGGGTCAGGGTCGACTTGCCGCAGCCGGATTCGCCGACGAGACCGACACGCTCGCCGGTGCGGATGTCGAAGCTGACGTCGTCCACCGCCCGGACGTGGATCCGCTTCGCGAAGGGCCGCGAGCGCGGCAGGGGGTAGTCTCGGGTGACGTTCGTCACCTGCAGCAGAGGCTCGCCCGGCGCGGGTTCGGGCAAGTCCGCCTTGTGCTTCGAGGCTTCGAAGAGTTGGCGGGTATAGGGGTGGTTCATCTGTTTGAAGAGCTGCGCCGTGGGCGCCTGTTCGACGATCGCGCCGTTCTGCATCACCGCGATATGGTCCGCCATTTCCGCCACCACCGCGAGATCATGGGTGATCATCATCAGCGCCATACCCTCGGATTTAACCAGCGTTTTCAGCAGGTCGAGGATCTGCGCCTGCGTCGTCACATCCAGCGCCGTGGTCGGCTCGTCGGCGATCAGCAGGGCCGGGCGCAGCACGATGGCCATGGCGATGGCGACACGCTGGCGCTGGCCGCCGGACAATTCGTGCGGATAGCGCGAGAGCGGCAGGTCGAGACCGACTTTTGCCAGGGTTGCGCGGGTCTTTTCAGCGATGTCGCCCGCGTAGCGATGAATGCGCAGCGTCTCCGAGACCTGCGCGCCAATGGTCTGGAGCGGGTTCAGCGCGGTCATAGGCTCCTGGAAGATCATGCCGATCTGCTGGCCGCGTATTTTCGTGAGTTCCTTCTCCCGCAGGTCGAGGAGGTTCCGGCCTTGAAAGGTGATGCGGCCCGTGGCTTTGGCGTTGTCGGGCAACAGGCCCATCGCTGCCAGCGCCGTCATCGACTTGCCGGAGCCGGATTCGCCGGTCAGCGCGGTGATCTCGCCAGCGCTCAGGGACAGGGAGATCCCGTTCAGGATCGGTTTGCCGTGGATGCTAAGTGCAAGCGCGTCGACGTCGAGGATTGGTGTTGCCCCGCCTGTGTGGGAGAACCCGCTCTCGGTCTGGCTTGCGGCGGTCGGAGTGTCGCTCATGTCCGCAAGACCTTCAGTTTCGGATCGAGGCTGTCGCGCAGGCCGTCACCGAGCAGGTTGAGACCAAGAACCATGAAGACGATGGCCAGACCGGGCATCAGCGCGACGTGCGGCGCGAGGGCGACCATGGTTTGCGCGTCGGCAAGCATCCGGCCCCAGCTGGGGATGGGCGGTTGTGCCCCAAGGCCGACGTAGCTCAGGCCGGCCTCGGCGAGGATGCCGAGGGAGAACTGGATGGTGCCCTGCACGATCAGCAGGTTCAGGATGTTCGGCAGAATGTGCTCCGCGCTGATGCGGGTCTTCGACTTCCCGGCGGTCCGCGCGGCGAGGATGAAATCGCGCGACCAGAGCGAGAGTGCCGCGCCGCGCGAGAGCCGGGCAAAGACCGGGATGTTGAATATCCCGATGGCGATGATGGCGTTGAGCGCACCGGGGCCGAAGATGGCGGTGATCAGGATGGCGATGACGAGGCTGGGGAAGGCGAAGATGAGATCGTTCGCGCGGGAAATGAGTTCGTCGACGAAACCACCGCGGCGGGCGGCGGCCGTGAGGCCGAGCGGCACGCCGAAGCCCATACCGATGCCGACCGCCACCAGCGCCACGGCGATGGAGGTCCGCGCCCCGGCCATGAGCAGCGAGAGGATGTCGCGCCCGAAGTGGTCGGTGCCGAGGAGGTGCGCGGCGCTGGGGGGCTTCAGACGCTGCGCTATCACCATGGCCTCGGTGTCGTAAGGTGTCCAGACGAGGCTGGTCAGCGCGGCAAGGATAAAGAGCGCCGTGAGCAACGCGCCGAAGAGCAGCGTGCGGTTCATGCCCGGCGCCTCAGTCTCGGGTCCACGACCGCGTAGGCGAGATCGGTCAGGAAATTCACCAGGATCACGGCAAAGACCAGCAGCATGACCACGCTTTCCACCACGATCAGGTCACGTTGCGAGATCGACTGGAAGATCAGCCGCCCGAGGCCCGGCAGGTAGAAGACCTGTTCGATGATGATCGCCCCCGCCAGCAGAAAGGAGAATTGCAGCCCGAGGATCGTCAGCACCGGGATCAGCGCGTTCCTCAGGCCGTGGCGCCAGAGCGCCTGTCCCCGCGTGAGACCCTTGGCGCGGGCGGTGCGGATGTAGTCTTCGCCAAGCGCGTCGATGAGCGAGGAGCGCAGGACGCGGGCGAGAATCGCGGCTTGCGGCAGGGCGAGGGCGATGGCGGGCAGGGTGAGGGCCCGCAGGGCCAGGAGTGGTTCGTCCCAGCCGGGAAAACCGCCGGAGGGCATGATCCGCAGGCGGATGGCAAAGAGCAGCACCAGCAGCATGGCGAACCAGAAGTTCGGGATGGCAACGCCCAGTTGCGTCGCCGCCATGACGCCCATATCCGCCGGTTTGCCCCGGTGCGCTGCGGCGAGGATGCCCGCCGGGAAGGCGACGAGCGTGGACAGGGTCAAGGCAAAGAGCGCGAGCGGCAGCGAGATCCAGAGCCGGTCGGCGATCATGTCGGAAACCTGCGTACGATAGGTGTAGGAGGTGCCGAAGTCCCCCTGCAGCATGCCGCCGACCCACGCGAAATACCGCTCCCAGCGTGGCACATCGAGGCCGAGTTCGGCACGCAGGGCGGCGACGGTATCGGGCTGGGCGTTGAGGCCAAGCATGTAGGAGGCGGGATCGCCGGGGGCGACTTCGACCACGAGGAAGATGACCAGCGAAGCGACGGCCAGGCTGAGGATCAGGGAGGTCAGGCGGCGGGTCAGGTAGGCCAGCATGAGGCCACGTTAGGCGGGCTTGTCGAGGCGGTCCAGTGGCTTGCGCTAAAGGGTCTTGAGGAAGGTCAGCAGTGCCTGCGCCGTCTGATTCGGGCTTTGGTCCGGGAAGAAATGTCCGCCGGGGATCGCGGCGCTTTGCATGTCTGCAAGCCGGTCCGCCCAGGTTCCGGGCACGTCGTAGGCCTTCGCCATGGCCCCGTCCGCGCCGTACATCACCAGGGCCGGGCAGGGCACGCGGCGGTCGAGGTCGGCCGCGTCATGGGCGAAATCGACCGCGATGGCGGCGCGGTAATCGTCGCACATGGCGCGTCGGGTGTCCGGATCGTGCCATGCCGCGCGGTAGGCGGCGAGTTGCGCAGGGTCGAAGTCGGAGAGCTTTGCCGCACCCCAGCCGAGCAGGCAGGATTGGTAGAAGGCATCGGGATCGGCGGCGATCATGTTTTCGGGGAACGGTTCGGGCTGGGCGAGGAAGAACCAGTGGTAATAGGCCTTCGCCACCTCCTTGGTCAGGTCGTCGAGCAACAGGTGGGTCGGGACGATGTCCATGACGGTGAGGCTCTGGACCTGGTCTGGGAAGTCGAGCGCAAGGCGGTGCGCGGTGCGTCCGCCCCGGTCGTGGCCGATCAGGTGGAAGCGCTCGAACCCGAGACCGGACATCAGCGCAGCCATGTCCGCCGCCATGGCGCGGAAACTGTAGTTCTCCATGCCCTTCGGCTTGCCGCTGCCCCCATAGCCGCGCAGGTCGGCGGCGATAACGGTGTAATGCTCTGCCAACACCGGCGCGATCCCGGCCCACATGGCACGGGTCTGCGGAAAACCGTGCAGCAGAAGAACTGGCGGCCCGGAGCCGCCGCGTTCAAAGGCGATGTCAACGCCGTTCGGCGTCAGGCTGTGGGCGGAAAAGCCGGGGCTGTGTGCGCTGTCCATGGCCGCAGGTTAGCCGCAGGGGAAGCGGGGTGAAACCCCGCCCTACGGCCTGTCTGTGCTTATCCAAACTTCAGGAACAGCTTCGAGTACGGCACCTTGAGGCCGCCGACCGCGCCTTTCACGGCCTCGACATCGCCGCTCCGGACCGCTGTCAACAGCGTATCGACGGACCCGCCGAAGGCCTTCGACAGACTGGCGTATTCGTCGCATCCTGCCGCCTCCGACGGAGGATGTGCCAGCAGGTCATTGGCCAGATAGGACAGCACCGCCGCCCGTTCCCGGATCTCGCCGATTCCGGTCGTGTCCAAAGCCGACACATCAACCGCCAACAGATGCTCCATCTCAGCATGATAGGCGTTCATCCGGTCCGAGAAGGTCAGCACTCCGTTGCGGACATGCAGATCGCCGATGGTGTCGCGGAAGGCCTCCAGCGTTTCATGCGCCTCCGGCAGGCGTCCTTCACCGATCTCCGCCTTCGCGGTCTCGATGGTTTCTGCCGCCTTGTCGAGCGTCAGGAACCACGCCGGATCGGCTTCGTACTGTGGTGGCGGCACCTCGCGGTATTCGGTCATCAAGGTCGTGAACTGGTCTTGCAGCTTGCCGATGGCCTTGGCCGACTCCTCGGCCTTGCCGGCGTTCGTGCCGAACAGGACGGCGCGATAGGTGCCGTAGGCGTCGCGGAACTGCGCCTCGAAATCGGCCACGGGACCGGCGAGAGACACCGTGCCGAGAAGGGCAAGGGCGGTGGTCAGGGAAAGAAGGGATTTCATGGCGCGCTCCTGAAAACATTGCGTATTCGGAATGTAATCGGCGCGTGTGCGGGCGGCCTTGATGCAGGTCAAGCGCCGCCCGAACTGTGTTTACTCCGTCCAGCGCACGCCGGTCAGGTCGGTCGCCTGCGTCGGCTGGTTCTCCCACAGGCCGGTCAGGCGGGCGTCCGCCACGGTCGGATAGGCCAGCTGGAAGAGGTATCCGTTGACGTAATCCTTCGCGATGATCTCCTGCGCCTGCCTGAGCAGGGCGCTGCGCTGTTCGGGGTTGGTCGTCGCCGTCAGGGTCTTCATCAACTCCTGAAACGCCGGATTGTCATACTGGAAGTAGTAGTCCGGACGGGCATAGATGCCGATATCCATCGGTTCCGTATGAGACACGATGGTCAGGCCGAAGTCCTTGCCCCGGAACACTTCTTCCAGCCATTGCGCCCATTCGAGATTGGTGATCTCGGTCTCGATCCCCACCGCCCGCAGCTGCGCCGCGATGATCTCGCCGCCGCGCCGCGCGTAGGAGGGCGGGGGTAGCTTCAGCGTGGTGGTGAAACCGTCCGGGAAGCCCGCCTCGGCCAGCAGCGCCTTCGATTTTTCCGGATCATAGGCAGAAAGCGCGGTCAGGTCCTCGTAATCGGGGTTGTGCGGGGCGAAATGCGTGCCGATGGGCGTGCCCTGGCCAAACATCGCGCCGTCGATGATGTCCTGGCGGTTGATCGCATGGGCCACCGCCTCGCGCACCTTCACGTTGTCGAACGGCGGCAGCTTGTTGTTCATGGCGAGGATGGTCTCGCCCTCGGTGGAGCCGACCAGAACCTGAAAGCGCGGGTCGCTTTCGAACTGGATCAGGTTCTCCGGTGCCGGGTAGCCCGCGAAGGCGTCGATATCCTGCGCCATCATCGCCGCAAAGGCGGCGGTGGGGTCGGAGATGAACTTGAACGTCGCCTCCAGCAGTGCCGGGTGCAGGCCCCAATAGCCGTCATAGGCGACAAGGTGGATGCTGTCGCCCTGCGTCCAGCTGTCGAACCTGAACGGGCCGGTGCCGATGGGGGTCTGCTTGATGGTTTCGATGGACTCGGGGGCCACGATCACGGCGTCGCCCCAGGCCATGTTGAACAGGAAACTGCCGTTGGGCTGGGTCAGCGTCACGGTGACGGTCAGCGGGTCCGTGGCCTCGACCGAGGCGATCTCGGCAAACAGCGCCTTCTGGGCGTTCTGGCTGTCCTCGGCGCGGGCGCGGTCGAGACTGAATTTCACATCCTCGGCGTCCATCGTGGTACCGTCGTGAAAGGTCACCTCCGGTTGCAGGTGGAAGGTGTAGGTCAGCCCGTCCTCCGAGATGTCCCAGCTTTTCGCCAGCCCCGGCGCGACGGAGCCATCGGCCATGAACCGGGTCAGCCCTTCGAAGACGTTGGAATAGAGCACCGAATCAATCGCCCCGGCGGCGGCGCTCGTGGGATCGAGATGCGGCGGCTCGAGCTGGATCGCGATGGTCAGATCCTTCTGTTGGGCGATGGCCGCGGTGCCGCAAAGCAAGGCCGCGGCGAGGGTCAGGCGAAAGGTCATGGCTGGGAACTCCCTGAGGTCATTGCGCCAAGTGTTCCCGCAAGCGCCCGCGCAATCAAGCCCCGGCGTGGAATTGCCGGGTTCTTGCCCCAGTTGCGCCCCGGGAACATGGTTACCCTGCCGTCAAGAGCAGGAGAGTTTGTATGTTGAGCAAGTTGAAGCATTTGCTGAGCGGGCGCGCCGCGACGGACGCCTTCAAGAGGCGCAAGCCGGGCGGCGGACATCGCATGGGAGCGGTCGATACCGCAGCGGAGCCACCGCGCCCGCCGAAAGGCCAGACGCCGCCCAGGGACCTGCCCATCATCGTGCCGCAATCGGCCATGGACGCGCTGCCGGACCCGGCGCCGCTGGTGCAGGCGGTGGTGAATTACGTCAATCACATGCAGAGCAAGGGCCGCTACAAGCGCGGGGAACTGCCGGAAGCCGCGCTGCAGGCGTTCCATACGGATTTCTACCTCGCTCAGGTGAACAACGGCGGGCACGCGCAATTCGTGCACAATGCCTTTTCGATCATCGACCTGACTCTGGACGACGTGACCAAGGGGCTGAAGGCAATGGGGGCGCAGGACTACCTGATCCTTGCCCGCGCCGCGCAGAAATGGGTACAGGAAAACCCGGAGGAGGCGAAGCAGCAGACCGGCTTCACCGGCGGCATCGCCCCGGCGCTGAAACGCCTCGACCGGCCGTTCTACCAGCTTGACCGAAAGACGCCCCTTCAGGGGTTCATTGCAAGCTGGATTGCGGCTCACCCGGCATTGCAGGTGGTGCCCGACGCGGAGCTTGGCGCGGAACTCCAAAAGCTGGCCGATGCCAACCCGGAGGGCAAACGGCGCGATGCCATCATGGTCTGTGCAAACATCACCGCGTCCTTGCAGAACGCGCTTTTGATGGGGGCGGGCATGGCCTGCGGGCGGGTCGTACCGCAGGATTTCATCCATCAGATGGGCAACGGGTCCTATATGGATGTGGAGGGCGAGCAGAAGATGGCCTTCTTCCTGCGCACCCTCGGCGGGCCGCACTGGCTGGTTCCGGAGGAGGGCAAGGGCGTGACCCTCTACGCTTGCATCACGCATGACAATTCCCACTTGCCGAAGGACCCGCTCAAGGCGTCGATGGACGACATCATGAAGTTCCGCGCCCCGGAAGTCGGCGCCAAGCTGGCCTTCGTGTCGCAGGCCGATCTGCTGGAGGCGATGCGTTTGAGCGAAGACCTGAAAGCCGGGCCGGCGCTGCACATGCTCGGCCTGCGGGTGGGACTGTCGCAACTGCCTCGCCTGACGGTTCTTCACTCCGGATCGAAGGTCAATGGCTCGCCCACCGTTGCCTTTGGCTTTGTCCATCAACGCACCGCCTGGCTGGTCAGCATCGACCCGACCGGCGCAGAACTGGTGCGCACCGGCGACAAAGGCGAGACCATGGCCAAGGTCACGCGTGCGGAAATCGACTTTCACGCGGAAACCCATAGTCTCGACAGCCTGCGCTGATAGCGCTCCGGTTATCCCCAGAAATCTCTGGTTCTGCAGCGCGGCAAATGCTACACCCCCGCGCAACATTATTGCGCGGAGGGCCTCGGTATGAGTGCGACGGCAAAGAAACGGGCTCCGATGCCCGAGGACATCCTTGCCCGCAAGGGCGGCGAGCCGATTGTCAGCCTGACCTGCTATACCACGCCGATGGCCCAGATCATGGACCCGCATGTGGATTTCGTGCTGGTCGGGGACTCGGTCGGTATGGTGCTGCACGGGCTGACATCCACCGTTGCAGTGACAATGGAGATGATGATCCTGCACGGGCAAGCTGTGGCGCGGGGGCTTTCGTCGGCGATGATGGTCGTCGATCTGCCTTTTGGCACCTATGAGGAAAACCCGGAGCAGGCCTTCCGCAACGCCGCCCGGATCATGCGGGAAACCGGGGCAGGGGCGGTGAAACTCGAAGGCGGGCGGCACATGGCCGAAACGATCCGCTTTCTGGTCCAGCGCGGCGTTCCCGTCATGGCGCATATCGGCCTGACGCCACAGTCGATCAACACGCTCGGCGGCTACAAGGTGCAGGGCCGTGGCGCGGCGGCGCAGGCTCTGATGGCCGATGCCAAAGCCGTGGCAGAGGCCGGGGCCTTCGCGGTGGTACTGGAAAAGGTGCCCGCCTCGCTGGCAGACCGCGTGACGGCCGAGGTGCCGATCCCGACCATCGGCATCGGCGCCTCGGCGGGCTGCGACGGCCAGATCCTCGTGGTGGACGACATGCTCGGGCTGTTCACCGCCTTCAAGGCAAAGTTCGTCAAACGCTTCGCGACGCTGGGCGAGGACGCGGGCGCGGCGATTGCCGACTACGCCCGCGCCGTGAAGGCCCGCGAGTTCCCCGGCCCGGAACATGTGTTCGGCGACGCAACGCCCGGAGGCCCGAAATGATCGCGCCGATCATCCGCACGAAGGCGGAGCTGCGGAGCATGGTCAAAGGCTGGCAAAAAGCGGGCGAGGTCGTCGGGGTTGTCCCGACCATGGGTGCCCTGCACGACGGGCACCTGAGCCTCGTCGCGGCGGCCAAGGCGGGCTGCGACCGGGTGATCGTGACCATCTTCGTCAACCCCAGGCAGTTCAACAATCCATCCGACCTGGAGAACTACCCGCGCACGGAGGGGCAGGACGCACAGAAGCTCGAACGCTTCGACGTGGACGCGCTCTATGTGCCGGGCCCGGCGGAAATCTACCCCGACACCTTTGCGACGACCGTCTCCGTGGCTGGCCTGACAGACGTGCTCTGTGGGGCGCACCGCCCCGGGCATTTCGACGGCGTGGCGACGGTGGTGACGAAGCTCTTTACCCAGACCCGGGCGGAACGGGCGTTCTTCGGCGAGAAGGACTTCCAGCAATTGCAGGTCGTCCGGCGGCTCTCGGCGGACCTCGATCTCGACGTCGACGTGGTCGGCTGCCCGACGATCCGCGAGGAAGACGGCCTCGCCATGTCCTCGCGGAATCTGCTGCTGTCGGACCGGGCGCGGGTGAAGGCCCCGGCCCTGCATGCGGCCATGGTCGAGATGGCCGAGGGTCTGCGCGCGGGTGGATCGGCTTTCCGGCTTGCGGAGGCGGCGAAGGCGAAGGTGCTGGCGGCGGGCTTCACCGAAGTGGAGTACCTCGATCTGCGGGCAAACGAGGACTTGCGCATTCTGGACCGCCCCGAGGGCGACTGCCGCCTGCTCGCCGCTGCCTGGCTTGCAGGGGTGCGCCTGATCGACAACATCGCAGTCTGAGGCGGGTGCGGGGCAGAGCCCCGCCCTACGGACCGTTGCCTTGCCAGGCCTGATGTCGCCGTCCGGACCCACGCGGGGTTGGGGTATTTGGACCAAGAAGAAACAAGGGGTTGCGCAAGCATCGTCCCGCCGACACTGTGTGGTGCGGAGGTACGACGCATGAGTGCATTGGCAACGCGTATCGCGGACAAGCGGGACGACCTGATCGCCCTGACGCAGGACCTGATCCGCATTCCGACCCTGAACCCACCCGGGGATTGCTACCGCGACATTTGCGCGTTCCTGCAGAGACGGCTCGAGCCGCGCGGTTTTGCCTGCCAGCTGATCCGCGCCGAGGGCGCTCCCGGTGACAGCGACCGCTATCCGCGCTGGAACATCGTGGCCCGGCGCGAGGGCCCCCGGCCCGGCGACTGCGTGCATTTCAATTCTCATACCGATGTGGTGGAGGTCGGCCGCGGCTGGACCCGCGATCCGTTCGGCGGCGCGGTGGAAGGCGACCGGATCTATGGTCGCGGTTCCTGCGACATGAAAGGCGGACTGGCGGCCTCGGTCATCGCGGCGGAAGCGTTCCTTGAAGAACATCCCGACTTCAACGGCGTCATCGAGATCAGCGGCACGGCGGACGAGGAATCCGGCGGCTACGGCGGCGTCGCCTACCTTGCCGAACGCGGTTTCTTCGACCCGAAGCGCGTCCAGCACGTCATCATCCCCGAACCGCTGAACAAGGATCGCATCTGCCTTGGTCATCGCGGCGGCTGGTGGGCGGAGATCGAGACGAAAGGCGAGATCGCCCACGGCTCCATGCCCTTTCTCGGCGATTGCGCGGTCCGGCACATGGGGGCGGTGCTTCAGGCCTTTGAACAGGACCTGTTCCCGGCCCTCTCCGCCCGCAGGACTGCGCTGCCAGTTGTCCCAGAGGGTGCCCGTCACGCCACGATGAACATCAGCGCGATCCACGGCGGCTCGGAGGAACTGCCGCCCGATTACACCGGCCTGCCCGCCTGCTGCGTGCCGGACAGCTGCCGAATCGTGATCGACCGGCGCTACCTCTCCGAGGAATCCTTCGATGACGTGAAAGGCGAAATCGTGGACATCCTTGATGGCCTGAAACAAACCCGCGACCGCTTCGACTACACCGTGCGCGACCTCAACCGCATCACCCCCTCGATGACCGACCGTGACGCGCCCATCGTCACCACCGTCGCGGCCGCCGTCGCGGAAGTCTTTGGCAGACCCGCCGAGTTCGTCGCCTCCCCCGGCTCCTACGACCAGAAGCACATCGACCGCATCGGCAAGCTGCAGAACTGCATTGCCTACGGGCCCGGCGTGCTTGACCTCGCGCACAAGCCGGACGAATGGATCGGGATCACCGACATGATCGAAAGCGCACAAGTCATGGGCCGGAGCCTGGAAAAACTGCTGACCTGACGCAAGACGCCCCGTCTTCTCTGGTCCTCAAATACCCTCAGGGGAGTCCGAAGGACGGGGGCAGAGCTCCCAAAACAAAATTTTGTCCCGGCAAAATTTTCGCCCCGGCAAGGGTCACTCGAACCGCAGGCGCGGAGCCTTGCCCAAGGGAATGATCCCCAGCGACACCGCGCCGCGATCGAAGGAAAATGTCAGGTCCAGCGTCTTCTTGTTGCCCGACAAGCCGGCAATCAGCCCCAGCGTCTCGCGCAGCACGGTTGCCACCTCGCCCGGCAGGTCGCCCGCACCCTCTGCGTTGTCCAGCAAGGCCCGCCAGTTCTCCGCCCGCAGCGTTCCGGTGCCGTCCAGCCGCCCCATGTCGTCCACGTCCCAGTCGCCCGTCGCCTTCAACGTCAGTCCGTCCGCGTGGTATTCCGCCAGAGGCAGCTTTACCGCGACAGGCTGCGGCTTGTCCTTGCGGAGCGCGTCCTTTGTCCAGACCTCGTCGAAGGTTACCTCCGCCCGCACCGTCACCTCGTCAACCGATCTGGAAGGCCCGAGCGTCCCGGCTTTTCCGGCGAGCGCTGCCGCCGTCAGACCGAGTCGCATCACCTTCGGCTCCACCTCGTCCGCTGCCACGCCGATGTTCAGCCCGGCCACCGCAAAATCGTGCAGGCCGGAGACGTTCAGCGTCTTCGCCTCGACGTTGCTGCGCAGGATACGGTCCCCGTCCGTGATCAGAGACGCCCGGAGCCCCTCTGAAGTGATCCGGTAGCTGTCCGATTTCACCGTGACCTCCTGTGTGTCCGGCCAGGCAAAGATCCAGTGATCCGGCTTGTAGACCAGCGAGAACATCTGGAAGAACGGTGCCTCCCAGACTGATCCGGTCTCCGGATTGGCCAACAACAGATCGTCGAAGGTCACGTCGAGCCGGTTCGGAAAGCCCTGGACGCTCAGATCTGCATACGACGCTTCCCAGCCGTCACCCCGCCGCGCCTCGAACCAGTCCTCGATTTGGCCACGCAAGGCCTGCGCCTGCCAGAACCAGTATCCCGAATACAGGGCCGCTGCCGCGAGGATCACCGCAAGTAACCGTTTCATGACACCGTGCCCCTTTGCAAATTGCGCGTGTTTGGTGTCTATAGCGCGCCACGCGCGTGCGAAAGGGCAAGGGGACGATCCGTGACACTTTGGGTATTCGGCTATGGCTCACTCTTGTGGAACCCCGGATTCCCGGTCGCCGAACAGCGCCACGCGCGGCTTGCCGACTATGCCCGCAGCTTCTGCATGCGCTCGATCCACCATCGCGGCAGCGTGGAAGACCCCGGCCTCGTTCTGGCGCTCGACGCCCATCGCGGGGCGCTTTGCGAGGGGGTCGCGTTTCGCGCGGAGCCGGGCACCGAGGACGAAACCCTCGCCTACCTGCGCGACCGCGAACTGGTCTCTGCGGCCTATGTCGAGCGAACCCTGACGCTCGACCTGGACGATGGCACGCGCATCGACGCGCTCGCTTACGTGATCGACCGCGACCACGTGCAATACTGCCGTCTCTCGCTCGAAGAGCAGGCGCAGATCATCGCCAAGGCGGTCGGCGGGCGTGGTCCGAACACGGAATACTTGTACAATACCGCCGCCCATCTCGCGGAATTGGGCATTCCCGATGCGGAACTGAACTGGCTGGTGGACAGGGTGCGGGCGCTCACCGCATAAACCCTTGGCTTGCCAGCGCTAACCCCGTAGTTTCAGGGCGCAAGACAACAAACGCGTCAGGTGTCCGATGGACCAGCCCGACCTCGAGGCCGAGCTACATTTTTCACAACCCGTCCGGCAGGTCGCGCTGATGCTGATCGTGCTGGCGCTCTCCTGTGCGGGAGGATTTCTCGCGCTGCCGCGGGTCTTGCCTGTCTTCGAATCCAACCCGTACCTGAACGGGTTCATCTTCTTTGTCTTCATTCTCGGGGTGCTGGCCTGCTTCTACCAGGTGGTGCAGCTGATCTCCTCCGTGCGCTGGATCGAGCAATTCGCGAAGCCCGGCGATCAGGGCCAGCGGGCCCAGGCGCCGCTTCTGCTCGCCCCGCTCGCCGCGCTGTTGCGCCGCCGGGACAAGCGGATGCAGATCACCACCACCTCCACCCGCTCCATTCTCGATTCCGTTGCCACGCGGATCGACGAAGCCCGGGAAATCACTCGCTACATCGTCAGCCTGTTGATTTTCCTCGGACTTCTCGGGACGTTCTACGGTCTCGCCACGACAGTTCCGGCGTTGGTCGACACCATCCGCAGCCTCGCGCCGCAGGAGGGCGAGAGCGGGACAGCGGTGTTCGGGCGGCTGATGACCGGGCTTGAAAGTCAGCTTGGCGGCATGGGCGTGGCCTTCGCCTCCTCGCTGCTCGGTCTGGCCTGCTCGCTGATCGTCGGGTTGCTGGAACTTTTTGCCGGTCACGGGCAGAATCGCTTCTACCGGGAGTTGGAGGAATGGCTTTCCTCCATCACCCGGCTCGGCTTTTCCTCCGACAGCGATGGCCCGGACCTGGGTGCGGCAGGCGTTGTGCTCGACCGCATGGCCGAGCAGATCGAGACCCTGCAATACCTTTTCGCCCAGTCCGAACAGGGCCGCTCGGAGGTGGACAACCGGCTGGGTCAGTTGGCCGATTCCATCGAACGCATGACCGAACGCATGGAGGCCACCGCGCCGACAGCCTCCTCCATGGCGCGTATCGCCGACGGGCAGGAGCAACTGGCCGAGGCCATCCGCTCAAAGGAATCGAACGAGGGGCTGGATGCGGAAAGCCGGATGCGCCTGCGCTCGATCGACGTCCAGATGCTGCGCCTGCTGGAGGAGATCAGCGCCGGGCGGCAGGAGAGCATGGCCGAGTTGCGCACGGAAATCCACACCATGTCGCGCCACCTTGCGACCATCGTGAAACGGGCCGGGGGCTGAACCATGGCCCTATCGCGCCGCACCGGACAACGCTTCCAGGCTAACATCTGGCCCGGGTTCGTGGATGCCATGACCGGGCTGTTGCTGGTGCTGACCTTCGTGCTGTCGATCTTCATGATCATCCAGTTCGTCCTGCGCGAGACCATCACCGGGCAGGAGGATCAGCTGAATTCGCTCTCCACCGAGATTGCCGCCCTCGCGCAGGCGCTGGGCGTGCAGGAACGCCGCAACACGGCGTTGACGAGCCAGCTTGGAGAACTGGAAGGCACCCTTTCGGATGCAGAGACGCGCCTCGCCGAACAGCTGCGCTTGATCGACACGCTGACCGCCACCCGGGACCGCCAGGCCGCTGACCTTGCCGCGCGGGACGCCGCTTTGGCCGATGCAGAGGGCAAGATCACCGATTTCGAAGCGCAGGTGGCCGCGCTTCTGCTGCAACGGGATTCCGCGCGGGACGATGTGGCGGCACGGGATGCCGCGCTGGCCGAGGCCGAAGGCCGGATCACCGACTTCGAAAGCCAGGTCGCCGCGCTGCTATCAGAACGCGACGCCGCCCGAGACGATGCCGCCGCGCTGACCACGGCCCGCGACGAACTCACCGCTCGGCGCGATGCGCTGGAGGCGTTGCTGGCTGACCTGCGCAGGGAAAAGGCCGCCGCCGAGGAGCAGATCACTGTGCTCTCCGGACGAGTCGACGACCTGAGCGAGGCCCTGACCGCGGAGGAGGAGCAGAAGCTGCTGGAGGCGGAGGCCGCGGCGGCGCTGCGCAAGCGGCTCGAGGAGGCGGATGCGGAACTCACCTCCATGACCCTCGCGCTCGAAGCGGAACGTCGGAAAGCCGAGGACACGCTGACCCTGCTGGCCGCCGCCCGCGAAGCCGAAAGCGATCTCAACGCCCGTCTTGCCGCCGCACTGGTTTCTGGCGAGCAGGAGGCACAGGGTCTGCAGGACCGGCTCGACGCCGCCGTTGCCGAGATCGCGCAACTGTCTGCCACGCTGGCCGACACTCGTGCCGCCGGTGCTGAAACCGATGACCGCCTCGCCACGTTGCGCGAGGATCTGGCCGACGAACGGGCCGCCCGTGTCGCCGCCGAGCGGGCGCTGGACGAGGCGCAGAAAGCCCGTGAAGCGACCGAGCGCGACCTCGCCACGGCGCGGGGCGCCAGCGACGCCGCCGAAACCCGCCTTTCCGACCTGTCGGCGCAACTGGCCGCGGCCCTCGCCCGGATCACCGAAGCCGAAGCTTTGCAGACCGAACTTGCCGCCCTGCGCGCCCGCAACGATGCGCTGGTCGCCGACCTCGCCACGGCACAGGGCGCGGCCGAAGACGGCGGCGCGGCGCTGGATGCGCTGCGTGCGGAAAAAGCCCGGCTGGAGACCGCGCTGGCCACCGCGCGGGGGGAGGCAAACGCCGCCCAGACCGCATTGAGCGACCTCGAGGATCGCAATGCCACGCTCCTCGCCCGCCTGTCGGACACGCAAATCCGGGAGGGGGCGCAAGGCGACGAGATCGCGTCGCTTGAGGGAGAGGTGGCGCAACTGCGCTCCGATCTGGACACCGCCCGGCGTCAGGCCGAAGACAGCGCCATCCGCGTCAACCAACTCGAAGCGCAGCTGGGCTCCGAGAACGCCGCCGCCGTCGAGACGGCGCAGTTGACGGCCGAAGTCCGGGCCCTGCGCGGCCGTCTGGCGGAGCGCGACACGCAAATTGCCACCCTGCGAAAGGCCCTCGCCGAGGCCGAAGCCCGCGCGGCGGAGCGGGTCGATGACGCAAGGTCACTCGAAGAACGCCTCGCCGCCGCACTTGCCGCCCGGATGGCCTCCGACGCCAGTGCGGAGGAGGTCCGCGACCGGCTCACCGCCGCCCTCGCCGCCCAGAAGGCCGCCGAGGCCCGCGCAGAGACCCGCCTGAGCGAAGCCGAGGAGCGGCAGGTTCTGCTGTCCGAGGCGCGCAAGGAACTGGCCGTCTCCGACGAACGGGCGACGCAGGCGCAGAAACAGGCGGAATTGCTGAACCAGCAGGTTGCCGCGCTGCGCCAGCAGCTCGGTGAGTTGCAAGGACTGCTTAATGCCAGCAAAGCCTCCGACGAGGCGGCACAGGTTCAGTTGCAAAATCTTGGCTCGGAACTGAACGCGGCGCTGGCGCGGGTGGCCGCCGAGGAGCGTCGCCGCCGCCAGTTGGAAGAGGCTGAGCGCATCCGTCTCGAAGCGCAGGCGAAGGATCTGGAGAAATACCGCTCGGAATTCTTCGGTCGGCTGCGTGACGTGGTCGGAGACCGCGAGGGTATCCGTATCGAGGGCGACCGCTTCGTCTTTTCATCCGAAGTTCTTTTCCAGCTGGGCGACGCGGAGCTGTCCGACGCGGGCAAGGCCCAGATCGCGAATGTCGCGGACATCCTGCGCGACGTGTCGTCCGAGATCCCGAGCGACATCGACTGGATCATCCGCGTCGATGGCCATACCGACGACGTGCCGGTGCGCATTGGCGGTCGGTTCCAGGACAACTGGGAGCTTAGCCAGGAACGGGCGTTGTCGGTCGTGCGCTTCATGACCGACTTCCTGGACATCCCGCCCAACCGCCTCGCCGCCAATGGCTTTGGCCAGTATCAGCCGGTCAACCCGGCGGATACCCCGGAGGCCCGGGCGCAGAACCGGCGGATCGAGCTCAAGCTGACCGAGCGGTGAGCAAAGTTTTAGGCTAAAACTTTACTCACCTTCGACCGTGACGCAGGTGCGGCGTGTCGCGATGAGCGCTGTATGGCGGGTCAGGGTCAGGGTCAGGGTCAGGGTCCCGATGTACGCGCCGATTGACCACCTCTGCTCATGCGACTGGTGCTGATTCCCTGCGTGACAGGGTTATGCGAAGCATGATTCCGAGAGGGGACCAAGGGCCGGTGGTTGGCAACAACCACCCGTAGCACAGGCGTTACCGGTGCCTTCTCAAGGGGTTGTCCATGACCCGCCCGAACCGGCCGCCCTCTCGGGACATTTCTTTCAGAATTGCACTGCCGGGCGGTAGACAAGCGGAAGATCGAGTGGCCCTGACATACGAATGCGTCCGCCGGAGCGCCTTCGCAACCGGTTCCGAAGCCCGGGAGGGGCTGATGGCCGGATGAGTCCCGACACCGAAAGACGCCCGCACGCATCACATGGGATCATGACGCCGGACGAGGCACGGGATTCTCTCTCTCTCCGGACCTTATTCTTGCCGCCTGAAATGAAACCAATGCCGTCGCTCAGCACGGCGACAAACTGGTCGAAGATCCAAGACCACTTCCAGTCTCCGACAAGACCGCCCTCACGACGCGGATCGTGGCGATCCCAGGCCGCCATGCGTTCGGACGGACTCAGGATGCCGACGATGCCCGGCACTTCGCCGCGGCGCACGTCGAGGGACGCGCGGTTCAACGGAGTCAGGGTTCCCGCGCCGTTGCCTGCTACTGACCTTCGGAGGTTGCAGGGCTCATGCGCTGGCCCATGACGCTGTCGATGTCACGCACGCTGATCCAGCCTGACAGGATGATCGTCGCCAGGATGGCCCAGATCACCGCGGCCACGCCAGTGGTGATCCACGCCTTCTTCTTGAGGTTGTGTACCTCGGGGCTGCCCGCATGGGTGCCGGGGACGATCTCGCCGAGATCGCCCTGGGTCTGGAGGCGAATCGGGATCACGACCAGGAAGGTCAGGAACCAGAGCACGGCGTAGAGCACGATGCCGGAGGTGATGCCCATCAGACCTGCTCCAGTTCCACGAGGCAGCCGTTGAAGTCCTTGGGATGCAGGAACAGCACCGGCTTGCCGTGGGCGCCGATCTTCGGCTCGCCGCTGCCGAGAACCCTTGCGCCCGTCGCCTTCAGGTGATCCCGCGCGGCGAGGATGTCGTCGACCTCATAGCAGACATGGTGAATGCCGCCGGAGGGGTTCTTGTCGAGGAAGCCCTTGATCGGACTGTCTTCTCCAAGCGGATACAGCAGTTCGATCTTGGTGTTCGGCAGTTCGATGAAGATCACGGTGACGCCGTGATCGGGCTCGTCCTGCGGTGCGCCGACCTTCGCCCCAAGGGCGTTGCGGTACTGGTCCGCGGCGGCGTCGAGGTCCGGAACGGCGATGGCAACGTGGTTCAGACGTCCGATCATGGGGGCTCTCCAACTGTCAGAAGGTGCGACTGGTTTGCCGCAGGTTATGGCGTCTGGCCGGTCTCGCGACAAGGCGGTGCGTCCTTTAACCGCTTGTTCACCTCGACGTGTTCACCATGTTGAACCGCTGCCAATGGAGACTTCAGATGGACGACTACGCCGACCCACTCGAATCCTACCGCCGTCCGACCGCCACGCGCCCGCTGCTCGGGCTCACGGTCCTCGTGGTGGAGGACAGCCGCTATGCCTGCGATGCCATGCGCCTCCTGTGCCTGCGCTCCGGTGCCCGCATCCGCCGCGCCGACTGTATGGCCTCCGCGCGCCGCCACCTGCAGGTCTATCGCCCCTCTGTCGTGATCGTGGACCTGGGCCTGCCGGACGGCTCCGGGGCCGACTTGATCGCGGAACTGGTAAACGCCACACCCCGGATCGACGTGGTGCTGGGCACCAGCGGTGACACTTTCTCCGAGGACGTGGCGATGGCCGCCGGGGCCGATGGCTTCCTGGCGAAGCCCATCGAGTCGGTTGTCGTCTTTCAGAGCAAGATCCTCTCTGCCCTGCCGCCGGAGCGCCAGCCGAGCGGCCCGCGCCTGGTCAGCAATGATCCCATTCACCCCGATCCGCTGTCATTCCGCGACGACATGGCCCACGCGGCGGAGGTGCTCGATTCGCGGGGCGATGGCCGAATGCTGGACTACGTGGCGCAATTCCTGCGTGGCGTTGCGATGAGTGCCGGAGATGCGCCGCTGGAAGTGGCGGCGAAGGATCTGTCCGACGCCCGCGCCAACGGCCGCCCGATTCAGTCCGTCGTCGCCCGGGTCGCGGCGCTTATCCACGACAGGTTGTCGGAGAAAGTTGCGATTTGAGCGGGGCGGAAATGTCCCTCCCAAACCAGGAGATAATATGCGAGGTGCATGAGTTTCATGGCAGCCGTGCCGCAATGATGGTTAACAATCCGTAAAAATCCCCCACACGGAACGCAGAAGGGCCACAATTGCCCTGCAATCATTCGTTGAAATCAAGCAACGGAGTGAAGGCGATGGGGACACAAGCCTCTCTGGTAATGGTAGCAGTCACGATCTGTCTGATGCTGCCCTTGATAATGGTGAAGCGCAGTGTATCGCGCAAGACGTTGGAAATCGCCGGTGAAGAGGTCGCGCGGCGCCAGGATGAGAAGGCTCGCCTTGTCGTGCTCGGCATCACCGCCCTGGTCATGTTCGGCCTCGTTTTCGCATACGGCTCGGTCGTGATCGCGTCCGAACTCGCCTCCTGATCGCAGCGGTCGGAATCGGCACGAAAAAGCCCCGCAACGGACTGGCTGCGGGGCTTTCTCTTGGGGTCTTGTCGCTCTGGGTCAGTCGCGCGGGATCACCCGCAGACCCAGCTCCATGAGCTGATCCGAGGTCGGATCGCTCGGCGCGTTCATCATCAGGTCCTCGGCCCGCTGGTTCATCGGGAACATGATGACCTCGCGGATGTTCTGCTGATCGGCAAGCAGCATGACGATGCGGTCGATGCCCGCCGCGCAGCCGCCGTGCGGCGGGGCGCCGTAGTGGAAGGCGTTGAACAGCGCGCCGAAGCGGGCCTTCACCTCGTCCGCGCCATAGCCCGCCAGTTCGAAGGCCTTGAGCATCACCTCCGGCTTGTGGTTCCGGATCGCGCCGGAGACCAGCTCGTAGCCGTTGCAGGCGAGGTCATATTGGAAGCCCTTCACCGCCATCGGATCGCCATTCAGCGCCTCCATCCCGCCCTGCGGCATGGAGAAGGGATTGTGCTCGAAGTCGATCTCGCCCGTCTCCTCGTCGCGTTCGTAGATCGGGAAGTCGACGATCCAGGCGAAGGCGAAGCGGTTGGTGTCGGTCAGGCCGAGTTCCGCGCCGATCACGTCTCGCGCCTTGCCCGCGACGCGCTCGAAGGCGGCGGGTTTGCCGCCGAGGAAGAAGGCCGCGTCACCCACGCCGAGGCCGAGCTGCTGGCGGATCGCCTCGGTGCGCTCCGGGCCGATGTTCTTGGCGAGGGGACCGGCGGCTTCCATCGCGCCATCTGTCTCTCGCCAGAAGATATACCCCATGCCCGGCAGGCCCTCTTTCTGCGCAAAGGCATTCATGCGGTCACAGAACTTGCGGCTGCCGCCCGTGGGCGCGGGGATCGCGCGGATCTGCGTACCCTCCTGCTCCAGCAGCTTTGCGAAGATCGCAAAGCCAGACCCCGCGAAATGCTCGGAGACGTCCTGCATCTCGATCGGGTTGCGCAGGTCGGGCTTGTCGGTGCCGTATTTCAGCGCCGCGTCCTTGTAGGCAATCTGAGGCCAGCTTTCGGGCGCATCGACCTTGCGGCCGCCGCCGAACTCCTCGAACACACCCGCGATGACCGGGGAGATCGTATCGAAGATGTCCTGCTGCTCGACGAAGCTCATTTCCATGTCGAGCTGGTAGAAGTCCGTCGGCGAGCGGTCGGCCCGCGGGTCCTCGTCGCGGAAACAGGGCGCGATCTGGAAATACTTGTCGAAGCCGGAGACCATGATCAGCTGCTTGAACTGCTGCGGGGCCTGCGGCAGGGCGTAGAACTTGCCCGGGTGCAGACGCGACGGCACGAGGAAGTCGCGCGCGCCCTCGGGCGAGGAGGCGGTGATGATCGGCGTCTGGAACTCGCGGAACCCCTTGTCCCACATCCGCTTGCGCATGGAGGCGACGACGTCGGAGCGCAGGGTCATGTTCTTCTGCATCGACTCGCGGCGCAGATCGAGGAAGCGGTACTTGAGACGGGTTTCCTCCGGATACTCCTGATCGCCGAAGACGATGAGCGGCAACTCGTCCGCCGCGCCCAGCACCTCCAGGTCGCGCACGAAGACCTCGATCTCGCCGGTCGGAAGTTTCGGGTTTACCAATTCCGGGTCCCGCGCCTTCACCAAGCCGTCGATGCGGATGCACCATTCGGAGCGCACCTTCTCCATGGCCGAGAACACCGGCGAATCCGGATCGCAGAGCACCTGCGTGACGCCGTAATGGTCGCGCAGGTCGATGAAGAGGATGCCGCCGTGATCCCGGATGCGGTGCACCCAGCCGGAAAGGCGGACGGTCTCGCCGACGTTGTCCTTGGTCAGAGCGGCGCAGGTGTGGCTGCGATAGGCGTGCATGTCGGGATCCTTCGTCAAAGGCCGGAAAGGGAGGTCAGGCGCGGATACACCTGTCTGGGGGGCGAAAGTCAAGGGAATCGCCTCCCTTTGACCAATTTGCCCGCATGTCCCACGCCGAAAAGGCGCGCAATCGCCCCGTTTCCTCTTGCCTGAAATATCCCGGGGGAGCCCGCAGGGCATGGGGGCAGAGCCCCCGCCGCGCAAGCGGTCAAAGAACCCGGCATCAACGGTCCATATGGGGTTGAACCCACACGGCGCATGTCTATAACGCACGACAATTTGCGGGTCCTCAGCCGAGTCATCGGCGTGATACCCCCTGCCGTCCTGCCAAGAGGTGATCCCATGCCCAAACGTACCGACATCAAGTCCATCATGATCATCGGCGCGGGGCCCATCGTCATCGGGCAGGCCTGCGAGTTCGACTACTCCGGCGCGCAGGCGTGCAAGGCGCTGCGCGAAGAGGGATACCGGGTCATTCTGGTGAACTCCAACCCGGCGACGATCATGACCGATCCGGGTCTGGCCGATGCCACCTATATCGAGCCGATCACGCCCGAGGTTGTGGCCAAGATCATCGAGAAGGAACGCCCGGACGCGCTCTTGCCGACCATGGGTGGCCAGACCGGCCTCAACACCTCGCTGGCGCTCGAAGAAATGGGCGTTCTGGCGAAATACAATGTCGAGATGATCGGCGCCAAGCGTGAGGCCATCGAAATGGCCGAGGACCGCAAGCTGTTCCGGGAGGCGATGGAGCGCATCGGTCTCGAGAATCCGAAGGCCACCATCGTCACTGCGCCGAAGAACGCCAAGGGCAAGTTCGATCTCGAAGCCGGCGTGAAGATTGCCCTCGATGCGCTCGAGGAGATCGGTTTGCCGGCGATCATCCGCCCCGCCTTTACCCTCGGCGGCACGGGTGGCGGTGTTGCCTACAACCGCGAGGACTACATCTATTACTGCCGCTCGGGCATGGATGCTTCCCCGGTCGGTCAGATCCTCGTCGATGAATCTCTGCTCGGATGGAAAGAGTACGAAATGGAGGTCGTGCGCGACCGCGCCGACAACGCCATCATCGTCTGCTCCATCGAGAACGTCGACCCGATGGGCGTGCACACCGGCGACTCGATAACCGTCGCCCCGGCGCTGACCCTCACGGACAAAGAATACCAGATGATGCGCACGGCCTCGATTGCCGTGCTGCGCGAGATCGGCGTGGAGACCGGTGGCTCCAACGTGCAATGGGCGGTGAACCCGGAGACCGGACGCATGGTGGTCATCGAGATGAACCCGCGCGTCTCCCGCTCCTCGGCGCTGGCGTCCAAGGCCACCGGCTTCCCGATTGCCAAGATCGCGGCGAAGCTGGCCGTGGGATATACGCTCGACGAGCTGGACAACGACATCACCAAGGTCACGCCCGCCTCCTTCGAGCCGACCATCGACTATGTCGTCACCAAGATCCCGAAATTCGCCTTCGAGAAGTTCCCCGGCTCCCAGCCCTACCTCACCACCGCGATGAAATCCGTGGGCGAGGCCATGGCCATTGGCCGGACCATCCATGAGTCCATGCAAAAGGCGCTGGCTTCGATGGAATCCGGCCTCACCGGCTTCGATGAGGTGGAGATCCCCGGGGTTCCAAATAATGCTCTTCTCAAGAGAGATGATGAAGGTAATCCAAAACCAGCCAAAAGAGTAATCAAAACCCACCGTGAGACGGTGCCGCTGGGGCAGACAGGTCACGCTGCCGTCATCAAGGCGATCTCCCAGCAGACCCCCGACCGCATGCGCACCATCGCCCAGGCCATGCGCCACGGCCTTTCCGATGACGAGATCCAGGGGGTGACGAAGTTCGACCCCTGGTTCCTCGCCCGCATCCGCGAGATCGTCGAGGCAGAGGAGCAAATCCGCGCCAACGGCCTTCCGACCGATGAGCAAGGCATGCGCGAGGTCAAGATGCTCGGCTTCACCGACGCCCGCCTCGCCAAGCTCACGAACAAGACCGAGAAGGACGTGCGCAAAGCCCGTCGCGACCTGAACGTTAACGCCGTCTTCAAGCGCATCGACACCTGCGCCGCCGAGTTCGAGGCGCAGACTCCCTACATGTACTCCACCTACGAGACCCCGATGATGGGTGAGGTCGAGTGCGAGGCGCGTCCGTCAGACCGCAAGAAGGTCGTGGTCCTTGGCGGCGGCCCGAACCGCATCGGTCAGGGCATCGAGTTCGATTACTGCTGCTGTCACGCCTGCTTCGCGCTCAGCGATCAGGGCTACGAGACCATCATGATCAACTGCAACCCGGAAACCGTGTCGACCGACTACGACACCTCTGATCGCCTCTATTTCGAGCCGCTGACCTTTGAGCACGTCATGGAGATCCTGAACAAGGAGCGCTCGAACGGTACCCTGCACGGCGTCATCGTCCAGTTCGGCGGCCAGACCCCGCTGAAGCTGGCAAACGCGCTGTATGAAGAAGGCATCCCGATCCTCGGCACCACGCCCGACGCCATTGACCTTGCCGAAGACCGCGAGCGCTTTCAGGCGCTGGTCAACGATCTGGGGCTCAAGCAGCCGCGCAACGGCATCGCTTCCACCGATGGCGAAGCCATTGCGATTGCAGATGAAATCGGCTTCCCGCTGGTGATCCGCCCGTCTTACGTCCTCGGCGGCCGCGCCATGGAAATCGTGCGCGACATGGACCACCTCAAGCGCTACATCAAGGAAGCCGTGGTCGTCTCCGGCGACAGTCCAGTGCTGCTCGACAGCTACCTCTCCGGCGCCACCGAGCTTGACGTCGACGCACTCTGCGATGGCGAGGCGGTGCACGTTGCGGGCATCATGCAACACATCGAAGAGGCCGGCGTGCATTCCGGCGACAGCGCCTGTTCGCTGCCGCCCTATTCGCTGTCGGACGACATCCTTGCCCAGATCAAGGAGCAGACCGTTGCATTGGCGAGGGCGCTGAATGTCGTTGGCCTGATGAACGTGCAGTTCGCGATCAAGGACGGCGAGATCTACCTGATCGAGGTCAACCCGCGCGCCTCCCGTACCGTGCCCTTCGTCGCCAAGGCCACTGACAGCGCCATTGCCTCCATCGCTGCAAGGCTCATGGCGGGCGAGAAGCTATCCGCCTTCCCGCTGCGCGAGGGCTACCCGGTCGATGCCGACTACGACACTGACCTTCCCATCGCAGACCAAATGACGCTCGCGGACCCGAACATGCCCTGGTTCTCCGTCAAGGAGGCCGTGCTGCCCTTCGCCCGCTTCCCCGGCGTGGACACGATCCTCGGCCCGGAGATGCGCTCGACCGGCGAGGTCATGGGCTGGGACCGCAGCTTCCCGCGGGCCTTCCTCAAGGCCCAGCTCGGCGCGGGCAACAACCTGCCGACCGAAGGCGCGGTGTTCATCTCCATCAAGGACGCGGACAAGACGCCGCTGATGATCGAGGCGGCGGAAGCGCTGGCGGGCATCGGCTTCAAGCTGATCGCAACCGGCGGCACCGCGAAGTTCCTCTCGGACAATGGCATCGCCTGCGAGACGGTGAAGAAGGTCTACGAGGGACGCCCGAACGTCGTTGACCTGATGAAGGACGGCGGCATCCAACTTGTCCTGAACACCACCGAGGGCGCGGCGGCGGTCGAGGACAGCCGCGAAATCCGCTCCGTCGCGCTCTACGACAAGATCCCCTACTTCACCACCGCCGCCGGAGCCCATGCCGCCGCGCTTGCCATCAAGGCCCGGGAAGAGGGGGAGTTGGTTGTGAAGTCGCTGCAGGGGTGAGCGATTGAGGTGTAACCGGGCGAAGACCCGGGCTTCACTGCATTCCGAACAAAACGAAAGCCAGCCCTCGGGGCTGGCTTTTGTCATTCTATCCAACAGTCGCCGTGCCCATCAGAACCGCCAGTCGAACTTGCGGATCAGCATGACGCCCAGAGAGCCGCTGTCGCGGTTCTCAACAATCGGCGAATCGCCCGCATCGCCGGTCAGGCGGGTCCAGCCGAGAGAGCCTTCGACCGCCCATGTATCATTGAAGTCGTGGCGTACCGTCATTTCAATGCCTGCCTTGTACAGGCCGCCATCCGCCGAATAGGGCGCGAGGAAGGCCCCGGCGGGCACATCGAAATAGCTGTCCATGTAGGCGTCATTGGCAAAGGTCAGTCGTGGCCCGACGCGAAACTCGGTTTGGGTATCCACATTCCAGATGGCATCCGCAGCCAGATCCGCCACAATCCCTTCGTGCCCGGTGACTCCCTTGCGCACCGCGCCCCAGACTTCGGCATTTTCCCAACGATACGAGACTCTTGCGCCAATCTCGAGCGCGGCGTCCACGTCGTCGATGCCGCTGAGACGGGCATGATCGCTTGCACTTCGCTCCGAAATGTAACGGAAGGACGGGCCGAACCCGAACCCTAGGTCATCGCCTTTGTCGATGTTCAGACCCAGCAGGCGGAAGGTGCTGACCGAGCCTGTCGCGGATGGGCCGGTTTCATAGGTTTCGGAGCCCTCGTAGGCCGGTGCCGTCCGTGCCCCGAGGCCAAGTTCGAAGGCAAGAGCGCGGTCCTGTGCATGGGCCGGCGCAGCAGCGACGATCAGAACGGCGGGGAAGAGGAGGCGCATGGAGAATCTCCGGGCAGGGACAAAGGTTATCGACCACTTAGCACGGTCTCGCCGCAACAACAGAGTGAGAGGGAAATTAGACGGGCGGCGTCACTCGAAAACCCGCGCAACGGGCCTCCCAACGACAACACGGCGAAACGGCTTCCCCCCTCCACATCCGCCCCGCGCTCTGTTAAACCGCCGTCAAAGCCAAGGAGGCCGAGCGTATGAGCAAACCTGTCATCCTCACCATTCTCGACGGCTGGGGCCTGTCCGACGACACCAAGGCCAACGCGCCTTTTCTGGCAAAAACCCCGACAATTGACAGGCTTATGGCCTCCTGTCCACATGCCACTCTGGTCACCTTCGGCCCGGATGTTGGCCTGCCAACCGGGCAGATGGGCAATTCCGAGGTGGGGCATACCAACATAGGCGCGGGGCGCGTGGTGGCCATGGACCTCGGTCAGATCGACCTCGCCATCGAGGACGGGTCCTTCTTTGAAAACAAGGCCATCCTGGCGTTTGCGGATACCGTGAAAGCAGCGGGCGGAACGGCTCATGTGATCGGGTTGTGCTCGGACGGGGGCGTGCACAGCCACGTCACGCACATGTCCGCCGCCGCGAAGGTCTTGACCGACGCGGGCCTGCCGGTGGCGGTTCATGCCATCACCGACGGGCGCGACGTGGCGCCGACATCGGCCCGCAAGCAGGTGAACGACTTCGACCTTTCCTTGCCGGACGGTGCCCGGATCGCCACGGTCAGCGGGCGCTATTTCGCCATGGATCGGGACAACCGCTGGGAACGGGTCGAGAAGGCGTACCGCACCATGGTCGAGGGGCAGGGCGATGCCTTGCAGGATGCCGCCGAGGGCATCCAGACCTGTTATGACCTTGACCAGACGGACGAATTCATCGTGCCTTTCGTTGTGGGCGGGTACGAGGGAATGAAGCCCGGGGACGGAGTCTTCTTCGTCAACTTCCGGGCTGACCGTGCCCGGGAGATCCTCGCCGCGATTGGCGACCCGGAGTTTGACGGGTTCGAACGCGAGAAACCGGAGTTGTCAGCGCTGCTGGGCATGGTCGAATATTCCGACCGGCACAACACCTACATGACCACGGCTTACCCGAAGCGGAAGCTGGTGAATACGCTGGGTGAATGGGTTGCAAAACAGGGGCTGAGCCAGTTCCGTCTTGCGGAGACCGAGAAATACCCGCACGTGACCTTCTTCCTCAATGGCGGCAAGGAGACGCCGGAGGAGGGCGAAGACCGCTTCATGCCGAAGTCGCCGAAGGTCGCCACCTATGACATGCAGCCGGAGATGAGTGCCGGAGAGGTGACGGAGAAATTCGTCGAAGCCATTGAAAAGAAATACGACCTGATCGTCGTGAACTATGCCAACCCGGATATGGTCGGCCATACCGGAGACTTGCAAGCCGCCATTGCCGCCTGTGAGGCCGTGGATGCGGGGCTTGGCCAAGTGGTTGCGAAGCTTGAGGAAACCGGCGGGAGCTTGCTTGTCATCGCGGATCACGGCAATTGCGAAACCATGGTGGACCCGGTGACCGGCGGGCCGCATACCGCGCATACGACGAACCTCGTGCCGGTGATCCTGTACGGCGGTCCCGAGGGGGCCCGCTTGAAAGATGGCCGACTGGCGGATGTGGCGCCGACGCTGCTGCAGCTGATGGGGCTGCCGCAACCGGATGAAATGACCGGGGAAAGTCTGATCCAGTGATCCGCGCGGCGCTGCTCTTTGCCCTGCTGTCCGGCCCGGCCTTCGCGCAGAGCGCAGGGGAGGCTGCCCAGGCGGCGGCGGATGCGCTGGAGGCGGCATCGGTGCAGCTCGACAAGGCCGAGAGCGCCCGCGACCGCGTCGCGGCGCTGACCGAAACGGTGCGGGCTTACGAAGACGGCCTCGCCGCGATGCGGCAGGGGCTGCGCGCGGCGGCAATCCGGGAAACCGAGCTGACGCGCAAGCTCCAGGCGCAGGAAAGTGAAGTTTCGCAGCTGCTTGGCGTGCTGAGCAGCCTTGGGGGACAGGTCCGGCCCGATACGCTGATCCACCCGCAGGGCCCGCTCGGTACAGCGCGGTCAGGTATGCTGGTGGCTGCCGTGACGCCGGGGCTGGCGGACAAGGCGGCGGCGCTGCGGGCGGATCTCGAAGAGGTGACGGCCCTGCGTGAACTTCAGCAGAGCGCCGCGGACACTTTGAAGGAGGGGCTTGCGGGTGTTCAGGCCGCGCGAACCGAGCTCAGCCAGGCGATTGCCGACCGCACCGACCTGCCGAAACGCTTCACCGAGGATCCGATTCGTCTCGAAATCCTCATTGCCTCCACCGAGACCCTGCAGGGATTTGCCAGCGGTCTCAGCCAGATCGCCGAGGACGAGACCCCGGAGACCCTGCCGCGCATCGCCGGGCAGAAGGGAACGCTGCCGCTTCCGGTGCGGGGGGTGATCCTGCGCCGCGCCGGAGAACGGGACGCCGCCGGGGTCGTCCGGCCGGGTATCGTGATTGCGACAGAGCCCAAGGCGCTGGTCACCACGCCCACCGCTGCGACAATCCGCTACAACGGACCGCTGCTGGACTATGGGCTGGTAACCATTCTTGAACCGCAAGCTGATTTGCTTCTTGTGATTGCGGGTCTGGACGAGGTCTATGGCGCCATCGGTCAGGTGCTGCCCGCGGGGTCTCCCGTGGGGCTGATGGGCGGACAGACGGCTGTAACCGGGGATATCCGGTCACCAATCGGTGAAAGGGGTAGCGCCGGGCGTTCGGAAACGCTCTATATAGAGGTCAGAGAAGGCGATGAGCCTGTCGATCCGCTGACGTGGTTCGCAACCGACAAGGGATAAGATCAAAGATGAAGAAATTCGTGATGGCCGCCTGCGGCGGTGCGCTGGCTTCCGTAGTCGCGACCACGCAATTCGTAGGCCCCCTGCTGGCACAGGAAGAAAGCCGCCCGGTGAACGTCTATGAACAGCTCGACCTGTTCGGTGACATCTTCGAACGGATCCGCCAGCAGTATGTCGAGGAGGTGGACGAGCGCGACCTGATCGAGGCGGCCATCAACGGCATGCTGACGTCGCTCGACCCGCACTCCAACTACCTGCCGCCGGACGATGCCGAGGACATGCAGGTGCAGACGCGCGGCGAATTCGGCGGTCTCGGGATCGAGGTCACGCAGGAGGACGGCTTCGTCAAGGTCGTCTCTCCGATCGACGGCACCCCGGCGATGGAAGCGGGCATGGAGTCCGGTGACTTCATCACCCACGTCGACGGCGAGAGCGTGCTGGGTCTGACACTGGACGAGGCCGTGGACATGATGCGCGGGCCGGTCGGCTCGGAGATCGTCATCACCGTGGTGCGCGAAGGCGAGGAAGAGCCTTTCGACGTGTCGATCGTACGCGACACCATCAAGTTGACCGCCGTGCGCACCCGGATCGAGAACAACACCATCGTCTTGCGCGTGACGACCTTCAACGACCAGACCTTCCCGAACCTTTCCGACGGGATCGCCAAGGAAATCGAGGCAGCGGGCGGCATGGAGAATGTCGATGGCTTCATTCTCGATCTGCGCAACAACCCCGGGGGTCTGCTGACCCAGGCGATCAAGGTCTCCGATGCCTTCCTCGACGCGGGCGAGATCGTCTCGACCCGGGGCCGCAACCCCGCCGATGGCGACCGCTTCAACGCGACGCCCGGCGATCTGGCCGAGGGCAAGCCGCTGGTCGTGCTGATCAACGGCGGCTCCGCCTCTGCGTCCGAGATCGTCGCCGGTGCGCTGCAGGATCACCGCCGTGCCATCGTCGTGGGCACGAAGTCCTTTGGCAAAGGCTCGGTCCAGACGGTCATGCCGCTGCGCGGGGATGGCATGATGCGCCTGACCACGGCGCGGTATTACACGCCGTCGGGCCGCTCGATCCAGGCACTTGGCGTATCGCCCGACATCGTCGTCGCCCAGCCGCCGCGCCGCCCCGAGACCGAAGAAGAGGAAAACACCGCCGTGAACCGCTTCTCCCGTTCGGAAGCGGACCTGCGCGGCAGCCTCGACAACGACTCGCTGACCGACGACGAGATCGAGCAGATCAAGGCGGAGCAGGCGAAGGCCGAAGCGGCCGCGAAGCTGCGCGAGGAGGATTACCAGTTGGCTTATGCCATCGACATCCTGCATGGCATGGCTGCGCTGGCGAGCGAGCACAAGTAAACTCGCGGCCTCGGCCCGCGACGAGAGCCGCATGCCCGGTGCATGCGGCTCTTTTCGTTGCAATCGTCGCGTATTGCCTGCATGTGGCTTTGGAGAACGGCCGCCGGAAGAGGACGCAGGATGACCCCCGAAGAGATCGCAAGACTGCCCTATCGCCGCAACGTCGGTGTCATGCTCGTAAATGCCCGGGGCCATGTCTTCGTCGGCCAGCGCACGGACAGCGAGGTGCCGGCCTGGCAGATGCCGCAAGGCGGGATCGACAAGGGCGAGGACCCGCGTGCGGCGGCGCTGCGGGAGCTGACCGAGGAGACCGGCGTGACGCCGGATCTGGTGACGGTGGAGGCGGAAACGGACGGCTGGATCGCTTACGACCTGCCGCATGACATCGTGCCTAGGATCTGGAAGGGGCGCTACAAGGGGCAGGAACAGAAGTGGTTCCTGCTGCGCTTTCACGGCACCGACGATCAGGTGCGGCTCGACGCTGACGATCACCAGGAATTCGCGGAATGGTGCTGGCTGCCCGCCGACGAGGTCGTCGCGCAGATCGTGTCATTCAAGCGGGATGTCTATGCGCGGGTGATCGAGGCGTTCCGCGACCGTCTATGAGCGTTCAGGCCAGTGGGTTTCGGCCTCCAGTCGTGCCATGTAGTCCCGGAGCAAAGGGACGCGGTGCGGGCGGAAGGACGTCTGCGTGACCCTGAGTGCGACCATCCGGTCCAGCCGGAAAGCCCGGAAATCCTCCCGAAGACAGCACCATGCCATCAGGCAATGGCTGTTCTGGAAGAACACGATGGAGAGCGGTTTGACTTCGCGCTCCGTTGCCTGCCCGCTGGCGTCCGAATAGGCAAAGCGCACCGTGACCTCGTCCCAGCAGGCCTTTCGAAGCGTTTTCGTGTCGACGCCCGGGGCCGGGTGGGCCTGAAAGCGGCGCGCGCTCAGGACGGCGTGCTGGAGCCGGTGGGCCTGCCGGTCGGGCAGGCGGGCCTTGAGCTTGTTGAGCGCGGAGACGGCGGCGGCGGCGAGTTCCGGATCAGCCACCGCACGCACCTCCCTCAGGCCCAGAACCAGCGCTTCGAGTTCGTCGTCCTCGAACCCGAGCGGCGGCAGGTGGGCGTCCTCGATCAGCGTGTAGCCAAAGCCCGCCTCGCCGTCGATCACCGCGCCGATGCCGCGCAGCGCCTCGATATCGCGATACAGGGTCCGCTCGGACACGCCCGTCTCCTCCGCCAGTTGACGGGCGGTGGCCGGGGGTGGCAGGCGGCGCAGGGCGCTCATCAACTGGAACAGGCGGTGGGTGCGGGACATGGTCCGATCATGCAAGCATATGCTGACAGGAATTGACAGCAGAAGGGCGTAGCACGGTCTCCAGATCAACGATGGAGCGTGATATGATTACCCTGATTTCCTTCCCCGGCGCCCTTGGAGAGCCCAGCATGAGCGGGTTCTGCACCAAGGCGATGATCCTCCTGACCATGGCGGGCGAAGACTGGCAGCCCCGGTTCACCGTGGACCCGAGCGTCTCGCCCACTGGAAAGCTGCCGGTGCTCGACGCGCCTGAAGGCCGGGTCGTCGATAGCAACCTGATGATCCCCTGGCTGGAGGCGCGGAGCGCGGACCTGTTTGCAGGTCTGGACAGCCTTGGACGGGCGCAGGCTCATGCGGTGATCCGCATGGTCGAAGAAAACCTGCGCTATGGCATGATGTACGACCGCTGGGTCTCGCCCGAGGGCTGGGCGGCCTTCATGCCGGTGGTCTTTGGCGACATGCCCGCGCCGTTGCGGCTGATCATCCCGGGCAAGATCCGCAAGGGCATCGTGAACGGGCTGAAATGGCAGGGGCTGGGCCGGTTCCGGGAGGCCGAGCGCATGGCCTATTTCGAGGCGGACCTCACGGCGCTGACGGATCTGCTCTGGGGGCGGACGTGGCTGTTCGGGGACAGGCCCTCGGCGGCGGATGCCGCCGTCTTGCCGATCCTCAGCGGGATCGAGCATTGCGCGGTGGACACGCCTTTGACGCTGGCAGTGCGCCGGAACAAGACCCTGATGCGGTATGTCGAACAGGGGCGCGAGGCGCTCTACGCCCCGCTTCTCACCGCTCGCGCCGCTGCCGCGTGACCTTGCGCTTGACCTTGGCGTCCTTCTTCTTTGCCTTCGCCGCCTTGCGCTGCGGCGAAGGCCCCTTGCGCGGCCCGCGGCCCCGCCCGCGCGGCCCACGGCCGCCGGGGACGCTCTGGTAGCCCTCATCGTCGAGTTCCAGCAGTTCCAGCGCGATGCCGCCGGAGATGGGCGCTGCCTCCACCAGCCGCACTTTCGCCCGCATGCCAAGCCCGATGAGGCGGCCGGTATCGCTGCCCATCAGGGTGGCGCTTTCGGCGTCGAACTGGAAATATTCCCGGCCCAGCGTGCCGATCGGCACCAGCCCGTCCGCGCCGGTCTCATCCAGTTTGATGAACACGCCGAAGCGGGCGATCCCGGACACCCGTCCGGTGAATTCCGCGCCCACGCGATCCGAGAGATAGGCCGCGAGGTAGCGGTCCGTCGTATCCCGCTCCGCCATCATCGAGCGGCGCTCGGTGTCGGAGATATGCTGGCCGATCTGCTCCAGGTTCTCGATTTCGTCGTTCGTCAACCCGTCCTCGCCCCAGCCGTGCGCCCGGATCAAGGCCCGGTGCACGATCAGGTCCGAATAGCGCCGGATCGGCGAGGTGAAATGCGCGTAGTTCCGCAGCGCGAGGCCGAAGTGGCCGAAGTTCTTCGGGCTGTAATAGGCCTGCGTCATGCTGCGCAGGGTGGCCATGTTGATGAGCTCGGCCTCATCGGTGCCCGCCGCCTGATGCAGCAGGCGGTTGAGGTGTTCGGTCTTCAGGACCTGCCCCTTGGCGAGATTGAGGCCCGCCGCCTGTGCCGTCTCGCGCAGGCTTTCGAGCTTGTCCTGTGCCGGTTCCTCGTGCACGCGGAACAGCAGCGGGACGTCCTTTTTCAGCAGGGTTTCCGCGGCAGCGACGTTGGCGAGGATCATGAACTCCTCGATCAGCTTGTGCGCGTCGAGCCGTTCGGTGAAGTCCACGGACAGCACCTTGCCCTCTTCGGACAGCACCACCTTGCGCTCCGGCAGGTCGAGGTCCAGCGGCTGGCGCGTGTCGCGGGCGGTCTTGAGTGCGGCGTAGGCGGCGTAGAGCGGCCGGATCACCGGACTGACCAGCGGACCGGTCTTGTCGTTGGGCTGGCCGTCCATGGCCGCCTGCACCTCGCGGTAATTAAGCGAGGCGGGCGAGCGCATCAGGCCGCGCATGAACTGGTGGTCGAGCTTGTTGCCCTCCGCGTCGATCCGCATGCGCACGGCGATGCAGGCGCGGGGCACGCCCTCATGCAGGGAACACAGATCGCCCGAGAGGCGGTCCGGAAGCATCGGCACGACCCGGTCGGGGAAGTAGCTGGAGTTGCCGCGCTTTTTTGCCTCGCGGTCAAGCTGCGAGCCGGGGGTGACGTAGTGGGCGACATCGGCAATGGCGACCCAGATCACATGCCCGCCGGGATTGCCTTCGGTGTCGTCCGCCTCGGCATAGACCGCGTCGTCATGGTCGCGGGCGTCGTGGGGGTCAATGGTCACCAGCGGCAGGTCGCGCAGGTCGGTGCGGCCTTTCAGCCCTGCCGGTTTCTGCGCATCGGCTTCGGCCAGCACCTCCTCCGGGAAGTCATCCGGGATGCCGTGTTGATGAATGGCGATGAGCGACACGGCCCTCGGCTCCGTCGGATCGCCAAGGCGCATGACGATGCGGGCGCGGGGCAGGCCCATGCGGCCCTTTGGCCCGGCCTGTTCCGCCTCGACCAGTTCGCCGTCCTTCGCGCCGCCCGTGGCGTCGGCCGCGACCATCCATTCGAGGTCGGCGCCCTTGTCGATGGGCACGATCCGCCCGCCTTCGGCGCCTTTACGGAAGATGCCGACCACCTTGCGCGGGCTGGTGCCGATGCGGCGGATCAGGCGGGCCTCGTAGTTGTGATCCTCCTCGTGCACCACCTGAAGCCGGGCGAGGATTCGGTCGCCCTCGCCGAGTGCCGGGTCGGACGCGCGGGGCACGAAAAGCACGATCGGCTCGACGCCTTCGCCATGCCACTCAAGCGGCTTGGCAAAGAGGTCTCCGTCTGCATTTGGACCCTTGATCTGGAGCACCGACACGGGTGGCAGCCGGTCCGGATCGCGGTAGGTCTTCTTGCGCTTTTCCAGATGCCCCTCGGCCTCGAGTTCCTTGAGGATGCGCTTGAGGTCGATCCGTGCCGCGCCCTTTATTCCAAAGGCCTTGGCGAGATCGCGTTTCGAGGTCAGGGTCGGATTGGCGGAGATCCAATCGAGGATGTCTGCCTTGCTGGGGAGTGTGCTCATGGCCCTGTCCTAGCACGCGCGATGGAAGGCGTCACGTCGAAGAAACACGGGAACAGCGGTGCCGATTTGATGCCCTCTGTGACTGGCGTCACATCAATTTCAGATTGAGTAATATTATTCTGGCTGCAATCTTTAGGCGCGTCATCCCAGGTTTGCGCCCGTCACCCGTGCACCCGAGTCCGTCTTCACACCGTCACCAAGGAGTCTCTGCCATGTCCCGTCTCGCCTACTGTCTCGCCCCGACACTCGCGGTTCTTGCGTCGCCCGCCTTTGCACAGAGCTATGATGGCACCTGTGATGGGCCGGGATGGATCGACAAACCCGACGACGTGTTCGCCGCCGATTGCGTGGATTTCGCCTTCAACGGCTCGCTGGAGGAGCGCGAAAAGCTGGCGTGGATGTTCTTCACCCGGGTGAGCCGGGTGATCGACGACACGCAGCCGGACGGCACGATTGGCGACGGCATCGTTCGGGACGGCACGCCGACGAAGAAGGTGCCGGTCTGGATGGCCTGGCCGACCGATCCGGACACCTTCGGTACGCGCAAGCCGTTCGACTGGGACAATGAGTTGCCGCGCCGGGAAATGGAGCCTTCGGTGGAGAAAAAGGACATCGAGGCGGGCCGCATCGCCACCGCCGACCCGGACGGAGCCAACGAGGAGGTGACGCGCAACCGCACGGCCTACGACTACCTGATCAACGCGGGGCTGACGACGAAGATCGACGTGGCAGAGTTCTTCAAGACGCATGATGCGGTGGACATGCCGGTGGGATCGGTCGAACTGAAGGCGTCCTGGCTTCAATTGCCGAAGGGGGAGGTGCCGCCGGACGGAGCGCTGGTGTTCCATTTCGAGAGCGGCGACTACTGGTGGCGGGGCATCCACATCATGGTGAAGATGCAATCCCTGCCGAACCCGGTGGAGGACATCTTCTATTCCGAGGAGCCGAGCTGGTTCTGGACGACCTTCGAATTCAACGACAACTCCGGGGTGCGAAAGGTGCGCGAGACGCTGATCACCCAGCGCGCACCGCTGCCGCCGGAGGAGATCGACTCCGTGCTGGCGGAGGGCGGCGTGGCGGATTTCGGCTATCAGGCCTACGCGCCGAACGGCACGCAGATCCGGTTCACCGTGGATGGCACGGGGGAGGTTCCGGTTATCCTCGGCCATACGGACATGGAGGATTTCGCCGGCAGCCCGAACACCGCGCAGCCGCAGTACTGGACGCGGTTCGAAGCCAGTTGCCACGCCTGCCACGCAACGGCGGCCTACAACCCGAAGACCGAGACCTTCTTTCCGTTCTCGGTGCCGACCGGGGCGCTGCACAAGGGATACAACATGACGGACAAGGCCGGGACGGTGATCTATCTCGGGCAGGGGTACAAGCCGCTGGACTTCATGTGGCCGATCGCCTTCCAGACGAAGTAAGGCAAACCGGGTGCGATGGCGCCGAACTCTTGAAAAAGAGTTCGGGCCGATTTCTTCAAAAGAAACCGGCGCAGGCGGCGGGGATCTGGCCTGGAGTCAAATCGACGGTCGTATCGACGTCAGGCAGCATGCCCACCAAGGCCACCCGGGCCGGGCCGAGCGAGGCCATGCTGTCGGCCAGGGCGTGTTCCGTGGACCACCGCACCCCGGCGAACAGCCCGTTCGGCACGGCGCGCGCGTTGCGCACCCCGACCAGCCAATAGCCGCCGTCCTCCGCCGGACCGAACACCGCGTCATGCTCGCCAAGCGTGGCGAAAGCCTCCCAAACGCCGTTTCGGTCGATCCCCGGTATATCCGCCCCGATGACGCAGACCGGCCCGGGCGGGGCGCTGCGCATCATCCGGGCCATGCGGTCGCCAAGAGTGCCGCGCCCCTGTTGCAGGCGGGTGAGGTCGCCGGGCCAGACCCGGCTTGCCATGCCCGCGTGATCCGGCGAGACAGCGAGCACCACGTGCCACCGCGGATCGCGGAGGCGGCGCAGGAGTCGGGCTACCTGATGCCGGAACCACCACGCCGCAACCGTATGGCCGATCTCGCGCCCCAGCCGGGTCTTGACCCGTCCTGGACGCGGCTCCTTGAGCATCACGACAAGGGTGCGCTGCCTCACAACACGCACCGCATCTCGCGATGGGGCACCGTGCCGTCGAGGTACACCTCCCCGAAGGCGGTGAACCCGAGCTTCTCGTAGAATCCGAGCGCATGCACCTGTGCGCCGAGTTCGACCGTGGCAATCTCCGGATCGACCCGGAAATGCTCCAGCCCATGGCGGACCAGCATCGCGCCGAGACCCTTGCCACGCCCTTCCTTCAGTACACAGATGCGGCCGATCCGGCCGACGCCGTCCTGACGGAGCAGCCGTGCGGTTGCCACCGGGCGGCCATCATCCGAAATCAGAAGGTGGATGGCCGCACCGTCGAGGTCATCCCATTCTTCCTCTTCGGTAAACCCCTGCTCTTCGATGAACACCTTGCGGCGGATGTCGAAACAGGCTTGCGGGTTTTCGGCCACCTCCACCGTCAACGTCACGCGAAATACTCCCGCAGGATGCGGGAATAGATCGCCTTGAGCTGGTGCACCTGTGCAACCTCCACCCGTTCGTCCACCGCATGCATCCGCTTGCCGACGAGGCCGAATTCGACCACGGGGCAATGGTCCTTGACAAAGCGGGCGTCGGAGGTGCCGCCGGTGGTGCTGAGCTCCGGCACCTGGTTGGTCTCCGCCTGCACCGCCGCCGCGACGAGGTCCGACAACCGCCCCGGCGGGGTGAGGAAGCTCTCCCCCGAAATCTTGATCTTCACCTGCGTTTTCGTGCCGAACTCTGCATCAACCTTAACCGCTTCCGCGCGCAGCCAATCCGACAGCGTCGCCCCGGTGTGCGCATCGTTGAACCGGATGTTCACGCAGGCTCGGGTTTCGGCTGGGATCACGTTGGTCGCGGCGTTGCCGGTGTCGATGGTCACGACCGCCAGCGTCGAGGCGTCGAAATGCTCGGTGCCCTCGTCCAGAGTATGCGAGGACAGCCGGTCCATCAGACGCGCCATGGCGGGCATCGGGTTCAGCGCCCGATGCGGATAGGCGGAGTGCCCCTGCTGGCCGGTCACGGTGAACCAGGCGGAGAGCGACCCGCGCCGCCCGATCTTCATCATTTGGCCCATGAAATCGGGGGAGGTCGGCTCGCCAACGAGGCAGACATCCATCTGCTCGCCCTGATCCTTCATCCAGTCCAGCAGCGCCACGGTGCCGTCCGTTGCGTCACCTTCCTCGTCGCCGGTGATGGTCAGGATCACCGCGCCATCGGGCGGTGCCTCCCGCACGAAATCCACAGCGGCGGCGGCGAAGGCGGCAACGCCGGACTTCATGTCGGTAGAGCCGCGCCCGTAAAGGAAGCCATCATCGATCTCCGCCCCGAAAGGATCGAAGGTCCAGTCGCCCCGGTTGCCGATGGGCACCACGTCCGTGTGGCCATTGAAGCCGAAGGTCTTCGCCGCGCCCTTCGCGCCCCAGCGGGCGAAAAGGTTCGACGTCTCGCCCCGGTCGACGCGGGTGCAGGCAAAGCCTGCGCTTTCCAGAAGCTCCCGAAGGAGCACCAGCGCACCGCCTTCCTCGGGTGTGACGGAGGGGCAGCGCACAAGGCGGGCGGTAAGGTCGACGGGGTCGGTGGCGGACATGCGCGGTCTCCTTGCGGTCTCGGCACAAGGGCTATCGCGCCACGCGCGGATTGGCAAACGGCGCATGACACTCGATTCGGCGAGGCCGTCGTGGTATCACGGACAAAACAACAGGCCCCGGACCAGAAGCCGGGGCGCGAGCGGTACACGGCCATGACACGATTGACGACGGGGGCGGCATGAGCTGGATCGCCACGCTGGGCGGCGGGGAGTCCTGGGTCTGCCCGAAAATCTTCGACACGCGGACCACTCCGCGCGACGCGCTGCTGGCGCGGGGCAGCATCCTGATCGAGACGCGGATCTCGCCGGAGGGGCGGCCGCAAACTCTGCTGCATTACGAACGCGGGCATCCCTGGCCTGGGTCGATCTCGCTCCGCGCGGTGCCGGGCGGCAGCATCGTGCTGGTGCTGACGCGGGACGGCGAAGTGTTCCATACGGTGTTGCAACCGGCGTGGGATGCGCGGGCCGACGTGCTGAGGGTGACGTTCAGCTGGGACAGGGCGCAGGGTGAGGGCCGGATCGCGGTGGAGCGGCCCGAGGGAGACGGGGTGACGGAGCAGATCACGCCCGCACCGCCGCCGCTTCTGATCGAGGACATCTATGCCATCACGCGGCGTCCTCAGCTGCGGGACATGGACGACGACGTGGTTTTCTTCGCGGTCTCCGATCGGATAGAGCCAATCGGTCCGATGCCGACCCTGACCGACCAGGTGCAGGTGCTGACTCCGATGGGCTACGAAAAGGTCTCGCGGATGCAGACCGGCGACACGGTGAAGACGCGCGAGCACGGCGTGGTGCCGGTGCTGGCGCGACTGTCGCGGCGGGTGCCCGCGCTCGGCTCCTTCATGCCGGTCCGTCTGCGTGCGCCCTATTTCGGGCTGCGCCACGACCTGATCGTCGCGCCGCAGCAGCGGCTGGTGATCGGCGGGTCGGACGTCGAGTATATCTTTGGTCGCGAGGCGGTACTGGTTCCGGCACAGAGCCTCGTCAACGGGTTCGCGGCGCAGTACGAGACCGGCCACCGCTTCGTGCGGTATCACCAGCTTTTGTTGCCGAGGCACGAAGCGCTTATCGCGGCGGAGGCGGAGGTGGAGAGCCTCTATATCGGGCGCCTGCGCCGCCGTTGCGATCACGTTGCGCGCAGCCTGCTGGCGGAGTGCCCGCGGGGCCTGATGCCGGAACACGCGCGCGCCGGGCTCAAGGTGCTCGGCAGCTTCGAGGCGATCACGCTGGCGCAGGCGCGGGCGGCGTGATCAGCCGCGCAGCTGCCGGGTGACCCAGATCAGCAGGCTGGCCCCGGCCGCACCGACGATCAGCTGCGGCAGTACGGCCCGCTCGGCATAGATCCCGGCCCGCGCCAGAAGGAAATTCAGCACCGCCGCGCCGATGATGCCGAGCACGATGTTGAGGATGAGGCCGGTGTCGGCCTTCATCAGCTTGCTCGCGATCCAGCCCGCAAGCCCGCCGATGATGATGGATAGAAAAAAGCCAAGTCCCACGTCTGTCTCCCGTTGCCCAGTAGGCAACAGGTTAACGCAGGATTGGGTTCCGTCAAATCCGGACCTTTGGTGTCAGTCGAAGAACGGGTTGACCTGGGCGACGATGACGGCGTTTTCGGCCAAAGCCCGATCCATCAACGCGCGTTCGTCGTCTTCGACCTCATGGCCCTGCTCGATGCGCTCTTCAAGCGTGCCGTAGCCGGTCACATCCAGCGGCGCCATGTCCGCCTGCTTGAGGATGGCCACGGTCTCGCGCACCGCCTCCGCTTCGTCCACGCCGGAGGCGTAACACATCAGAGCCGCGCCGGTGCTGTCCTTGGGCAGCCCGTCACCGTCCTTGCGGCCGACCTCGACCAGCAGGGTGAAGACCTGCTGCCTGCGGGGCTTCTTCGGTTTGTCGGTCTTGTCCGTGGCCATGGCGGCCTCCTTCGTGCAAAAGGCGGGGCATAGCCCCGCCCTACGGTCTGTCGCGCCCGAAGCGCGGTCAGTCGCGCAGCAGCTCGTTGATGCCGGTCTTGGAGCGGGTCTGCTCGTCCACCCGCTTCACGATCACGGCGCAATACAGGTTGATGCCGTTCTTCGACGGCATGGAGCCGGAGACCACGACGGAGTAGGGAGGCACTTCGCCATACATCACTTCGCCGGTCTCGCGGTCGACGATCTTCGTCGATTTGCCGATGTAGACGCCCATGCCGAGGACGGAGCCCTCGCGGATGATGCAGCCCTCGACCACTTCGGAGCGGGCGCCGATGAAGCAGTTGTCCTCGATGATGGTCGGGCCGGCCTGCATCGGCTCCAGCACGCCGCCGATGCCGACGCCGCCGGAGAGGTGCACGCCCTTGCCGATCTGCGCACAGGAGCCGACGGTTGCCCAGGTGTCGACCATGGTGCCCTCGTCGACATAGGCGCCGAGGTTGACGAAGGACGGCATCAGGACCACGCCCGGCGCGATATAGGCGGACTTGCGCACCACGCAATTCGGCACGGCGCGGAAGCCCGCGGCCTTCCACTGGTTCGCGCCCCAGCCCTTGAACTTGCTGTCGACCTTGTCCCACCAGCCGGAGCCCTGCGGGCCGCCGGACTGCTCTTCCATGTCCTTGATGCGGAAGCCCAGCAGCACGGCCTTCTTTGCCCACTGGTTCACGTGCCAGCTGCCGTCCGCCTGCTTCTCCGCAACCCGCAACGAACCGCTGTCCAGCGCGTTCAGCGTGTCCTCGATCGCCTCGCGCGTCTCGCCGGTGGTGGACGGCGTGATAGTGTCGCGGGCCTCCCAGGCGGATTCGATGGCGGTTTCGAGCTGTGCGTTGGACATGGGGTCTTCCTCTGGAACTAGGGTTTGCAGCCGTATACACGCGGCCGGCTTTGCTTGGAAAGCGCTTCTGCGGCGGAATTGGCGGGATCCGGTTCGCCCGGCGCTTCATAAACAGAATCTCCACAACCTGAAATGGTGAAAAAAGGAGCGCTCCACGCCGATCTTCGGCTAGATCACGTTCACATCTGCACAAAGATTAAACATTCTCGTGCAATGCAGCATAAAATTTAATCGACCGACCGTGATCCACACTGCCGACCGCAGAAGTTTCGGGATCACGCGGGGTAAGGCGCCCTTAATGCTCCTCGACGCTGGCCACCTGGATGGCTGGCGTCACGAGGGGACCTGAACCGAGTTTTCCCGTTCATATCACGGATCGCGGCAGCGATCTCCGGCACTGCGGCACAAGCCGTGGGGGACCTGCCGGACGAGACCGCCGCATTACACAACAGGGGCATATGCCAACATGAAAACCTCTTTCCTTGCTGCTCTTCCGGCCGCCGCGCTGCTGCTGTCCGGCACCTCCGTCCTGGCGCAGGAAGTGTCCTGCCCGATCAAGGTAGGCGTCCTGCACTCGCTCTCCGGCACCATGGCGATCTCGGAAACCACGCTCAAAGACACCATGCTGATGCTGGTGGACGAGCAGAACAAGAAGGGCGGCCTGCTGGGCTGCGAACTCGAAGCCGTCGTGGTCGACCCGGCCTCCGACTGGCCGCTGTTCGCCGAAAAGGCGCGCGAGCTGCTGACCGTGCACAACGTCGACGTGATCTTCGGCAACTGGACCTCGGTGTCGCGTAAATCGGTTCTGCCGGTCATCGAAGAGCTGAACGGCCTGCTGTTCTACCCGGTGCAGTACGAAGGCGAAGAGTCGTCCAAGAACGTCTTCTACACCGGCGCCGCTCCGAACCAGCAGGCGATCCCGGCGGTCGATTACTTCCTCGAGGAGCTTGGCGTCGAGAAGTTCGCGCTTCTGGGCACCGACTACGTCTACCCGCGCACCACGAACAACATCCTCGAGTCCTACCTGAAGTCCAAGGGCATCGCGGAAGAGGACATCTTCGTCAACTACACGCCCTTCGGTCATTCCGACTGGGGCACGATCGTCTCCGACGTCGTGGCGCTGGGCGCGGATGGCAAGCAGGTCGGCGTGATCTCCACCATCAACGGTGACGCCAACATCGGTTTCTACAAGGAACTCGCCGCCGCGGGCGTCTCTGCCGACGACATTCCGGTTGTGGCCTTCTCCGTGGGTGAGGAAGAACTCTCCGGTCTCGACACCTCCAACCTCGTCGGTCACCTCGCTGCGTGGAACTACTTCATGTCCGCCGACACCCCGGCGAACGCGGAGTTCATCGAGAAGTGGCATGCCTTCATCGGCGACGAGAAGCGTGTGACCAACGACCCGATGGAAGCCCATTACATCGGCTTCAACATGTGGGTGAACGCGGCCACCGCCGCAGGCACCACCGATGTGGACGCCGTGCGCTCCGCCATGTGGGGGCAGGAGTTCCCGAACCTGACCGGCGGCACCGCCGTGATGGGCGTGAATCACCACCTCTCCAAGCCGGTGCTGATCGGCGAGATCCGCGCGGATGGCCAGTTCGACATCATCTCCCAGACCGAGCCGGTCGCGGGTGACGCCTGGACCGACTACCTGCCGGAATCGGCGGTGCTGAAGTCCGACTGGAAGGATCTCGAGTGCGGCATGTACAACACCGAGACCGAGACCTGCGTGCAGATCAAGTCCAACTACTGATCCGATCTGACCCAACGGGGCGCGCCGCGATGTGCGCCCCGACCCTTCCCCGGAAAGACCTCCCCATGATGCGCGCACTCCTTGCCTTTCTTGTGCTTGTCCTGACGGGGGTGTCCGCCCCGGTGACGGCGCAGGACCTCCAGACCCTTCTCCAGACCCACAAGGAAGAAGTGGCGAACCCCGGACGCCGCAGCGTCGGCGTGGTGATCGACGATCTGATCGCCTCCGGCCTGCCGCAGGTGCCGGATTTCCTGCAGAACTGGCAGGACCGGAAAGTCACGCAGGATACCGCGACGGGGCTGTTCTACTACGACAAACCGCTGCGCGACGTGGATACCGGCGAAAAGGTGTCGCTGGAGGGCGCGTCGCTCAATGCGATCAAGCCGAACGGCGGTGTGCGCAAGGTGATCGGTGCGGCGCTGGTGCAGTTCCAGCTGTCCGATCCCGACACCGCCCGCCGCGCTGCCGCGCTCGACGCCATCGCCCGCTCGCCCGATCCCGAGCAGATCGAACCGCTGGAAGCCTCGCTGGAAGGCGAGGCGGACCCGGCCATCCTCGCCCGCAAGGAAAGCCTCGTCGCGCTGCTGAAGGCGCGTTATGGCGCGACCACCGAAGCGCGGGTCGCGGCGATTGAAAGCCTGTCGGGCAAGCTGTCGCTCGATGCCCGTGCGGCGCTCAACCAGATCCTGACCACCGCGGCCGGGGTGGCCACCGAGGTTCCGGAGGGCACAAACGTCGCCCGCATCCTCAAGCCCGGCGCCGACATCACCGAGGTGGAGGCCTATGGCCGCCTCGTCGACGCCGGTCTCGCGCCCGCCCGCATTTCGCAATCCGCCATCAAGGAGGCGCTGGCCGCCAACATCGACGGTGGCAAGGTCGCGGGCATCCAGGTGCATGACCTGAACACGCTGGAGCGCCGCTTCGAGGCTTATACCCGTCTCGCCGAACAGGGGCTCGTCCCGCCGACCACCTCCGACGCGGCCGCAGCCGCAGCCTTGAAGACCCACGTCTTCTATGAGGCCTATACGGAATCCGATGCTGCCGTGACCGACGCCGCCAAGGCCACGCTGACCGGCATCGAGCGCAAGGTGGCGATCAACCAGACAGCCGACCTCGCCCTTGATGCGCTTTCGCTCGCCTCGATCTACTTCCTCGCCGCCATCGGCCTCGCCATCACCTTCGGTGTGATGGGGGTCATCAATATGGCCCATGGCGAGTTCATCATGATGGGGGCCTATACCGGCTACGTCATGCAGCAGATCATCCCGGATTATACCGTTTCGATCATCGTCGCCCTGCCTGTTGCCTTTGCGGTGACCTTCGGCGCGGGCGTGGCGATGGAGCGGCTGGTGATCCGCTGGCTCTACCACCGTCCGCTGGAAACCCTGCTCGCCACCTTCGGCATTTCCATCGCCCTGCAACAGCTGGCCAAGAACATCTTCGGCACACAGGCCCGCCCGCTGACCTCTCCCGGCTGGCTCGACGGGGCGCTGGTGTTCAACGAGGTGGTTGCCATCTCCTACATCCGCATCGCGATCTTCGTGCTCGCGCTGATCTTCCTCGGGCTGATCCTGTTCATCCTGAACAAGACCCGCCTTGGCCTCGAAGTGCGCGCGGTGACGCAGAACCCGGGCATGGCCGCCTCCATGGGGATCAATCCGGACCGTATCAACATGGTGACCTTCGGCCTCGGCTCCGGCATTGCCGGCATCGCGGGCGTGGCCATCGGGCTGTACGCCAAGGTCACGTCCGAGATGGGCGCGGATTACATCGTGCAGAGCTTCATGACCGTGGTTGTCGGCGGTGTCGGCAACGTCTGGGGCACCCTTGCCGGGGCCTCGTTGATTGGCGTGCTCCAGAAGGGCATCGAGTTCTTCAACCCGTCCAACACGCTGGCGGCGCAGACTTACATGATCCTCTTCATCATCCTCTTCATCCAGTTCCGTCCCAAGGGCATCGTCGCCCTCAAGGGCCGCGCGGCGGAGGCGTGAGACCATGACATCGACAACCGAAGACCACTTCGAGACCCGCGTCGCCCCCGGCAAGAGCTTCATCGCACGCAATCCCTCCGTGCTCTGGTTCCTGCTGGCGCTCGCCTGCTTCACCATCGGCGTGACCATCATGTCGGAGGTGGCGGGCTCGGCGCTGATCTCCACCTCCTTCGTCAAGACGCTGGGCAAGACGCTGTGCCTGTGCCTCGTCGCCATCTGCATGGACGTGGTCTGGGGCTACTGCGGTATCCTCTCGCTCGGGCATATGGCGTTTTTCGGGATCGGCGGCTATGCCATCGGGCAATGGCTGATGTACGCGCGGACGGAGATCATCGTCACGAAAAGCCTCGCCGCCGCCGCCATCCCGCCAACCGATCAGGAAGTGGTGGACGCCATCGGCACGCAGATCTTCGGCGTTGTCGGCTCGTCGGAGTTCCCGCTGATCTGGGCTTTCTCGGACAGCCTTTTCCTGCAACTCCTGATGGTCGTCGCGGTGCCGGGCCTGTTGGCGCTGGTCTTCGGCTGGCTCGCCTTCCGGTCGCGCGTGACCGGAGTGTACCTGTCGATCCTCACACAGGCGATGACGCTCGCCCTGTCGCTTTACCTCTTCCAGAATGACAGCGGCCTGCGGGGCAACAACGGCCTTTCTGGCCTGCAGAACATCCCTGGCCTCGATGACGTGGGACAGGCCACCCTGTCGATCTGGTTCCTCTGGGCTTCTGCCTTGGCGCTGGGTCTGGGCTACGTCCTCTTTGCCTGGGTGACCTCCGGCAAGATGGGCAGCGTGATCCGCGGCATCCGCGACGACGAGGCCCGCGTGCGCTTCCTCGGCTACCATGTCGAGAGCTTCAAGCTCTTCGTCTTCACCATCACCGCCGTTGTCGCGGGCATCGCCGGCGCGCTCTATTACCCGCAGGCGGGCATCATCAACCCGGCGGAAATCGCGCCGATCGCGTCCATTTACCTCGCGGTCTGGGTCGCCATCGGCGGACGGGGCAGGCTTTACGGCGCGGTCATCGGCGCGGCCTTTGTCTCTCTCCTGTCGAGTTGGTTCACCGGCGGCGGTGCCCCTGACATCAACCTCGGCTTCTACACGATCAACTGGACCGACTGGTGGCTGGTCCTGCTCGGCTTCAGCTTCGTCGCCGTCACACTCTTCGCACCGAAGGGCATCGGCGGGCTGTTCGATTACGTCATGCTGAAGAAGACCCCGGACCGGCAGGGCGATTACGGCCCGTCGCAAGGCTCGAAACGCGCCGAAGAAGGCGCCAAGGATACGGAGGAAAGCTGATGGCCACACTTCTCGAAATGTCCGGCGTCTCCGTCTCCTTCGACGGGTTCAAGGCGATCAACAACCTCAGCTTCCAGATCGGCGAGCCGGAGATGCGCGCGATCATCGGCCCGAACGGCGCCGGAAAGACCACTTTCATGGACATCATCACCGGCAAGACGCGGCCCAACGAGGGGCGGGTGGTGTTCGGTGAAAAATCGGTGTCCCTGCTGAAGATGAGCGAATCGCATATCGCGCGGGCGGGCATCGGGCGGAAGTTTCAGAAGCCCACGGTGTTCGAAGCGCAGACGGTGCGCGAGAACCTCGCCATGGCGCTGAAGAACCCGCGCGGGCCGTTCGACGTGCTGCTCTACCGCAAGAGCGCACGCGGCGCGGCGCGGATCGAGGAGATCGCTTCGGAAGTCGGCCTGACGGACCATCTCGCGCGGCCCGCGGGGGAGCTGTCTCACGGGCAGAAGCAATGGCTGGAAATCGGTATGCTGCTGGCACAGGAGCCGCGCCTCCTGCTCGTGGACGAGCCTGCAGCGGGCATGACCCCGGCCGAGCGCGAGCACACCACGGACCTGCTGGTGCGACTGGCGAAGAAGCACGCTGTCGTCGTCGTCGAGCATGACATGGAGTTTGTGCGACGGCTGGGCTGCAAGGTCACGGTGCTGCACGAGGGATCGGTGCTGGCCGAAGGCTCGCTCGACCATGTGACCAACAACAAGGACGTCATCGACGTCTACCTGGGGCGCTGACATGCTGGAAATACAGGACCTTACGCTGAAATACGGCCAAAGCCAGATTCTCCACGGCATCTCCCTGACCGCCGCGCCGGGGCAGGTGACGGGCATCATGGGGACGAACGGCGTGGGCAAGACGTCGCTGCTCAAGGCGATCGCGGGACGGCATCCGTTCTCCGCCGGGTCGATCACGCTGAACGGGCAGAACCTCGGACATCCGACGGCATTTGGCGCGGCGAAGGCGGGGATCGCCTATGTGCCGCAGGGGCGGGAGGTGTTTCCGCTGATGACGGTGCAGGAAAACATGGAAACGGGTTTCGCCTGCCTCGGCGGCGGCGGACACAGGATTCCGGACCGGATCTTCGACCTCTTCCCGATCCTCAAGGAGTTCCTGCATCGCCGGGGCGGAGACCTGTCGGGCGGGCAGCAGCAGCAGTTAGCCATTGCCCGGGCGCTGATTACCCAGCCCAAGGTCCTGCTGCTCGACGAGCCGACAGAGGGCATTCAACCGTCGATCATCAAGCAGATCGGCCGCGTGATCGAAGTGCTCCGCGAGGAAGGAGAGATCGCGATTATCCTTGTGGAGCAGTACTTTGACTTCGCCGTCGGGCTGGCGGACCAGGTCTTCGTGATGAACCGGGGGCAGGTGAGCTTCAAGTCCGGCAACCCGAAGGCTGACCGCGCGGCGTTGCTCGAAAGCGTGTCGATCTGAAGCGGGGTGCGGGGCATAGCCCCGCCCTACTTGACGTCACGCCTTGAGCCGATACCCCTTGCGGAACATCGCCCAGGCCAGAAGGCAGACCGCGACGGTTGCACCGAGTGCCACGACGAAGCCGAGCAGCGGATCGCTGTCCGACACGCCGATCACGCCCCAGCGGGCGCCGTCGATCAGGTAGAACACCGGGTTCACATGGGTGATCTGGTAGAGGCCAGGGGGCAGGGCCTCGACGGAGTAGAAGGTGCCGGACAGGAACGCCAGGGGTGTCACGATGAAGTTGGTAATCGCTGCCATCTGGTCGAATTTGTTGGCAAAAATCCCGGCGATCATGCCAAGCGAGGAGAGGAATGCCGCGCCCATCGTGACGAAGACCAGGGTGACGAGCGGATGTGCGGGGACGATGCCGAGGAAGAGCCAGAGGGCGATCAGGATCGCGACCGCGACAAAGAGACCGCGCGCGACACCGCCGGCAAGGTAGCCGAGCACCAGTTCCCCGGCGGAGAGCGGCGGCATGAGGGTGTCCACGATGTTGCCCTGCACCTTCGAGATGACCAGGCTGCTGGACGTGTTGGCAAAGGCGTTCTGGATCACGGTCATCATCAGGATGCCCGGCGCAATGAACGTGCTGAACGGCACACCCATGACCTCCCCTCGTTTGTCCCCGACTGCGATGGTGAAGATCACCATGAACAGCCCGGCGGTCACCAATGGCGCGAGCAGAGTTTGTGTCCACACGTTTGCAAACCGCAAGATCTCGCGTTTTGCCAGCGTGTAGAGGCCAAGCCAGTTCACATGGCCGAAACGGCGGTCTCCGGGGGCGTAGGCGGAAGGCTGTGACATGGGGTCTCCGTGGCTGATTCGGTGCCTTGTATCTTGGCTTGCGATGATTAGAATAGGCCCCTGACCCGGAAACGACAGGCGGCCCGCAACGCGTGCCGCTTTTTCAATAGGAATGTGACGATGTCCTGGACCGATGAACGCGTCGAGCTGCTCAAGAAGATGTGGGGTGAAGGCCAGTCCGCCAGCCAGATCGCCAAGGAGCTGGGCGGTGTGACCCGCAATGCGGTGATCGGCAAGGTCCACCGGCTCGGCCTGTCCAACCGTGCGGGCGGCGCGGCTCCCGCCGCCGCGGCGCCGGAGAAGGTCGAGGTCAAGCCCAAGCCGAAGCCCGAGGTGAAAAAAGTCAAGCCGAAGCAGGATGTTATGGAGGAGGCAGCGGAAGAGGAGGAGGTCGAGGAGACCCGTCCCGAGCCGATGACCACCTCTGCCACCCCGGCCCCGCTGCCCGCCAGCGCACGCAACAAGATCATTCCGGCGGGCCAGCCGCTGCCGCCGCAGCCGTCCGCGAACGAGATCAGCCCGGAGGCGCTCGCCAAGGTCAATGCCATTGAAAAGAAAGCGAAAAAGCTGACCTTGATGGAGCTGACCGAGCGCACCTGCAAGTGGCCGGTGGGCGATCCGGCGACCGAGGACTTCTGGTTTTGCGGCCTGCCGGTGCAGCAAGGCAAACCCTATTGCGAGGCGCATGTGGGCGTGGCGTTCCAGCCGATGTCCTCGCGCCGCGACCGCCGCCGCTGAGCCGGTACAGCGATCGTTGCACCACCGAACAACACGGTTAACGGGCCTCTCGGGGCCCGTTTTATTGTCCAGTGAGCAGATTTTCCGGAGAGTTTGGTACAAAACGCCCTGAGTTTCGTACAGATTGCCCGCCTGCCGGAAAGGCCGGGTTCGGGCGGTTTTCCGGGTTTGGTACAAAAAGGTCCGAGTTTCCTACAGATTGCCCTCCAGGAGCCGGGCGTTCTGCATGATGTCGCGTCAGATTTGGTAAATGGCGTCCGCGTTTGCTGAGACCGGAAGGCCACAGCAGGCGCGAAACTGTCCCAGACAGGCGATACCGGATTCACCTTTTTCGGGTGTGCTGGCACGGTGACGCCAATTGACATCAAGGGAGCCTTGTCCGTGCCGAGTATAAAGACCTGTATCGTGACTGCTGCATTGGCGGTGACAGCGATGGCCGCGCCCGCAAAGGCGGCGCTGGTGGAATGGACGTTGAAGAACGGCGTGTTCGCCGATGGTGGCGTTGCGGTGGGGTCCTTCACCTGGGACAGCGAACTGAACGCCGTTCTGGACTGGGATTTTGCCACCTCGGGCGGCAATACCGGGACTTTTGCGCCGCAAGTCTATGACGACTCGTCGTCCGGGTCCGGGATGCTGATCATTTCAGACGCCCTGTTGTTCTTTCAGGAGCAGGGGCCCGGACTGCCCCGGCGCGACCTGCGGCTCTATGTCGGGGCGGTGGACCTGCTCGATACCCCGGTTGCGCAGTTGTTCCTGGTTGATAGTGTCTGGGCAGTGAACGGGCTGGACGAGGACTTCAACTATCTGCCCTCGCGCCGTCCGGTCGCCTCCGGGACAGCTTGGCTGTCGGCGCTCGCGCCGGTTCCGCTGCCCGCCGGGTTGCCGCTGCTCGCGGGGGCGCTTGGCCTCCTTGCGGTGCTGCGCAGGCGGCGCTGAGCCGGGTTGCCTCCGGACTTCTGCTGCGGCAGACCTTCGGCATGAACGGAGGGTCTGCGTATGGCCGAAGCAGTTGTATACGAAGTGGACGGGCTGCGCTATGCGGGGCTCGCATGGGGGCCGGTGGATGGCGTGCCGGTGCTGGCGCTGCATGGCTGGATGGATCATGCGGAGAGCTTTGCCGAACTGGCGCCGAGGCTGGACGGCTGCCGGGTGATGGCGCTCGATCTGAGCGGGCAGGGGCAGAGTGGACATCGCGCCGCCCATGCGACGTACAATCTGTGGGATGACTTGCCGCAGCTGGTGGCGGTGCTGGATGCTCTGGGTTGGGACACGGTCGTGCTTATGGGACATTCGCGCGGCGCGAATATCGCGGCGCTGCTGGCGGCGACGGTGCCGGAGCGGGTGTCTGGGCTGGTCGCGCTGGACAGCCTGGTGCCGGAGCCGACGGAGGTGGATGTGGTCACGACGCTGCGCGCCTTCGTGTTGGATACACGCAAGGTGCTGGGACGCGGGCAACGGCGGTTCGATTCCGTTGCGGCCTATGCCGAGCGGCGGCAGGCGCAGGGCAATTCCGGGCCGGTGGCGGCGGCGCTGGCCCCCCGGGCGCTCAGGGATGTGGCAAGCGGCGTGGAGATGACGGCGGACAACCGCATGTTCGCTTCCTCGGCGATGAAGCTGAAGGCGGAGGACGTGCGGGCGGTGCTGGCGGCGATCCGCTGCCCGGTGCTGAACGTCTGGGCCTCCGAGGGGATCATTGCGCGGCCCCGTTTGGCGGCGGCGGTGGCGGACGCACCCGCATTGATCGCGGATTATACGGCGGTGACGGTCACGGGGGATCATCATCTCCAGATGGAACCGGGCGCGTCGGCGGAGATCGCGGCGTTGGTGAACGGCTTCGTCGCCCGGCTCTGAGGGGCCTTTTCCGGGCGTGTCAGGTGGCGTATAGGCGGGGGATGCAGAATCCCCCCGATCTTCGCCCCGACCTCGCGCGTGCGCGCATCACCGAGACCCGCCGCGATGGCCAGCCGACCATCGGCATGGTTTCGCTTGGCTGTCCGAAGGCGCTGGTGGATTCCGAACGCATCCTGACGCGGCTCAGAGCCGAGGGCTACGGGATCAGCGCCGATTACAGCGGCGCCGATGCGGTGATCGTGAACACCTGTGGTTTCCTCGACAGCGCCAAGGCGGAGAGTCTGGAGGCCATCGGCGAGGCGCTGCACGAGAACGGCCGGGTGATCGTGACCGGATGCCTGGGCGCGGAACCGGAGTACATCACCGGGGCGCATCCGAAGGTGCTGGCCGTCACCGGCCCGCATCAGTACGAGCAGGTGCTGGACGCCGTGCACCGGGCGGTGCCGCCGTCGCCCGATCCCTTCGTGGACCTGCTGCCGGCAACCGGGGTGAGCCTGACGCCCCGGCATTACAGCTATCTGAAGATTTCCGAGGGCTGTAACCACAAGTGCAAGTTCTGCATCATCCCGGACATGCGGGGACGGCTGGTGTCGCGTCCGCAAAAGGCGGTTTTGCGCGAGGCGGAGAAGCTGGTGGAGGCGGGAGTGCGCGAGTTGCTTGTCATCTCGCAGGACACAAGCGCCTATGGCACGGACTGGAAGGAGCGGGACGAGAAGTTCCCGTTCGTCTCGCTGGCGCGGGAGTTGGGCGCGCTCGGGGCGTGGGTGCGGATGCATTACGTCTACCCCTATCCGCATGTGCGCGAGGTGGTGCCGCTGATGGCGGAGGGCAAGATCCTGCCCTACCTCGACATTCCCTTCCAGCACAGCCACCCGGATACGCTCAAACGCATGGCCCGGCCCGCCGCTGCCGAACGCACGCTGGACGAGATTGCCGCCTGGCGCGCGACCTGCCCGGACATCACCCTGCGCTCGACCTTCATCGTCGGCTATCCCGGCGAGACAGAGGCGGAGTTCCAGCACCTGCTCGACTGGATGGACGATGCGCAACTCGACCGGGTCGGCTGCTTCAAGTACGAGAACGTCTATGGCGCCCGCTCCAACGCGCTGCCGGACCATGTGCCGGAAGAGCTGAAGCAGGAGCGTTGGGACCGCTTCATGGAAAAGGCGCAGGCCATTTCGGAGGCGAAACTGGCGGCGAAAGTCGGCAGCGTGATCGAGGTCATCGTCGATGACGTGGACGAGGACGGCATCGCCACCTGCCGCACGAAGGCGGATGCGCCGGAGATCGACGGCAACCTGTTCATCGACGAGGGCGCGGACGGGTTGAATCCGGGCGACATCGTCACGGTGGAGGTGGACGAGGCCGGGGAGTACGATCTCTGGGGGCAACTCAGGACCTGACAGTCCTCGCCCCACACCGCGGCGCGAGACCGTGAACACCGTCCCCTGTTTCTTCTCTTAGGCAAATACTCGGGGAGTCGCCGCAGGCGACGGGGCAAAGCCCCGACACAAAATTTTGTTCCGGCAAAATTTTCCCCGCGCCAAATGTGCGCCGGTCGATCCGCGCAGCGGGGCGAAACCCCTCCTTGCGATCAGCGAACCGCCGCATCCCCGGTGGCAAACCGGGTGAAGGCCGCCAGCAGCCGCTCCAGTTGCTCCGGTGTACGTTGCGCCAGACAGAGCCTGCCGATCTGCGCCACGAGGGGCAGCCGGGCCTCCGCCGGAGCCTCGCGCAGCAGGTCCAGCAATTCCGAGAGGGCCGCGGCGCGGAAGAATTCGCGGTCGGCGAGGGGGATGGCCTGCGCGTCCTCGCGTTTCGCGGGCTTGCACTCGGACGGTCGCAGGGTCAGCCCATGGTGCAGGGCCTTGCGACAGGCCAGCGTCAGGACAGTCAGGCGCTCGACATCGTCCTCCCTCACAGCGGCGGCAGCGGCAAGGCCGCAGCAGCGGGCATAGTTGGCGCAGGTGCGGTAGAAGAACGCGGGCAGCGAGTCGGGCCGGTCGGGCAGCGTCAATGGCACGTCCGCAGCCAGCGCCCGGGCGGCGTCGAAGTCCCCGAGCATCAACGCCGCGTTGAGCGAGACGAACTGCGCCGAGCAAGTCAGGTGCCAGAGGTTCTCACGCATCGGCGCGGTCTTCGACGCGGTCGGGATGCGGGCGCGGGTGGCGGCGAGCTCCGGCATCAGGGCCGCGAGGCCGGCAAGGTCGCCGCGCTCCATCAGCTTGTGCGTCATGGCCACGCGGGCGTTGACCTGCACGCCGAGGCTCAGGTCGTCCCGCGCCGCGATCAGCCGGAAGCGGGTGATCTGGTCGGCCAGATCCTCCGGACGGGCGCTGGTGCGGAAGAGTTGCTCTTCCGCCCAGGCCTGCGCCGCCTTCGCGGGCAGAGCCGGAAAGACGGTCGCGAACTCCCCGGCGGGCACCGGGTCCGGCTTGGCCTTGAAGAATCGCGACAGCATCGCCCCAGTCTCCCGCCGACCCGTCAAGCCTGCTCTTCTTCGAGGTGGATCTTGATGTCGATCAGCACCTTCTGGATGGCGAGGGTCTCGTTCAGCATGCGCTTCGCCTCGTTGGCGGTGATGACACCGTCCGCGATGCTCTGCTGGTATTCGGCCATCAGCATGGCAAAGCGCTGCGACAGGGCGATGACGTCGGAATTGACCCCACCTTTGCGGCGGTCGTTGCGGCGCTCTGCGTCGAAGGTCAGGGTGATGCCCTTGAGCTCGGCCAGGGCGGCGGTGACATGCGGGTAGGACGAAGCTTCCTCGAGCGCGGCCACCGCGTCGATGGGCATGAAGCGTTCTTCGTGCTCGTCATGTTCGGAGTAATACCGTCCGATGGTGGCTTTCGATTTGCCGGTGAGCGCACAGGCCGCTTCGACGCCGACGTCCTTGACCAAAGCTTCGGTGTGCTTCTTCAGAAACCGTCCCAGATTGTTCATGAGTCACCCTTCCTGGCCCGGTGTGAGCGCACCGGCGAGGTCTTTTGTTTTTCCGTGCTGCATCATGCCCGAGACCGTCATGCCTTCACAAGCCTCCGGGCACGCAGCCACACCCGGCCCTGGCCGAGTGTGGCTTTCCCGGTGCTGGCGTCCTCCCCCACCCCAACCCTCCCCTCTGGGGAGGGTTGGGGTGGGGGAGGGTCGGTAAGGGGCCGCTTGCCAAGCGGGCGGCAGGCGGGCACATAGCCGGACATGGCCAAGCTGCATTTCCATTACTCAACCATGAACGCCGGCAAGAGCACGCTGCTTTTGCAGGCCGCGCACAACTACAACGAGCGGGGGATGCAGACCTATCTGCTGACCGCGGCTGTCGATAATCGCGCGGGCGAAGGCACGATCGGGTCGCGCATCGGTCTCGGGCGGCCTGCGGCGACCTTCGGGCCGGACGAGGACCTGTTTGCCAAGATTGCGGCGCGTCTGGCGCAGGGGGCTGTGGCCTGCATCTTCGTCGACGAGGCGCAGTTCCTGAGCCGTGCACAGGTCTGGCAGCTTGCCCGTGTGGTGGACGACCTCGGCGTGCCGGTCATGGCCTATGGTCTGCGGGTGGACTTTCGCGGCGAGTTGTTTCCGGGTTCTGCCGCGCTTCTGGCGCTGGCGGACGAGATGCGCGAGGTCCGCACCATCTGCCATTGTGGCCGCAAGGCGACCATGGTGATCCGACAGGGCCCGGATGGCGACGTGCTGAAGGACGGCGCGCAGGTCCAGATCGGCGGAAACGAGACCTACGTCAGCCTGTGCCGGAAGCATTGGCGCGAGGCTGTCGGGGACTGACAGGCCCGTCATTGCAGCCTGTGGCTGTGTTGTCCACAGGTCTCTCGCCCAAATTTCCCTTTTGGTGCCCCAGCCGTTCCATGATTTCGCCGCAACTATCGGGCCTTTTGCACGCCATAGGTGAGAGGATGGGAAACAATGGTGTATGCAGCACGGTCTGTATTCCTGGTGGGGACCGGGATACTCATTTTTGGTACGATCTGGGCCGCGGCGATCTGGAAGAACGTGATCTTCCTGCTTCCGCCGTTCTGGGATCAGCCGTTTACGGCGATTGCGCTGATGGCGTTGGGTGGCGGGTTGAGCGTCCTTGGCAAGCGCATGGGCGGCGACGTTTTCGACGACGCGGAGCCGATCACGGAATATGGCGCCAACGCGGCGGGGATCGCGTCTTTCCTGCAGGACCGCATGCGTGCGTTCAAGCGCGGGCGGGCGACGCCCGTGTCCGGCGCTGCGCCACACAGGGACACGAAGATGCATGCCTACAGCGAGATGCTGCAGGAAGCGCCAGACTCCGCATTCGAGACCGAGGCACCCGGTGAGTCGCAGGCCCCGGCGTCGCCGGTCCGGAACACGGGACGCAAGCCCGCGTCCGGGCGTGACGCGCAGGAGGTGCTGATCGCGCCCGAGCAGCGCGCCGAGGTGATCGCACAGTTGCTGGCGGGGGGCGTCAAGGCTGCGGAACGGTTCATGGCACGCAATGCCGGCGGTGCTTCCGACCCGGTCGAGATGCCAAAGCAGCACGTCGCGTCACGGCAGGCGCCCGAAGCCACCCCGGAGACCGACGCGCCGGGCAAGGCGGTCGACTTCCGCACCGGGCGGCTGCGTCTCGAGATTCGTTTCCCGCAGGAGCCGACGGACAGCTGGATTGGCGGCGGGCCTTCTCTGCCCGAGGGCATGGACTGGCCCCGGATCGGGGACAAGCCCGCGAGCTTCTATGCGCAGATCGCGCTGACGGACCTGCCGGGGACCCTTTGGGGCGGGCTTGGTCCGCGCAGCGGCTGGCTGGTGATCTTCGCCGCGGACGATCCTTCGGCGGAGGTGGTCGTGCTGCACACGCAGGAGCGTGGCACGGTGCGGTCCCTGCCGGAGGGCGCGGACTACTACTTCCCGTTCGAATCCGGCGAGGAGGCCCTCGCCGAGCTGATCGGACCGGAGGCCCTGTGTCCGCCGCGCTGGTATCTGACGGCTGTGACCGACGACAGCGACGACCGGCCCGAACTTGGCGCGGTCTCGCCTTTCGCGGCGCTGCTCGAGAAGCCGACGATGACCGATCCGGGTTTCCTGCCCTTCGATTGGGTGACCATGGTGGCGCTGCTCGATGCGGCGGACCGGATGATGCTGCGGCTGATCGAGCGGGGCCGTGTCGGAGCGGAGGGCGATGCCGGGAAGGCCGCGATCGTGGACGGGATGACCGCGACGCTGGAGCGGCTGCGCCGTTTGTCGGAGAAGGTCGAAGCCCGCGCCGAGGTCGCCCCGTTCAGCGAACGCGATTGTGCCAAGGTGATCGGTGCGCTGGCGAAGCTGACCAACGAAGGCTGGATGAGTGCGAAGTCCCGCGCCGAGGGCCGCAAGCCACTGAGCCTGCTGCAATTCCCCGGCTACAAGAGCTATCGCAAGCTCTACGAGGCGCAGGCGCGGCGGGTGTATGCCGCCGATCCGGCGGCGTTGCCGGAGGCGACACTGACGCGTCTTGTTCCGGTCTGGGAAGCCTTCGCGGCGCAGGAGGTGCTGTATCTCGGCAATGGCGCGGCGGACGCGGCGGACGGACGGTTGCCCGCCGATGCACCCTGCCTGCTGCTGATGCCGCCGAGTGCCCTCGCGGGCTGGCAGATCGGCGATGTCTCGCGTTGGGCGGTTCAGATCGCGCCGCGCGATCTCGCGCTGGGCCGGTTCGGGCAGGCGTTCTCGTCGAACAGCCATGGCGGTACGTTCGCGGGCTGAACGGGCGGAGCCTCTGGAGAGGGCCGGCTGTCGGGGGCGGTGGCCGAACGCGCCGGCTACTGCCGCTCCACCAGCACGGACCCCACCGAGTACCCGGCGCCGAAGGAGCAGATCACGCCCTTGTCACCCGCCGCCATGTCGCCGGAATGCAGGGAAAAGGCGATGATCGACCCGGCGGAGGAGGTGTTGGCGTAATCCTGCAGAATGTTCGGTTGCTCGCCGGGGTCCGGTGTGCGGCCGAGCACCTTCTTTCCGATGAAATCGTTCATCGTCTTGTTCGCCTGATGCAGCCAGAGACGCTTGAGATCCTCCGCGCCCCAACCTTCCGCCTGCAAGTGAGCGGCGATATGGGCGGACACCAACGGCAGCACCTCCTTGAAGACCTTGCGCCCGTTCTGCATGAACTGCATGTCGCGGCGGTCCTCCATCTGGTCATGCGTGCGGCGCAGGAAGCCGTTGTTGTTGCGGATGTTGTTGGAGAACTGCGTGGCGCAGCGGGTGGAGACGATGTCGAAGCGCGGGCCTTGCGCCGCCTCGGCAGGCTCGATCAGCACCGCTGTCGCCACATCGCCGAAGATGAAGTGACAGTCGCGGTCGCGCCATTCGAGGTGGCCGGAGCATATTTCCGGGCAGATCACCAGCGCCGCCTTTGCGCTGCCCGCGCGGATCATGTCGGAGGCGGCCTGGATGCCGAAGGTGGCGGATGAGCAGGCGACGTTCATGTCGAAGGCAAAGCCGCCTGCGCCAAGGAGCTGCTGGATCTCGATGGCGATGGCGGGATAGGCGCGTTCGTGGTTGGAGGCGGCGCAGATCACAAGGTCCACATCCGCGCCTGTCCGCCCCGCCATGGCCAGGGCCTTTTGCGCGGCGTCGAGGCCCATTTCGGCCATGATGCCGGGGGCCTCGTCGGGGCGGGCGGGCAGGCGCGGATACATGCGGGCGGGATCGAGTACGCCGTCCTTGTCCATGACGAAACGCTGCTCGATACCGGAGGCGTTCACGATGAACTCGGAGGAGGAGGGGCCTTTCGGCTCGGCCGTGCCCGCGGCGATCTCTGCCGCATGTTCGGCGTTCCAGCGTTCCGCATAGGCGTTGAAGGCGACGACAAGCTCGTCGTTGGTGATGACCTCCGGCGGGGTGAAGACCCCGTGTCCGGTGATGGCGGGCTGTGGCATGGCGGCTCCTCCTCGGGTGTTCAGGTGACCCAAGGCGAGTGCGAAGGTCAAGGGGACCCTCGGGTCAGTGCATGCGCCCGCCGTTCGGGACGGGCTGATCGGGGCCGATCAGGACCACCGCGCCGCCGTCGTCCATCGCGCCGAGCACCAGAACTTCGGACATCACCGGCCCGATCTGGCGCGGCGGGAAATTGACGACCGCCATGACCTGTTTGCCGAAAAGGGCCTCGGGCGTGTAGTGAACGGTGATCTGTGCGGAGGATTTCTTCTCCCCGATCTCCGGGCCGAAGTCGATCCAGAGCTTGATGGCGGGTTTGCGGGCCTCGGGGAAAGGTTCGGCGCGGGTGACGGTGCCGACGCGGATATCGACCTTGAGGAAGTCGTCATAGGTGATCTCAGCCATTGGCAAGCTCCTTCGAGCGGTTGGTGGCGGCGGCGACGGTCTGCGCGATCAGCGGCGGCAGGCCGGTGGTCTCGTCCATGAGGACCGCGAGACCGGCCTGCGTGGTGCCGTTCGGCGAGGTGACGTTGACGCGCAATTGCGCGGGGTCTTCCTCCGCCTGCATCGCCAGAGCGCCGGCGCCCGCGACGGTGGCCTTGGCCAGTTGCATGGCGAGGTCCGGCGCGAGCCCCTGCGCCTCGCCCGCCTTCGCCATGCATTCGATCATGTGAAAGACATAGGCCGGACCGGAGCCGGAGAGGCCGGTGACCGCATCCATCTGGTGCTCGCCGTCGAGCCGGACCACGCCGCCGATGGCGGTGAGCAGGGCTTCGGTCAGGTCGAGCTGGTCGGCGCTCGTGCGGGCATTGCCGCAGATCGCCGTGATGCCCTGCCCCACGGCGGCGGGCGTGTTTGGCATGGAGCGCACGATGGGGGTTTCGGAGCCGAGAGCGGCTTCCAGCGTCGCAATCGTCGTCCCGGCAGCGATCGAGACGAACAGCGTATCGCCATTGCCAAGCGCCGCCAGCACCGGCAGCGCGTCGCCCATCATCTGCGGCTTCACGGCCAGCAGCACCACGGCGGGCGCGTCCGGCACGCCGTCGTTGACGTGCACACCCTGCGCCAGAACCCAGTCGCTCGGTTTCGGGTCGAGCACCCAGACCGATGCCGGGGGCAGCCCCCGCGCCAGCCATCCGGCCAGCATCGCCGATCCCATCTTGCCGCAGCCCAGCAGCACGAGGCCCTGTCCGGCCACCAAACCTTGTTGCATCGCATCGTCCTTTCCCAAGTCGCGCGCAGGCTACCCATGCAAAAAGAGCGCCGCAAGCATTCGGCGCTCCCTGTGCTTCGCTGGTCCCAAAATACCTCCGGGGGTCCCGAAGGGACGGGGCGGAGCCCCAATTGAAAATTTTGTCCCGGCAAAATTTTCCCGCCGTCAAGCGCGGCCGTAGGCCTCCGCGATGGCCACCTGCAAGGACTCATGGGCGGTCCGGTCGGTCCAGCTCATCAGCTGGAAGGCCGGGTAATAGCGCTCGGCGGACATCACGGCGGCGGTGATCAGGGTGTCGATCTGCTCGGCCGAGGCGATCTGCCCACCCGCCAGCACAAGCCCGTACTTGTAGACCATCAGCTGCTGGTCGGCCCAGTAGCTGAAGGCCCCGGCCCAGCATTGGTCGTTCACCAGGTTGAGCCCTTCGTAGAGGGTTCCGAACCGCTCCTGCGGCGGCTCGAACTCGAAGGTGCAGATCAGCCGGAGGGTTTCGTCATAGTGCGACCAGGCGAGGGTGATCGAGTAGGTGCGCCACTGGCCCTCGAGCGCCATGGCGATCTGGTCGTCGGCGATGCGGTCGAAATCCCAATCGTTGTGGGCCGCAATTGTCTCGACGATGTCGATCGGATGAATCTCGTCGTTCAGGTCATGCTCGGACAGGGCCATGTCGCCACCTCTTTGTGATTGTGTGCCGGGGTGAAGACGCCCCAAGCACTCGCTGCCTGCTCAAGGGGCTGGGGCCGTTTCCAGCACCCTTACCAGATATGGTGCAGGCCCGGAGTCGCTGTGTAAAGTGATATTTTGGGGATAACCCCATTAACTTGTGGATGACGCCGCATGGCACTCAGGATGTAGGCAGCAGGTCTGCGGCCTGGGTGAGTGCGCGGGTGAACAGCGTCTGACTGCGCGAGGGGGTGCTGTCCGGCCGGGTCATCAGGCCCACGGGGCCCGCAGTCAGCGTCAGGTCGAGCGGCAGGAGGGCCAGGCGGCCGTCGGCGACGTCCTGCGCCACCACGCCTTCGGAGATGAACCAGAGCGCCTCCGAGCCGGGAACGAAATTGCGTCCGAACGCGCCGGAGACGCAGTCCATGCGGTTCGCAAACTCAGGCAGCCCCTGCGCCAGCCGCCAGCGGTCGAGCAGCGGGCGGATTGCCGCGCCCTCGGGCGGGTAGAGCACGGGCCAGCCCAGCAGCGCGTCGGGCGCAGGCGCGGTGGCGGCGCGGAGCGGGTGGGACGGGTCGCAGCAGCAGACCACCCGTTCCTGATAAAGCTGGGTGAATGACAACCCCTGCATCATTTCCGGCGCACCCATGCGCCCGATGACCATGTCGAGCGCGCCGCTGCGCAGGTCATTGGTCAGCGCCCCATGCGCCCCGTCGCGCAGCACGAGGCGGGTGTCCGGGGCCATGCGGTGGAACAGCGCCACCGCCTTCGGCATCAGCCGCGCGGCGACGGAGGGCAGGGAGCCGACCTTGATCCGCTCTACCCCGCCGGTGCGGATCGCGGTGACGCCATCGACGCCGCGGCGCAGGGCGGCGAGGCTTTGCGTGGCGAATTCGAGAAAGACCTCACCTTCGGGCGTCAGGGCAGTGCCGGAGCGGTCGCGCTCCATCAGCCGCGCCCCGAGCACGTCCTCCAGCTCCTTGAGCGTCTTCGACAGCGCGGGCTGCGTCAGGTTGAGTGCCTCACAGGCGGCCTTGAGCTGGCCGTGGCGAGCAATGGTGGTGAAGGCCTCGATGTGGCGGAGCTTGATGCGGCTGTGCATTTTGTTATCATTTTGGTTAAGTAAAAAGGCGACAATGCCATTTTACATCGCCATACGGTTCAGTGTCTACTCCGGACAAGCCAGAGGAGGAGACTCATGCGTACACAGGTTTGTATCATCGGCGGCGGCCCGTCGGGCCTGCTGCTCAGCCAGCTTCTGCAACGCAAGGGCATCGACACTGTTGTTCTGGAACGGAAAACCAAGGACTACGTCCTGAGCCGCATCCGGGCGGGCATCCTCGAGACCGGCATGGTCGACCTGATGCGCGAGGCCGGGGTCGCGGAGCGGCTGGACAAGGAGTGCTTTGTCCACGACGGCACGGTGATTTCCTACGGGGATGAGCATTTCGGCATCAATTTCAAGGATCTGGTGGACCGGACCGTGGTGGTCTATGGCCAGACCGAGGTGACGCGGGATCTTTACGCGGCGCGGGAGGCGATGGACGGCAAGATCGTCTACAACGTCGATGGCGTCGTGATCCACGGCGCGGACAGCGATGCGCCCTATGTGACCTACACGGTGGATGGCACCGAACACCGCATTGACTGTGAATTCGTGGCGGGCTGTGACGGTTTCCACGGCGTGAGCCGTCAGACTATCCCGCTGACCGTGCGGCGGGAATACGAGAAGCTGTACCCCTTCGGCTGGCTCGGCATCCTGTCGGAGACGCCGCCGGTGCATGAGGAGCTGATCTACGCCAGCTCCGAGCGCGGTTTCGCGCTTTGCTCGATGCGGAACGAGAACCTGAGCCGCTACTATATCCAGTGTTCCCTGTCGGATCACCCGGGCGACTGGACGGACGCGGCGTTCTGGGAGGAACTCAAGCGCCGTATCCCGACCGAGGCGGCGGAAAAGCTCGTAACCGGCCCGTCGATCGAGAAGAGCATCGCGCCGCTGCGCTCGTTTGTGACCGAGCCGATGCGCTGGGGTCGGCTGTTCCTGTGTGGCGACGCGGCGCACATCGTGCCGCCGACGGGCGCAAAGGGGCTGAACACCGCGGCGAGCGACATTCATTACCTGTATCACGGCATGGTCGCGCATTATCTGGACGGCGACAGCGAGGGGCTGGACCGCTATTCCGAAAAGGCGCTGGCGCGGGTGTGGAAGGCGGAGCGCTTCAGTTGGTGGATGACCTCGCTGCTGCACCGCTTCCCGGACCAGTCCGAGTTCGACCTGAAGATGCAGCAGGCGGAGATCGCCTTCCTGCGCACGAACCACGCCGCACAGGTGGCGATGGCCGAGAACTACGTCGGCCTGCCGTATTGATCCCCGGAGACAAGACGATGACCAACCGATACGACACCGGCATGACCGTCCGCCGTCAGGTTCTGGGCGACGCCCATGTGGACCGCGCCGAGGCGGCGAAGACGCCGCTCGACGTGCCGTTCCAGGAGATGATCACGGAGACCGCCTGGGGCAATCTCTGGGCCAACGACAGGATCAGCCGCCGCGAGCGCTCGATGCTCACGCTGGCCCTGCTCGCCGCCTGCGGCAACTTCGAGGAAATCCCCATGCACATCCGCGCCGCCACCCGCACCGGGGCTTCGCGGGAAGACATCATGGAAGCCTTCCAGCACGTCGCCATTTACGCGGGCGTGCCGAAGGCCAATCATGCGATCAAGCTGGCCAAGCAGACCTGGGCCGAGCTGGACGCTCAATAAACCAATGACACCGCCGGAAACGCGCAAATATTCCGGACCCCGAGGAGGAGAGACCTTCATGTCTATACCCGCAGAATACTACCAGCGTGACCGCGAATGGCATCCGCCCGCCTACACGCACGACTACAAGACCTCGGTGGCGCGCTCGCCGCGCTATTCGCTTATCAGCCTCGAAAACACGGTGTCGGAGATCACCGGCCCGCGTTTTGGGCACGGCGACATCGACCCGATGGACAAGGACATGATCTACAACTACGCCAAGCCGGGCGAGAGCGCGATCGGCGAGCGGATCATCCTGCACGGGCGGGTTCTGGACGAGAACGGCCGCCCGGTGCCGAACACGCTGGTCGAGGCCTGGCAGGCCAACGCCGGCGGGCGGTATCGCCACAAGAAGGACACCTACCTCGCGCCGATCGACCCGAATTTCGGCGGCTGCGGCCGGACGCTGACGGATGAGAACGGCTACTATTTCTTCCGCACCGTGAAGCCCGGCGCCTACCCGTGGCGCAACTGGGTCAACAACTGGCGCCCGGCGCATATCCACCTGTCGATCTTCGGCAGCGCCTTCGTGCAACGGCTGATCACCCAGTGCTATTTCGAGGGTGACCCGCTGATCGACAAGTGCCCCATCGTCAAGACGATCCCGACACAGGAAGGCATCGACAGCCTTGTGGCGGCACTCGACCTCAATGCCACGATTCCGCTCGACACCATCGCCTACAAGTTCGACATCGTGCTGCGCGGACGCCGCTCGACGCTGTTCGAGAACCGTCTGGAAGGAAACTGACCCATGGTGCAATCGCTGAATTACCTCAAGGAAACCCCTTCCCAGACCGCTGGCCCCTACGTTCACATCGGCCTTGCACCCGGCGCGGCGGGCTTCGACATCTACAAGCAGGAGCTGGGCTGGGACATCGCCGGACCCAACGCCGCGGGTGAGCGTATCCGCATCGAGGGGCTGGTCATCGACGGCACCGGCTCGCCGGTGAAGGATGTGCTTCTGGAAGCCTGGCAGGCCAACGCGGCCGGTGTCTATGCGCATCCCGAAAGCAAAGGCGACGTGGAAGACGGCTTCCGTGGCTGGGGCCGCGTCATCACCGATTTCGACACCGGCGAATGGGGGTTCGACACCATCAAGCCGGGTCGCGTTCCCGGCCGCAACGGCACCACGCAGGCGCCGCACATCAACCTGTGGATCGTCGCTCGCGGCATCAATGTCGGCCTGAACACCCGGCTCTACTTCGAGGACGAGGCGGAGGCGAACGCCAAGGACCCGGTCATCAATACCATCGAATGGGAAAAGCGCCGCGCCACCTTGATCGCGACGCGCGGAGAGCGGGACGGCAAGCCGATCTACCGTTTCGACATCCACCTGCAAGGCGAAGACGAGACGGTGTTCTTCGACCTCTGACCCCATGTCTCACGCAGGGGCGGCCACGCGTTGCCCCTGTTTCTCTTCTTTCCAGATACGCGAACCTGCGGGGCCGGAGCCTCTGGCGCGCGGTCTGCCCCCTTGAACCCGACCTCCCGTCGCGCCAAAGTCCGCGCGACAAGCGAAGGAGCCTGCCTCATGTCCAAACCCTGCATCATCTGCGTTGCCATCACCGGCTCCGTGCCGCGCACGTCCGACAACCCGGCGGTGCCAGTCACCATCGAGCAGCAGATCGAGAGCACGCAGGCGGCTTTCGAGGCCGGGGCAAGCATCGTGCACGCACATGTGCGCGACGAGAACGAGAACCCGACATCCGATCCGGAGCGGTTTGCGCGTTTGGTCGAGGGGCTGAAGAAACACTGCCCCGGCATGATCATCCAGCTGTCCACCGGCGGGCGATCCGGCGCGGGGCAGGCGCGGGGCGGGATGCTGCCCCTGGCGCCGGACATGGCCTCGCTTTCGGTGGGGTCGAACAACTTCCCGACGCGGGTCTACGAGAATCCGCCCGATCTGGTGGACTGGCTGGCCTCCGAGATGCGCACCTATGCCGTCAAGCCGGAGATCGAGGCGTTCGACCTGTCGCATATCTTCAAGGCGGCCGAGATGAACCGGGACGGGCGCATTCCGGGCAAACTCTATGTGCAGTTCGTCATGGGTGTGAAGAACGCCATGCCCTGCGACCGGGAGGTCTTCGACTACTACATCAAGACCGTACAAAGGCTCGCGCCGGAGGCGGAGTGGTGTGCGGCGGGCATCGGGCGGCACCAGGTCGAGGTCAACGAATGGTGCATCGCCTCGGGCGGCCATACGCGGACGGGACTGGAGGACAACGTCCGCTGGGACAAGACCACGCTCGCGCCATCCAACGCGGCGCTGGTGAAGCGGGCGGTGGATCTGTGCGACAAATACGAGCGCCCCGTGGCGACCTGGCAGCAGGCGCGGGAGATACTCGGACTGCGCGCGGCGTGACGGCGCCGGGGTGCGGGGCATAGCCCCGCCCTACGCCCTGTCCCGCTTCAGGACATCGGCACGGGGTCGAAACAGGCCTTCTGCACCTGCGGCACCGAACCGGCGGGGAGCACTTCGAAACTCTGTTCAAGGTGCTTGCCGCGGTCGTCGATGACGGTGAAGGTCCAGGTGCCCTGAACCATCTCGTAATCCTTCTCGAAGGTGAACAGGTTGAGGTTCGCCATACCCGGCACCAGCGGCGCGCTCCAGCTTTCCGTGGTCACGCCACGCGGCCCCATCGGGCCATGGGTGACAGTCATGCGGGTGCCGGTGCTGGTCTCGCCCTCTGGCAGCAGCACCCGGACACCGAAACTCAGGCCAAGGTGGGCCGGGACGCCGGAGGTGTACACGTCGAAGGTGCGGGTCTGGTCGATGCTGTTGATCACGCCGCTCTCGGTCAGCGGGGCTGCGCGAGGCTCTCCGATCTCGATGTCGCAGATCACGCCGAAGTCGACCAGCTCGATGGCGGCGGCGGGGGAGGCGAGGAGGAGCAGGGCGGTGGCAAGACGGATCATGGCTTTGGGTACCATGCCGGGCGGACAGGGGGGAGTGACATTCGGACATTCGGCAAGGGCGTGCCGAAGTCTTTGAAAGACTTCGGTCCGGAAGTTTTGTACATTTCCGGGGCCCGACGGAAACCGGGGCCTCGATGCCAGTCTGCCCTCTATTGCACGCGGTACAAGGCGGATCGCAGATGCATTCGGACAGCGCGATGAAAACCAGCCGGTTTCTGAAGACGTCCTCGGGGTTAGTCGCCATGGATGGCGGTTGTTCGGACGGAGCTGCCGTTGGTTTCTGTTACAACTGTCGTGGAATCAAATAGGTTTGTCAGCGATTATTCTCGCGAAAGGAAGCAGATACCCATGCCAATGCCGTGGACATACCGGCACTCATCCCGAGAGTGGCGCGCTTTCCTTGATGACGTGAAAGACCGCATGCACCTTGAGTCTGACAATATGGCTTACACAGCGGTCGATGCCGTCCTGCAGGTGTTTCGGCGTCGTTTGACCGCTCAGGAGGGCCTGGAATTTGCTAGCGTGCTACCAAGCGTACTTCGTGCAATTTTTGTTCACAACTGGGATGTTACTGCGCCTCGCGCGACTTTTGATGACCGAGAGAAACTCATTTCCGAGGTCAAAAAGATACGTGTAAACCATAACCTAACACCGGATAACGCGATTGAGGCGACGGCGTGGGCGGTTCGGCGCTGCACCAACGGAAGAGACTTTGAGCGTGTGCTGGCGCGACTGCCGGATGAAGCGCGAGACTTCTGGCATGTTGAAGTGGCGGATCCTGCCGAGCTAGATCAAAGGATCATCTAGCTGCTTTGCAGCATTCCTTGATTTGGGCTCCAAGCGGTCACCGCGATACAAGTCGAATGCCGGCCGAAACGTGTACCGTTCATAGAAAAAGGCCCCCGATCCGGGGGCCTTTTCCGTGTCTGGGGGAGACCGATCAGCTGATCGCCGCGGCCTTCACGTCGTCGTCGATGTAGGGGACATACTGTTCGAAGTTGTCCGCGAACATCTGGACCAGCTTGTGGGCCTGCGCGTCGTAGGCGGCCTTGTCGTCCCAGGTCTTGCGCGGGTCGAGGAGCAGTTCCGGTACGCCTTCGACATGAATCGGGACTTCGAAGCCGAAGTTCGGGTCCTTGCGGAACTCGGCATTGGCCAGCTTGCCGTCGAGGGCGGCGTGCAGCAGGGCGCGGGTTGCCTTGATCGGCATGCGCGAGCCGGTGCCATAGGCGCCGCCGGTCCAGCCGGTGTTGACCAGCCAGCAGGTTGCGCCGTGCTTGGCGATCTTTTCCTGCAGCAGCTTGCCATAGACTTCCGGACGGCGGGGCATGAAGGGTGCGCCGAAGCAGGTCGAGAAGGTCGGCTCCGGCTCGGTCACGCCGCGCTCGGTCCCGGCGACCTTGGAGGTGAAGCCGGAAAGGAAGTGGTACATCGCTTGTGCCGGGGTGAGGCGAGCGATCGGGGGGAGAACCCCGAAAGCGTCGCAGGTCAGCATGATGATGTTCTTCGGATGGCCCCCCAGCGCGGTCTTGGACGCGTTGGAGATGTAGTGCAGCGGGTAGGCGCAGCGCATGTTGGCCGTCAGGCTGTCGTCCTCGAAATCGAGGTCGAAGGTTTCCGGGTCGAAGACCATGTTCTCGATCACCGTGCCGAATTTCTCGGTCGTGGCGTAGATCTCCGGCTCTGCCTCGGGGGAGAGGGAGATGGTCTTGGCATAGCAGCCGCCTTCGAAGTTGAAGGTGCCGCGGTCGGACCAGCCGTGCTCGTCATCGCCGATCAGCACGCGCTCCGGATCGGCCGAGAGGGTGGTTTTCCCGGTGCCGCTGAGGCCGAAGAAGATGGCCGTGTCGACCGGGTTGCCGACGGCGTGGTTCGCGGAGCAGTGCATCGCCATGATGCCCTTGCCCGGCAGGATGTAGTTGAGAAGCGTGAAGATCGACTTCTTGTTCTCGCCCGCATACTCGGTGTTCGCGATCAGGATGCGCTTCTTGTCGAAGTTCATCGCGACCACGGTTTCGGTGCGGCAGCCGTGCTTCTTGGGGTCGGCCTTGAAGGACGGGCAGTTGATGACGGTCCAGTCCGCCTCGAAGCTGTCGAGGTCCTCGCGGTCCGGACGGCGCAGCATGTGACGGCAGAAGAGGCCGTGCCAGGCAAGCTCGGTGACCATGCGCACGTCGATGGCATTGGCCGGATCGGCGCCGCCTGTGAGGTCCTGCACGTAGTAGTCGCGGCCCTTCATGTGCTCCAGCATGTCCGCTTCGAGCGCGTCGAACCCGGCGGGTTCCATCGGCTGGTTGTTCTCCCACCAGATCGTGTCCTCGACGGAGGGCGTGCGCACCACGAACTTGTCCTTGGGCGAGCGGCCGGTGAACTGGCCGGTGGAGACGAGGAAGGCCCCGCCCTTGCCCAGCGTGCCCTCGCCTTTCTTCAGAGCCGCTTCGATCAGCGCAGGCTCCATGAGGTTGTAATAGACATTGCCCAGACCTTCGATCCCTTGATCTTCAAGCCGGAATTGCGGGTTGACCCGTCCAAATGTCATCTGCCTTGCTCCTGTCGCAGCACTTCGAAGGTAAGTTTCTTGCGTCCGGCGGGACGCCCGAGAACTTTCCTTTAACATGACGGATTCGGAAGTGAACAGGACGCATTCGCGCAGTTAGCGCAACCATCGGAGGTTTAGCGCCACCACGGCAAAACCCGGCCGAGACTGTTAGCGCCGACTGCGACGATGTGTGTCGCCGTTAGCGCCGCAAGCGGGAAGGTGTCTAGAATGCGGCGAATCAAGGTGAGGCTTTTTAGCCATTCCTTTGCAAATTCCGTCTGAAATATCGGTGACCCAGAGGCCTGATTCGCAGTTTGGGATTGTTGCAATGGGAAATTTCTCGCATACTCAGGGAAAAAATCAGGCAAACAGAGCAGTATAAGGAAAAATCAATGTCGAAAATCGCCCTGGTGGACGATGACAGGAACATCCTGACATCGGTGTCGATGACTCTCGAGGCCGAGGGTTTCGAAGTCGAGACATACAATGACGGTCAGGCTGCGCTTGACGCCTTCAACAAGAAGATGCCGGACATGGCGGTCTTCGACATCAAGATGCCGCGCATGGACGGCATGGACCTGCTCCAGCGGGTGCGCCAGAAATCGCGCATGCCGGTGATCTTCCTGACCTCCAAGGACGACGAGATCGACGAAGTGCTCGGCCTGCGCATGGGCGCCGACGATTATGTCAAGAAGCCGTTTTCCCAGCGCCTGCTGGTCGAGCGCATCCGTGCCCTGCTGCGCCGCCAGGAAGCGGTGGCCGGGGACGTGGTCGGCGAGACCGAGGACACCAAGCTGATGACGCGCGGCAGCCTGACCATGGACCCGCTGCGCCACGCAGTGACCTGGAAGGGGCAGGACGTCACGCTGACCGTCACGGAATTCCTGCTTCTGCAGGCGCTTGCGCAGCGTCCGGGCTTCGTGAAATCGCGCGATCAGCTGATGGACGTGGCCTATGACGATCAGGTCTATGTCGATGACCGCACGATCGACAGCCATATCAAGCGTCTGCGGAAGAAGATGCGCACCGCTGACACCGAGTTCTCGGCGATCGAGACGCTTTACGGTATCGGATACCGTTACAACGAAGAGTGATCCATGGCCTTGGCCGAACGGTTCTCTGACGCGGATGACCGGGACGAGAAGTCCCGGAACAACGCGGATGTTGTGCTGGGCGACGATTGGGTCGCCCCGGACAGCACCGTGGACCGTGAGCTGCGCGACAGCCGTGCGCAGCGCTCGCTGTTCTCGCTGAACCGGTCGCCGCTGACGCGGAAGATCATCACCTTCAACCTCGTTGCCCTGAACGTACTGGTTGCGGGGGTTCTCTGGCTAAATTCGTCCCGCGACACGCTGGCGGTGCAGAAGGCCAACGCCCTGCAGGCTGAGGTAGAGCTGCTGGCGGATGTCTTCGAAGCGCAGCTGCCTGAGATCGGGGGCATCGCGCTCGGCACCACCAACGGCATCGACGTGGCGCGCACCCTCGAAGGAGTGGACCTGCGCCAGGGTGTGGATCTGCTGATCTACGATTCCGGTGGCTTCCTCGTGGGCGAGGCTTCCGGGGCGCTCTCGCCGCTGCTTGAGGCCGGTCCCACGGACAAGGAACCAACGCTGATTTCCAATTTCCTGGATTCGGTCTGGCATACGGTTTCCGACTTTTTCACCTATTTTTCCAACGAGCCCGAGTTGGTGCTGGAAGACCGCCTGCGCCGGATGATCGAAGCCGGTGACCCGACGGTGACCCGTGTCGTGTCTGGGACCGGAGCGCGGGGTGAGACGCTGTTCCACGCGTTCTCTCCGATCGAACAGGGCGGCGCGGTGCTTGGCACCGTGGCTCTGGTCTCGACCGCCACCGAGATCGACGCCGCCGTCGCGGCGGAGCGGGAGCGGGTGCTGCAGATGTTCGTGATCGCGACACTGGTGTCGATCGGCCTGAGCCTCGTGCTCGCCTCCACCATCGCCAACCCGATTTCCGATCTCGCCGACGCCGCCGAGATCGGCCGTGACCGCAACCGCAAGCACAAGACCACCGGGCGCATCCGCATCCCGGACCTGACCGCCCGCCCCGACGAGATCGGTCGCCTGTCCGGTGCGTTGCGTGGCATGGTCGGTGCGCTTTACGACCGGATCGACAGCAACGAGCAGTTCGCCGCCGACGTGGCGCATGAGATCAAGAACCCGCTGGCCTCGATGCGCTCCGCCGTCGGCAGCCTGCGCATGGTCCGCAAGGAGGAGCACCGCGAGAAACTGCTCGAAGTGATCGAGCATGACGTGCGGCGGCTGGACCGGCTGGTCAGCGACATCTCCAACGCCTCGCGGCTGGACAGCGAACTGGTCAAGGAAGAGGAGCAGGAGTTCAACCTGCTGGACCTGCTCGGCAACATCACGGAGTACCTGGGCAAGGACGCGGAGAAGAAGGGTGTCGAGTTCATCACCGACCTGCCGCCGCGGCCGATCCTGATAAACGGCCTGGAGCCGCGGCTCGCGCAGGTCTTCGTCAACCTGATCACCAATGCGATCAGCTTCTGCGAGGATGGCGACGCGATCCGGGTCTGGGCCCGCCGCCGCGACAACCGCGTTCTGGTGGTGGTCGAGGACACCGGACCGGGTATCCCGGAAGAGGCGCTGCAGAAGATCTTCAAGCGGTTCTATACCTCGCGCCCGCAGTCGGACTTCGGCAACAACTCCGGCTTGGGCCTCGCCATCTCCAAGCAGATCGTCGAAGCCCATGGCGGCGTGATCTGGGCCGAGAACATCCGCCCGACCGAAGCGGATGTGACCTCGGAGCCGCTCGGCGCGCGGTTCGTGGTGGGCCTGCCGATCTGAGATGGGCACGGGGGCGCAACCGCTCGTCCTGCACGCCAACGCGGTCGCGGTGGACGGCCGGGGACTGTTGATCCGTGGCAGGTCCGGCAGTGGAAAATCGACCATGGCGCTGGAATTGATGGCGCGGGGCGCGGTACTCGTAGCCGACGATCGCGTGCTGATCGACCCGCGCGAGGACGGCAGCCTGTGGATGAGTGCGCCGCCGACCATCGCCGGGCTGATTGAGGCGCGCGGGATTGGTATTCTGAACGCTGAAATTCTCGACTGCGCACCAGTTGCGGCAATTCTCGACCTTGACGAAACCGAAGCGCATCGGTTGCCTCCCGTCCGGAAGACACTATTGATCAATCGGTCCATCCCAGTGCTTCACAATTGCGCAACTCCCGGTTTCGCCGCGGCGGTGCTGCAATATCTAAGGGGTGGCAGAAAGGACTGAGGGCTGATGTCCCAGGGAATGCAACGCGTGGTTCTGGTGACCGGCCCTTCGGGCGCCGGGCGCTCGACCGCGATCAATGCGCTGGAGGACTTCGGCTTCGAAAGCATCGACAACATGCCGCTTTCGCTGATTCCGCGGCTCATCGAGGGCAGCCAGTCGATGCCGCGCCCGATGGCGCTCGGCATCGACGTGCGCAACCGGGATTTCTCGGCGGATGGCCTCATGGAGGTGCACCGGGCGCTGTCGGCAATCCCCGGGATCAACTGCGACCTGCTTTACCTCGATTGCGCGCGCGAGGTGCTGAGCCGCAGGTTCTCGGAAACGCGCCGCCGCCATCCGCTGGCCCCGGACGAATCTCCGACGGAGGGGATCGCGCGGGAACTCGCTCTGCTGGAGGATGTGCGCGGCCGGGCGGACGTCTATGTCGACACCACGGACCTGACGGTGCACGAGTTGCGCGCCGAGATGGAAGGCTGGTTCGGGCAGGCCACGGGACAGGGCATGGCGCTGTCCGTGCATTCCTTTTCGTACAAGCGCGGCTTGCCGCAGGGGCTCGACATGGCTTTCGACTGCCGATTCCTGCGCAACCCGCATTGGGAGCCGGATCTGCGGTCCCGGACCGGGCTGGACTGGCCGGTGGCGGAGTATGTTGCGGGCGATCCGCGCTATGAGGGACTCATCGAGAAGGTGACGGATTTGCTGCTCTACGTGCTTCCAGGTTGTGTCGAGGAGGGCAAGGCGCATTTCTCGGTCGGCTTCGGGTGTACCGGAGGGCAACACCGCTCGGTTGCCGTAACGGAAACCATTGCTGCTGCACTTGCACAAGAAGGCTGGCGGGTGTCAATTAGACACCGCGAATTGGAGCGTCGCGGGGTAACCCAGGGGAAGGGCCATATGCCCCCTCAAGGCGGAGAAAGACCGAAGTGATCGGAATCGTGATAGTGGCCCATGGCGGGCTCGCGAAAGAGTATCTTTCGGCGGTCGAGCATGTGGTCGGCCAACAACCCGGTGTCGTTGCAATAGCCATAGAGGCCGATTGTGACAGGGGCAAGAAACAGGCCGAAATTTGTGTGGCGGCGGATGAGGTCGACAGCGGCGATGGCGTCGTCCTGGTGACGGACATGTTTGGCGGCTCCCCCTCGAATCTGTCGCTGATGGCCTGCCAGCCGGAAAACCGGCGCATCCTCTATGGTGCGAACCTGCCGATGTTGATCAAGCTGGCCAAGTCCCGCCAGATGGCGGTCGGTGACGCGGTAAGGGGTGCACTCGAGGCCGGACGCAAGTATATCGACAGCCGGAACATCGGCCCGGGCAAGTCCTGAGTCGTCCGCTGCAACAGTCAGAAAAGAGTTTTCCATGTCCCAGACCGTCACGCGCGCGTTGAAGATCGTCAACGAAAAGGGCCTTCACGCCCGCGCTTCGGCGAAGCTGGTGGAAGTGGTCGAGGGGTTCGACGCTTCCGCGGAAGTCAGCCGCGACGGCATGAGCGCCAGCGGCGACAGTATCATGGGGCTTTTGATGTTGGCAGCCGCCAAGGGAACCACTATTGAGGTTCAAACCTCGGGCCCGGACGCCCAGGCGCTGGCCGATGCGGTCGAAGCGCTGGTGGCGGACCGCTTCGGGGAAGGGTGCTAGGCGCTGCGGGCCTGGCGGTGACACGCGATCCGGCGCCGATGCGGCCCGGGCAGGAAGACGGGACAAGGGCAGGCATGGTCCAGGGCACCGACGCGCCGACCACGGGGACGCACGCCTCGCCCGAGTCCGCCCCCTACGACAAACGCAAGGTCAGCTACGCCAACACGTTCCGCAACCCGTGGAAGGCCAACACCATTCGTGCGATGGAGTGGGCTACGGGCAAGATCCCGCTGCTCCGCATGGTGCGCCGGTTCGAGCGCATGGGCCCTGCCGAGGGCCAGGCGTTCTGGACGCAGGCGCTGGACATCATGGGCATCGACCTGGAAACGCCGGAAGAGCAAATTCGCCGCATTCCCGGGAGTGGCCCGGTCATCGTGGTGGCCAACCACCCGCACGGGCTGGTCGACGGCATGCTTCTGGCGCATCTGATCGGGCAGGTCCGGACGGATTACAAGATCCTGACCCGTTCGCTGCTGACCGGGGTGCGGGAGATCGACCCCTTCATGATCCCGGTGCCCTTTCCGCACGAGGAGGACGCGCGTGAACAGAGCCTTGAGATGCGGGCGAAGGCCATGGCGCATCTCAAGGACGGCGGTGTGATCGTGCTGTTCCCCTCGGGTGTGGTGGCGCATTCGCAGAGCTGGTTTGGTCCGGCGGTGGAGGCAGGCTGGAACCCGTTCACCGCGAAGATGGTGCAGCGTTCCGGTGCGACGGTCGTGCCGGTGTATTTCCCCGGACAGAACAGCCGCGCCTACCAGATCGCCAACAAGCTGTCTGCGACCCTGCGGCAGGGTTTGCTTATCCACGAGGTGATCCACTCCTGCGGGCGGCCGCAGAAGCCGGTGGTCGGGCATCCGATCACCCCGGAGGAGATCAAGGGGTTTGCCGGGGGGCAGCGCGAGTTTGTTGCCTGGCTGAGGGAACGGACACTGGCGCTCAGGGATAGCTGACCCGGGACCGCGTCCCTACGGCCATTCCCATGAATAGATGACATGGGTAAACCCGCGCGGGTCGGCCTCGCGGGAGGTCTCCACGGCTCCCATCTGTTCGTAGAAGGCGCGGGCCAGTGTGTTGGTCTCCAGCACTTCGACGATGGCGCGCGGGCCGGTGGCGCGGATGGCATCGAGACAGGCCGTCAGCAAGGCGCACCCAAGTCCGCGGCGCTGGCTGTCACGCTGAAGGTACAGCGCCGTGATCTGCGCCGGCGCGTGATTGCGGGCGGGGAGGGCTGAGCCGAACCCCGCGATCCCTGTTTCCGTTTCGGCGACGAAGACTCGCGACGCGCCCGGATCGGCCAGCAGGCCCTGCCAGAAGGCGTGCCGTTTTGCAAAGGTCTGCCCGTCGATGATGTCATCCGGCAGAAGGCCGCGGTAGGTCTCCTCCCACGCCTGCACATGCGCCCGCGCAACAGCCTCCGCGTCTCCGGGCCGCGCGGGCCGGATCACCGGGTCGGCACCGGCGTGTCGCCGCGATAGTCGTAGAAGCCGCGCTTGGTCTTGCGCCCGAGCCAGCCTGCTTCGACATATTTGGTCAGCAGCGGGCAGGGGCGGTACTTGGTATCCGCCAACCCGTCGTGCAGCACGTTCATGATGGCGAGACAGGTGTCGAGCCCGATGAAATCCGCCAGCTCCAGCGGCCCCATCGGATGGTTGGCGCCCAGTTTCATCGCCATGTCGATGGACTGCACGTTGCCGACGCCTTCGTAGAGCGTGTAGCAGGCCTCGTTGATCATGGGGATCAGGATGCGGTTGACGATGAAGGCGGGAAAATCCTCGGCGCTGGCGGCGGTCTTGCCCAACCGGTTCACCACGGCGAGGCAGGTGTCGTAGGTGTCCTTGTCCGTGGCGATGCCCCGGATCAGTTCGACCAACTGCATCAACGGCACCGGGTTCATGAAGTGGAACCCCATGAATCGCTCGGGGCGATCGGTGCGCGAGGCGAGCCGGGTAATGGAAATCGAAGAGGTGTTGGACGTCAGGATGGTGTTCGGGCCGAGGTCCGGGGCGAGACTCTCGAAGATCTTGTTCTTGACGTCCTCACGCTCGGTCGCCGCCTCGATGACGAGATCGGCGGAGGCGACTTCCGGCAGGTGCATGGTTGTCCTGATCCGTGCCATGGCCGCGTCCCGGTCTTCCGCGGTGATCTTTTCGCGGCTGACCTGGCGATCGAGGTTCTTCGCGATCAGCGCCACGGCCTTGTCGAGGCTGTCCTGGCTGATGTCGTTGAGCCGGACGTCGTAGCCCGCGAGCGCCATGACATGCGCAATCCCGTTGCCCATCTGACCGGCCCCGACGACCCCTACGGATTTGATCTCCATGCGCGCTTCCCTTGCTATGACGGCCAACCTTAGGCCCGGTTCGGCACTGGCTGCAAGGGCAGGTGGTTCAAGTTAACCACGCATTTTCGCTTTAGACATTTTGCAACCTCTATGGGCGATTCTGCCTCCCGGGTGAGACACAAGAGAGGTGGGTGCCATGACGTGTCAGTCGGGCGGATCAGGGACGTTGGAGTACTATCCCTGCAAATACGGGAACTCGCGGGTCACGTTCCGGGGACCCAAGGCCGCGATGAAAGGCGACTTTCTTGCGTTCCTCGGGGGAATCGAAACCTACGGTCGATTCATTGCACAGCCGTTTCCGGAACTGCTCGGGCGGTTGCTGTCGGTCGAAGCGGTCAATTTCGGCGTCGCGAATGCCGGGGTCGATTTCTATCTGAACGATCCGGCTGTTCTGGACCTCTGTGCGGGGGCCAGGGTGAAGGTTCTGCAGGTGATGGGCGCCCAGAACATGTCGAACCGGTATTACATGGTCCATCCGCGCCGCAACGATCGCTTCCTGCGGGCATCCGAACGGCTTGAGGAGTTGTTCCCGGAAGTGGATTTCACGGAGTTCCATTTCAACCGGCACATGCTCGCGCATCTTGCGGAAGTGTCGGCGGAGCGGCACGCCCAGGTGACCGAAGAATTGCGCAGCGCCTGGGTGGCGCGGATGAAGCACATCCTGACAATCCTGCGCGGCAAGGTGGTGTTGTTGTGGTTCGCGGATCATCCGGTGCCGGAGAACTCTGCGCAGTCGGAAATTTGCGATCCGCTTTTCGTGACCCGCGGCATGGTCGAGAGCCTGCGCCCGAGGGTGAGTTCGGTGGTCGAGGTGGTGTGCTCGCCCGAGGCGGTGGCGCAGGGCACGACAGGGATGGTCTTCAACGACTTCGAGGCTTGCGCGGCGGCGGAACAGATGGGTCCGATGGCCCATGCGGAGGCGGCGGATGCGCTGGCTGAAGTGATCGGACCGATGGTGGGAGGCGGACTGGCGTAAGACGGCAGCCATGAAAAAGGCCCGCCGGATGGCGGGCCTTGTGGTGAGACAGGGTGTAGGGCGGGGCTGTGCCCCGCACCTGTTTCAGAGCTTTTCAGTCAGTTCCGGGACGGCGGAGTTGAGGTCTGCGACGAGGCCGTAGTCGGCGACCTGGAAGATCGGGGCTTCCTCGTCCTTGTTGATGGCGACGATGATCTTCGAATCCTTCATCCCCGCAAGGTGCTGGATCGCGCCGGAGATGCCGACCGCGACGTAGAGGTTCGGCGCCACGACCTTGCCGGTCTGGCCGACCTGCCAGTCGTTCGGGGCGAAGCCCGAGTCGACCGCCGCCCGCGAGGCACCCACCGCCGCGCCGAGCTTGTCGGCCAGCGCTTCGATGATGGCGAAGTTCTCTTCCGAGCCGACGCCGCGCCCGCCGGACACCACGATGCCCGCGGAGGTCAGTTCCGGACGGTCGCTTGCGGCAACCTTGTCCTCGACCCAGCTCGACAGGTCCGAGGACGCGCCGCCGATGGTCTCGACGGGGGCGGAGCCGCCGGTGCCCGCCGCCTCGAAGGTTGAGGTCCGGAAGGAGATGACCTTCTTTTCATCCTTCGATTTGACCGTCTGGATGGCGTTGCCCGCGTAGATCGGGCGCTCGAAGGTCTCCGCGTCGACGACACCGGACACGTCGGTCAGGATCATCACGTCGAGCAGCGCGGCCACGCGCGGCAGCACGTTCTTCGCATCGGTCGTCGCAGGCGCCACGATGTGCGAATAGTCGCCCGCAAGCCCGACGATCAGGTCGGCGGTGGCTTCCGCGAGGCGGTGCGACAGGCCCGCGTCCTCGGCGCAGAGCACCTTCGACACGCCGGCGATCGTTGCGGCTTCCTTTGCGGCATCGGCGGCGGAGCCCCCGGCGCAGAGCACGGTGACGTCGCCAAGCGCCTTGGCGGCGGTGACGGCCTTGGCGGTGGCATCCATCGACAGGGCGCCGTCGTTCACTTCGGCAAGAAGAAGTACAGCCATCACACAGCCCCCGCTTCCTTGAGTTTCGCAATCAGTTCATCGACGCTGCCGACCTTGATCCCGGCGGCGCGTTCGGCCGGCTCGGTGGTCTTGACGATCTCCAGCCGCGGCGCGACGTCGACGCCGTAATCACCGGCGGTCTTCTCGTCGAGCGGCTTCTTCTTCGCCTTCATGATGTTCGGCAGCGAGGCATAGCGCGGCTCGTTCAGGCGCAGGTCGACGGTGACCACGGCGGGCATCTTGACGCTGATCGTCTGCAGGCCGCCGTCCACTTCGCGTGTGACCTTGGCGGCATCGCCGTCGATGTCGAGGTCCGAGGCGAAGGTCGCCTGGCTCCAGCCCAGCAGCGCGGCGAGCATCTGGCCGGTGGCGTTCATGTCGTTGTCGATCGCCTGCTTGCCGCAGAGCACGAGGCCCGGCTGCTCTTCCTCGACGACCTTGGCGAGGATCTTGGCCACGGCGAGCGGCTCGATGTCGGTGTGCACGTCATCGGCGGCGGTGACGAGGATCGCGCGGTCGGCGCCCATGGCGAGCGCGTTGCGCAGGGTGTCGGTGGCCTGCTTGACCCCGATCGAGACCACGACGATCTCGGTCGCCTTGCCGGCTTCCTTCAGCCGGATCGCCTCTTCGACGGCGATTTCGTCGAAGGGGTTCATGCTCATCTTGACGTTGGCGAGATCGACACCGCTCCCGTCCGCCTTCACGCGAACCTTCACGTTGTAGTCGATCACCCGCTTCACAGGTACCAGTACCTTCATCGGCGTTCCTCTCCTTGGTTTCGGCACGGCATTGCTGCCGCGCGGCATTCCTCGGACAGGGTGATACCGTGCCGGGGCGGGCTGAAACAGAGTAAAATCGTCACGTTAGCGCCAAAGGACGTCGCGTTTACCGAAAAACCCTTGTTGCACCGCAGGGATTGGCACTGCAGATCAGATGTCTTCCCCCGCCGGGTCCGCCGCCTTGTCGCAGATTCGCTTCAGCGCGTCCCATTCGGCGGAAGTCAGCACAGGGGTTGTGCCGGCCTGGCGCTCTGCCAAGGCGCGCGCGCGGTCGGCGCGGCCCGGGGTTGCCGGATGGCTGGCGAAGAGTTCCGGCACCTCCAGACCGTGCGCCCTTTCGGTCACGATGTCGAAGAAGGAGGCGAGTCCGCCCGCGTCGACCTGCGCCGCGTCCAGCATGGCAAGTCCGTAACCGTCCGCCTCGGCCTCCGCGTCGCGGGTGTAGGAGGCGTTCATCACGTGATCGCCCACCAGCGCGATCAGCGCCCCTCCGGAGACGTCGCCGAGCAGCATCGACAGAAGGCCCGCCGACCCGGCGGTTCGGAGCGCGTTGCGTGTGACGTCACGATGTTCGACGTGGCCGATTTCGTGCGCAAGGACCCCGGCGACCTGATCGGGGTGGCTGGCCGCGTCCAGTAGTCCACGCAGGATGACGATCTGCCCGCCGGGCGCGGCGAAGGCGTTCAGCGTCGGGTGGTCGAAGACCCGGATGTCGAGGCTGTAGTGCATCGGCTGCCCCTCCGTCAGCCGGTTCGCCATGGTCTGCAGGGCCTTGACGCCGTCGGGATTGCTGCAGGTGAGGGAGCCGATCCCGGCGCCGCCCAGCATGTACTCCATCTGTGCCAGAACGGTCTTGCCGAAGGCGATCTCGCGCTCGACCGGGATGATCCGGGCGAGGGTTCCGGCCAGCGCCGGGATGATGACGAAGAGCAGCAGCGCCGTGGCGGCCAACGCGCCACCGGCGTAATACCCGACCTTGCGCCATGTGCCTTGCGCCAGGTCGTGCCGGAACAGGTTCGGACGGGTTCTGTGCAGCCAGGCAATGAGCGCGGGATCGTCGATCACGAGCCGGGCCTCGTGGCGCTGGACTTCGTCATCGCCGGGTTCGTGGCGCATCAGGGTCAGCCTGTCGCGGTCCGCGTGATCCCGGGGCGCGCGCAGGTCCATCAGCTGCCAGCGCAGGACGCCCGGCAGGGTGTCGCCGGAGATCTCCAGCGCCTGCCGGTCTTCCGAAAGGCGAAGCCGGACAGGGTGGCGTCCGGCTGTCAGACCGTCATAGAAGGCGGCCTCCGTTGCCTGCATCAGATCGCGCCACCGATGTCGAGCGCGTCAGCAAAGCCGTCGGCGTCGATCCCGGTTTCGGCGGCCCGCTGGTGGATGTCGTCCAGCGCCTCGGGGTTGAGCACGGTCACGGTGCCGATGTAATGCGCAAGGATCGGCTGCACGACCCAGACGAGCACAAGCGCCTGCACCAGCACCAGCAGCCCCAGGTAGCCAAGGACGGAAACGACGATCACGGCAATGCCGGGCTCTCCGCCACCGGCCATGGCCGCGCCGAACACGACCCCGCCCAGCACGGCGCCGAAGGCTGCAGTGATGAGGCCGGTCAGCAGCACACCGATCAGCCAGGTCTTGATGACGAAGCCGGTGCGCGGTTCGGAGACCAGCGCAACATGATTGCCGAGGGTCTTGTGGCTGGTCAGGTAGCCGAAGCTGCGCACGCCGTAGTAGATCCCGCCGATCAACAGCCAGACGTAGCCAATGAAGCCGATGGCCATCGCGAGAATGGTCAGCACCTCGTTGCCCATGGCGGCGAAGGCGAGAACCCCGCCCAGGATGACCAGCGCGATGCCGATGAAGACGTGCTTCATGGCGGCGTAAAGGTCCGTCCAGGTGCCGGACTGGTGGAAGGGCTCGTCGCCGTACCAGCTGCGGTCGGTCATGTATTTCTCAAGGTGGAAGGTCATGCGCGGTAGCAGGATTCCGAGGGTGACGATGGTCAGCAGGCCGTGGCCGATGGCCCGCCAGACATAGCCCCAGGCGCCCTTCTCCATGCCGAAGCGGATACCCCGCCAGCGGGTGCGGGCCATCTTGTAGCGTCGGGCGCGGTAGACGGCGAACAGGGCGAAGGGCAGGACCGCGAAGATCGAGATGTAAAGACCGATGATCTGGGCAATGGATTGCTCGAGTGTCGTCGGCTGCACCATCACCGAGATGCCGAAGTACAGCAGCAGCATCTGGATCGCCCCGAGGTAGACCGCGAGGAAGACCACGGCGATGAGGAAGCCGAGGAGCTTTTCGAGTCCGGTGCCGGTGTATTCGAACCGGTCGCCTCCGGCGTCGACCGAGGACCAGATGTACTTGCGGATGCGGGTCTTTTGCCAGAAGCGGTAGATGCCGAGCGTGACAAGGGTCAGGGCCCCGGTCTTGAACGCAAGCGCGAAGAGTGCGCCGCGCGTCCCGTGGTAGCTGACGCTCATGCTGTCATGTCGGGTATTCATTCTGTCTTGCCCTCGTTACACGTGTGTTTTCCGGGTCAGAGTGACTTCGGACGGGAGACAAGTAAAGTCAGGTATTGCCGCCTTTGCGCGGGAGGGGTGGGTTGCGGCCCGATCACTGTAACCGCTTCTGATCGCAGACGGATTTCAGAGCCGCCCACGCGTCGTCCGTCAGCAGAGGCGTCGGCACGAATCCTTCGGGCGTGGCGGCTTCGGCGGCCTCGATGCGGTCGCCAAGCGCCGGGTGGGAGAGGAAATGCGCCAGGATAGCGGGCGCATCGCCGCCCTTGCTGCGCAGCCGTCCGAACATGTCGCCAAGGGCGCTCGGCGCGATCCCGGCGCGGCGCAGCGTTTCGTGGGCAAAGAGGTCGGCACCCGCCTCGGCACCCTGGCTGTACTGTGCGTCGATGAGCCGTTCGGCCAGAAAAAGGACGACGGCGCCGCCGGCGAAGTCGCCGAACAACAGGCCGAGCACGCCGATGGACCCGGCGGAGCGCAGCGCGTTGCGGGTGGGATCGCGGCTGACCACATGGCCGATCTCATGCGCGAAGACGGCGGCGATCTCCTCCGGATGTTCCGCCTCGTCGATCAGGCCCCGGAAGAACACCACATGCCCCCCGGGCAAGGCGAAGGCGTTGACCATGGGATGGTCGAGCACGTAGACCGACAGCCCCGTAGGCAGATCGGTCACCGCCTCCAGCCGGCTCTGGATCTCCTGCAGCGCCTGCCGCCCGGCGCGGGCCTCGCAAAAGGCCACCGGGGCGATGCCAGTTTCGTCCATGGCACCGCGGATCTGCTCGAGCGTCACCTGCCCGAGCGCCCGCTCCCCTTCCGGTGGAATGAACCGCGCCAGTTGGTCCGCCATGACAGGGACCAGCACGAAGACGATCAGCGCCACGGAGGCCAACGCCGCGAGGGCCCATTTCAGAAGCGGCCCGCGCCGGGTGACCGTGGCCCGTTTGTTCAGATTGGGAATTCGCGGGGCGAAGCGGCGGTCCGTCAGGATCAGTCGCTGTACCGGATCGTCCGCAAGCCGCAGGATCAGCAGGTCCTTCTGAGCCTGGTCGGGCACCTCGCGGATATCGCCGAGGGGCCAGTCCAGCGCCGCGCCGGTCAGCATCTGCCGCTCCATGTCCAGTGCAACGGTCAGGGTCCGCTGCGCGCCGGTTTCGCCATCGAGGTGCAGCGCACGGCACAGGTCGCTCTCGCTCTCGTTCATAGCGAGGCCCCCACATCCAGCGCTTCGGCAAAACCTTCCGCCTCGCTGTGTTCGTCTCGCGGACGCTGGCGGATGGTGGAGAGGTGTTCGCTGCCGGAGAGGGTCAGCCCCTGCGCATAGTGGCGGACCAGCGGCAGGGTCACGAGCGCGTGGGTCAGCGCAGACCAGACCAAGAAGATCGAGAAATAGGCCATGATCGAGAGCACGACGAAAACCCATCGGTCGGCCCCTTCGAACAACACCGGCGCGTCTTCCGCGCCCAGCCGGACGAGGGTTTCGAGCGATTGCAGTTGCAGAAAAAGCAGAGTCAGCAAGCCAAGCGGAACGGCAGCGGCGAGACCGGCAAGCGTGTAGCCAAATCCGTGAATCCAGAGGACGCGCCAGGGGCTTGCCGTCAGACGCAGGGAGACACCGCCCAAGGTCTTGGCATTGGTCAGGCGGCGCAGGCTGTCGACCTTGTAATAGGCGAGGCCAAAGAGGCCGAGCAACACCGCTGCAGTGGCGACAAAGCCGCCCTCGGCCATGCCCAGAAGCTGGCTCATGATGATGCCGATCACACCAAGACCTGCGGAAAGGACAATGTATACCAGCGGCTTGTAAAGCATCGTCCAGCGCCCGCCCTGATGCAGGCGCTTGTCCCCGAAGAACGTGCGGTTTGTCTTGTATTCCTCCAGCCGGAAGGTCATCAGCGGCCACAACAGGCCGCAGGACAGGATTGTCAGCAGCCAGTACCCCAGCGCCCGGACCGCATAGCCCCAGGCTCCCGGCTCCAGCCCGAAACGCAGGCCGAGCCAGCGGGTGCGGGCGAGCACATAGCGCCGGGCGCGGTACTGCGCGTAGAACCAGATCGGGATCACCCCGACGAAGGAGAGCAGGTAGGCGGCCGTGTTGTTCTGGAACAGCGAAAAGCTGGCGAACATCAACGCCAGGTTCACGATGCCGATGTAGAAGGCGAGGATGACCACGGCAACAAGGAACCCGAGCAGCTTTTCCATCGGATCGCCGACATATTCCAGCGGCAGCCCGCCGACGCGGATCGCCGACCAATACCAGCGCCTCAGCCGGGTCTTCATCCAGAACCGGTAGACCCCAAGCGTCAGGACGGTCAGCAGCCCGGTCCTGAAAGCCAGGCCGAACAGGTTGGACCGCGTGCCGTGAAACGTCGTGGCGAGGAGCGGGCCGCTTTTCGGGTCAGCAGAGGAAGCGTCTGTCACGGGTCACGTCGGTCAAATGTCTTTTGCGGAAAGGTAAGCCGCGCGGCGCAGTCCGTGCAATCAATAGCGACTGGACAGGCCACCTCGGGTCAGCCCGAGCCCTGTGCGCCCAGTCTTCTCTGGTCCTCAAATACCCTCGGGGTCCGGGGCAGCGCCCCGAACAAAATTTCGCTCCGGCGAAATTTTCCTTCGCCGAAGCAGGCGCTCAGGTAAAGCGGTTGTCCCTCGGGAAGCCGCGCGGGGCCATGCGGCCGGAGCTGGCGCGTTTGCCGATCCATTCGTCCAGTGCCGTTTCGGTCCGGGTCCGTCCCGCCGGGTCGAGCCAGGACAGCCCCTCCGCCAGCGTGAAGGTCCGGGCGTCCGACATGCCGCCGTCCTTGTACTTCTGCAGCCGCACACCCTTCCCCCGGCCCATCTCCGGCAGTTCGTCGAGCATGAAGACCAGGACCTTGCGGTTGTCCCCAACCACCGCCACCGCGTCGCCGCTGACCGGCTTGCAGACGCGTGCCTTGACGTCATCGCGCACGTTCAGCACCTGCTTGCCCGCGCGGGTCTGGGCGACCACCTCCGCCTCGGGCACGATGAATCCGTCACCCGCCGAGGACGCCACCAGCAGCTTGCCCTCGGGCCGGTGGATGAACAGATCGACGATCTCCGCGTCGTTCGGCAGGTCGACCATGATCCGCACCGGCTCGCCCATGCCGCGCCCGCCGGGCAGGTTCGAGGCCGAGAGGGTGTAGAAGCGGCCGTTGGAGCCAAACACCAGCAGCCGGTCCGTGGTTTCCGCATGGAAGACAAAGCGCGGGCCGTCGCCGTCCTTGAACTTCAGCTCGCGGGTCAGGTCGATGTGGCCGGTCATGGCGCGGATCCAGCCCATCTGGGAGCAGACCACGGTGATCGGCTCGCGCTCGATCATCGCTTCGAGCGGCACGTCCTCGACTTCGGCGGCTTCGGAGATCAGCGTGCGGCGGGCGCCGCCGGCGTAGTCCTTGCCAAAGGCCTTGCGGACCTCGCGCAGCTGGTCGGCGATGCGCTTCCACTGCATGTCCTCGGAGTCGAGCAGGTCTTCCAGACCGGCGCGTTCTTCCATCAGCGCGTCGCGCTCGCGGATCAGTTCCAGTTCTTCCAGACGGCGCAGGGCACGCAGGCGCATGTTGAGGATCGCCTCCGCCTGCACGTCCGACAGCCCTTCGGAGCGGCCGACGAAGCGGGCGGGGATCTTGCCGTCGGTGCCGTCGTCAGCCAGCACGCCGCGGGCGAAGGCGTCCTCGTCGTCGCGCAGCACCAGAGCCTTCACGTCGACTCCGGCGAGCGGCGAGCGGTAGTCGCGCTCGTCGGTGGCGCGGGTGATCGTCGCCTGATGCGGCTTCGACCAGTCCTCGTACATCAGCGCCGCCTTGGGATCATCGTCGTAGCGGATGATGTCGATCACGCGGTCGAGGTTGAGGAAGGCGATGAGGAAGCCCTCCAGCCGTTCCAGCCGGTTGTCGATCTGCGCCATGCGGTGCTTCGACCGGCGAATGAGCACGTCTCGGCGGAAATCGAGGAAGGCGCGCAGCACTTCCTTCAGCGAGCAGACCTTCGGCGTCACGCCGTCGATCAGCACGTTCATGTTGAGCGAGAACCGGGTTTCCAGATCGGAGTTACGGAACAGCAGGTTCATCATCACGTCCGGATCGACCTTGCCGGTCTTCGGCTCCAGCACCATGCGGATGTCTTCGGCGCTTTCGTCGCGCACATCGGCAAGGACCGGGATCTTCTTGGTCTGGATCAGTTCGGCGATGCGCTCGACCAGCTTGGATTTCTGAACCTGGTAGGGGATTTCCGTGACCACCGCCTGCCACGTGCCGCGCCCGAGGTCCTCGACGTGCCATTTCGCTCTGAGCCGGATGGAGCCGCGCCCGGTGCTGTAGGCCTGCGCGATGTTCTCCGCCGGCTCGACGATGACGCCGCCGGTCGGGAAGTCGGGGCCGGGCACATACTGGAGCAGCGTATCATCCACCGCGTTCGGCGATTTGATCAGATGCAGGCAGGCGTTCAGCAGCTCGCCGATGTTGTGCGGCGGGATGTTGGTGGCCATGCCGACCGCGATGCCGGAAGCGCCATTGGCCAGCAGGTTGGGATAGGAGGCGGGCAGGACGACCGGCTCCTTGAGGCGGCCATCGTAGTTGTCGCGGAAGTCGACGGCGTTCTCGTCGAGCCCGTCGAGCAGGGCCTCTGACATTACCGTCATGCGCGCTTCGGTGTAGCGCGAGGCGGCGGGGTTGTCGCCGTCGATATTGCCGAAGTTGCCCTGACCATCCACCAGCGGGTAGCGGATGGTGAAATCCTGCGCGAGACGGGCCATGGCATCGTAGATCGCCGCGTCGCCGTGGGGGTGGAAGTCCCCCATGGTGTCGCCGCTGATCTTCGCCGACTTCAGAAAGCCGCCGGAGGAGGACAGCCGCAGGCGGCGCATGGCATAGAGGATGCGTCGATGCACCGGCTTCAGCCCGTCGCGGGCATCGGGCAGCGCCCGGTGCATGATCGTCGAGAGCGCATACGTCAGGTAGCGCTCGCCGATGGCCCGGCTGAGCGGCTCCGAGAGTTGACGATTCAGGCTTGGGTCGAGGGTGTCATCTTCATCCATGGCAGCGGTGATACAGGCGGGGCTTCGGGCGGTAAAGAACCAGCAAGAGTCCGCGCGGGGAAATTTTCCCGCTTTTTCACTTATTGCGTGTTAACGAATCTGTTAAGAATGAGGGAACCGGGACGCAAGAATCCGGTTGTATGAGTGACTGGGTACTCATGGGGGACAATGGCCATGCACCGTGTGATTTTTCTGACTTTCGGATTCCTGGGGTGGGCCTGGTACGAATTGTCCGGCGGCAGTGCCTTCGTGCCAGGCGAACATTCGCTTGCGCTGCTTGCCCCGCCGATCACCTATGACGCCCCTGCCGAACCCCGGCGCGTCGCGATGCTCAGCACGAAGTCGGAAACGCCGCTTCCCGAGTCCCAGATCATCCGCCGCGAGCCGGTGGAAGCCGCCAAGCCCGAGGTTCCTGAAGTCACCCGCACCTCGGGGATGGGCACCGCTGGTCTGACCGACCTGTCGGGTCTGACCGAAATTGCCGTCACCGAACCGGATGCCGAAGCCGATCCCGTACAGTTGATCGTGACCGCGCTGCAGGCCGATGCGCCGCCCGCCACGCGCACGGCGGAGGCGTCGAGCATTGATTACCGCACGGTGAGTGGCAGCGTGGTGAATCTGCGCAGCGGTCCGGGCACCGGCTACGATGTGGTGGCGCAGCTCTTTGAGGGCGAAGAGGTCGAGGTCATGCAGGATGCCGGCGGTGGCTGGGTGCAGCTGCGGGCGATGGCTGGCAACAACGAGATCGGCTGGATGTCCGATCGCTTCCTGATCGCCTATTGATCGGACGGTGGTGCCGCCCGGACCTTGGCGCGGCGCGTGTGAGGGATATGACGCGCGGCCCTTGCGCCGCGCGTCGGTTTTTTCGGGGTCGGCGCTTTCAAGCCTCCCATGAAACGCAGTAGACGTCCGGCATGACAGGCAAAACCATTCTCATCACCGGCTGTTCCTCCGGGATCGGTCTCGACGCGGCGCGCGGCTTGAAGGTGCGCGGCTGGCGGGTGTTTGCGTCCTGCCGGCAGGACGTCGATTGCGAACAGCGACGGGCGGAGGGTTTCGAGAGTCCGCGCATCGACTATACCGATCCTCAGAGCATTGAGAGCGGGCTGGCCGAGGTGCTGGCCGCGACCGGCGGCACGCTGGACGTGTTGTTCAACAATGGCGCCCATGCCATCCCGGGCGCATTGGAAGACCTTCCGGCGGGGGCGCTTCGCACGATCTTCGAGGCGAATGTCTTTGGCTGGCATGACCTGACGCGGCGCGTGATTCCGGTCATGCGGGCGCAGGGGCAGGGGCGGATCGTCAACCATTCTTCGGTGCTCGGGCTGGTCTCCCAACCGTGGCGCGGCGCGTACAACGCGACCAAATACGCCATGGAAGGGCTGAGCGATACCTGGCGGCTGGAGATGGCGGGAACGGGTATTCATGTCGTGACACTGAACACCGGGCCGGTGACGTCGAAGATCCGGGTGAACGCGATCCCGCATTTCGAGCGCTGGGTGGACTGGCGCAGCTCGGCGCGGCGCGAGGAATACGAGGCGAAGCTCCTGAAACGGCTCTATGAGGACCGCGGAAAGGACGCTTTCGAACTGCCTCCCTCGGCGGTGACCGCGAAGCTGATCCATGCCTGCGAGGCATCGCGTCCACGCCCGCGGTACTACATCACCACACCGACGTGGATTTCCGGCATCGCGCGACGTGTGCTGACGACGCGGCGGCTCGACTGGCTGATGGGCAAGGGCCGCTGACGCGGCGAGATGTCCGTGCGCTTCGGGTTCGCATTCCCGCGAATCCCCGCTATGTGAGGGGCAAGCATTCAGGAGACTTCCCGTGTTCCAGGACCCCCTCTTTCTCGTCGTCGCGGCGGCCATGCTGGCCGTTGTGGCGATCCTTCTGTTCGGCATAGGCTCGTTCGCCAAGGGCGGCGCGTTCAACCGCAAGTACGCCAACAAGGCGATGCGCTGGCGGATCATCGCGCAGTTCGTGGCGGTGATGCTGATCCTGCTGTTTGTCTGGATAAGGAGGAACTGAGCATGGTCGTTCTGAACAGGATTTACACCCGCACCGGGGACAAGGGCGACACGGCGCTGGGCAATGGCACCCGCGTGCCGAAATACGATGCGCGGGTTGAGGCTTACGGGACCTCGGACGAATTGAATTCCTGCCTCGGTATGGCGCGGCTGCATGCGGAAGGAGACGTGGATGTGGCCCTCGGGCGCATCCAGAACGATCTGTTCGATCTTGGCGCGGACCTGTGCCGCCCCGACCGGGACAAGGATGGCGAGGCGGGGTACACGCCGCTGCGGATGGTCGCGTCTCAGGTCGAGCGGCTGGAGCGCGAGATCGACGCGATGAACACCCGGCTGGAGCCCTTGCGCAGCTTCATCCTGCCGGGCGGCTCGGCGCTCTCGGCGCATCTGCACCTGTGCCGGACCGTGGCACGGCGGGCGGAGCGGCTGGCGGTGGAACTGGCCTCGGTCGAGGATGTGAACCCGGATGCGGTGAAATACCTCAACCGGCTGTCCGACTGGTTCTTCGTCGCGGCGCGGATCGCCAATGACGAAGGCCGCGCGGATGTGCTCTGGGTGCCGGGGGCAACGCGGGACAGTGAGTAAATTTTCAGTCTGAAAATTTGCTCACCCTTCAGGCCGGTCGCCACTGGCCCGGAGGCAGGCCGTCAAGCGACCATTCCCCCACGGACCAGCGCACCAGCCGCAGGCAAGGCAGGCCCACATGCGCCGTCATGCGACGCACCTGCCTGTTGCGGCCCTCGGTGATCGTGAGTTTCAGCCAGGCATCCGGGACCGATTTGCGGAAGCGGACCGGCGGGTCCCGGTCCCAGAGCTCGGGCGCGTAGATCACCGTGCAGTGCGCGGGCCGCGTCGGCCCGTCGTTCAGGGTCACGCCCTTGCGCAGCGCCTCCACCTGCTCCGCAGTTGGTGTGCCTTCGACCATGACGAGGTAGGTTTTCGGCTTCTTGAACTTCGGCGAGGCGATGCGAGCCTGCAGGGCGCCGTCGTCGGTCAGCACCATCAGCCCCTCGCTGTCGCGGTCGAGCCGTCCCGCCGGGTAGACGCCCTTGAGGTCAATGAAGTTTGACAGCGTCGGGCGCGGGCTGCCCTCGGTGCCCTTGTCGGTGAACTGCGAGAGCACGCCGTAGGGTTTGTTGAACAGGATGACCCGGCTCATCGCCGCGCCTCGAAGAAATCTTTCAGCAGCGCAGACGCAGCCTTCTCGGACATGCCGTCATAGACCTCTGGCGCATGGTGACATTGCGGATGGGCAAAGACCCGTGCCCCGGTGCTGACACCGCCGGACTTCGGGTCCGGTGCGCCGTAGTAGAGCCTGCGGATGCGCGCGAAGCTGATCGCCCCGGCGCACATCGGGCAAGGCTCAAGCGTGACATAGAGGTCGTGATCCGGCAGGCGTTCCTGACCCAACGCGGCGCAGGCGGTCCGGATGGCGAGGATCTCGGCGTGGGCGGTGGGATCGTTCAGCTCCCGCGTGCGGTTCCCCGCTTCACTGACCACCGCACCCGAGGGAGCGACCACGACGGCGCCCACGGGCACTTCGCCGCGATCAGCGGCGGCGCGGGCTTGCGCCAGGGCGCGGTCCATGTGCGAGGCAAACGGCATGGGTGGTCTGATACAGTCGAAACGGCGCAGGGGGAAGCGGGGAAGGGCTTTGACAGCCCTGCGAAACGCTGTAGAGGAGCGGCATGTCAGACACGCCTTCCAGCACCCCGCCCGGCGACCGCATCGCCAAAGTCATCTCCCGTTCCGGCGTCGCCTCGCGCCGTGAGGCGGAGCGCCTGATCGCGGACGGCAAGGTGAGCGTCAACGGCACGGTCATCGACAGCCCGGCGCTCAACGTGACCGGCAAGGACCGGATCGTGGTGGACGGCACGCCGCTCACCGCGCCAGAGGAGCCTCGGCTCTGGCTCTATCACAAGCCGGTGGGTCTCGTGACCACCAACAAGGACGAGCAGGGGCGCAAGACGATCTTCGACGACCTGCCGGAGGACATGCCGCGGGTGATGAGCGTCGGGCGGCTCGACCTCAATTCCGAGGGGCTCTTGCTGCTGACCAACGACGGCGGCATCAAGCGCAAGCTGGAATTGCCATCCACCGGCTGGCTGCGCCGTTACCGGGTGCGGGTCAACGGGCGGCCGACGGATGCGCAACTCGAACCCCTGCGCAAGGGGATCGAGGTGGAAGGGCAGAAATTCCAGCCGATGATCGTCACGCTCGACCGCCAGCAGGGGGCGAATGCCTGGCTGACTGTGGGGCTGCGCGAGGGCAAGAACCGCGAGATCCGGCGGGCGATGACGGATATCGGCCTGACGGTGAACCGGCTGATCCGTTTGTCATACGGTCCGTTCCAGCTGGGCCAGCTGAAGGCGGGCGCGGTGGAAGAGGTGCGGCGCAAGGTGATGCGCGATCAACTGGGGCTGGAGGGTGACGACCCGGTGGGCACGGCGAAGCCGAAGGCGGCGAAGCGGCCGGGCAAACCGGCAAAACCAGGAGTCAAAGCTGGCAAGACGACAGACAAACCGGCGGGAAAACCCGGCGTCAGCCGCACGCGGAAGCCGAGCCAGGGAAGAAAATGATCTCCTTTTTTTGCAATCGGTTTACCGGGCTTTAACTACTTCATCGAATTTCCCGAAGGGTGCCCCGTTTTCGCCCGGATTCGCGGGCAGCTTGGCGGCATGATGATGACGCTGCTGACCCTCTCGATTCTCGGTTTGTCCACGTTCCTGGCGATTGCCGGACTGCGGACGGTTGCCCAGGATACCTATCATACGCTCACCCACGCGGCGGTGCGGGCGCGCCAGTCCGGTGTCCTGATCCCGCGTTTGTCGTTCCTGCTTCTGTGGGTCCTGATCTTTGCGCTGAGCTACATGTGGTGAGGGTGGGCATGCGCGGGATCTTCGGGACGTCCGGCTTCAAGCGTAGCGGCAATCTCGATCCGGGATTGAACGTCCTGTTCCTTGCGGCCTTTCCGTTGGTGCTCTGGTTGTTCCAGGGATCAAGCGCGGCGGTCGTCGTGGCACTTGTCGAAATGGGGTTGTTTGCGGCCGCACTCCGGCTGATTTCCTCCGGCCACAAGGTGCAGCGTGCCTATGAGCAGGCCGAAGTGGCTTATCGTCCCAAGGTGCCGCGCAAGGTGCTCGGCTCGCTGCTGATCGGCGTGATGGTGATGATCCTCGCCGGGATGCATTTCCATACGCTGATGTTCCCGGTGCTGCTCGGCTTCTTTGCCTTCGGGCTTGGGCTTTCCGCCTTCGGGCTCGACCCGATGGCCGACAAGGGGCTGGACAATCCCGAGGTGCTGGCCCGGCTGGAGGCGGCGGATTACATCGAACTCGTGAACGATACGCTGATCGAATTGTCCGAACGGGTCGCGGCCCTGGGTGACGCGGAACTGACCGTCAGGACCGACGGCGTGCGCAACATGGCCTCGCGCGTGGTCAAGGCGATGTCGGGCAACCGTCAGGACCTGCGCCGGATGAACAAGCCGGTGGACAAGTTCATCGAGATCCTGAGTACCGAGATCGGCCGGCTTGAGCAGGTCTGGGGCGGCGAGAATACGGCCTTTGCCCGCCGCCGTTACCTCGCCAAGTTGCAGGTGCTGGCGGACAGCTTCGAAGAGCGCGCCCGGCGCAGCGGTGTCAAATCGGGCCGCGATGTCTTTGACATGGAAGCGGACATGCTGCTTGGGCGGATGCCGCAAGAAACTGCTGCCTGAGAAAGAGTTTGACCTCTTCCCCCTAGCAAGCGCAGCATTTTGCCCTTAAGTTTTCGGTGAAAGCGTTACCGGACGGGGGTTTCATGTCCACAACCGCCCTGCAGAAAATCACCTATGTGCTCTTGATCGTGCTCCTGTTCGGGGTCGTGACCGGCTGGCTCGGAGGGCTTTGAGCATGGCGCAACGTTTTGGTGGCAAATACAGCCCTGACGGGAGCACAGTGACCCCGGAGGATCGACCGGAGACGCCTGCCTTCAAGGGCGCCAAGGTCGATCCGGTGGGTGCGCGCTCCAACGTGCTGTTTGTTCCGCCGATCGTTCTGGCCGCGATGTCGCTGAACGATGGCGCCATCGGGCTTGCCACGGGACTTGTCGGAGCCGGGGCGCTGCTGCTCGGGGCCTGGCTGCTCCGCGACGGGCTGAAGGCGCAGGCGGCTTATGACGAGCGCCGCGTTGCGCGCCGCCCGGGCATTCCGCGCAAGATCTTTGCCGCCGTCCTGTGCGGTATTGGCACCGCGATTGCGGTTTACAAGGGCGAACCGGGGTTCGCCGCGCCGGTGATCTTCGGCCTTGCGGCGACGGCGCTGCATATCGGGGCATTCGGGCTGGACCCGTTGAAGGACAAGGGCATGGAAGGGATCGACACCTTCCAGCAGGACCGCGTGGCGCGGGTGGTGGACGATGCGGAGGCGCATCTGGCCGCGATGAGCGACGCCATCAAACGCGCGGGCGACCGGCAGGTCGAGGCGCGGGTCGAGCGGTTCCAGATCAAGGTGCGCGAGATGATCCGCACCGTCGAGGAGGACCCGCGCGACCTGAGCGGCGCACGCAAGTTCCTCGGTGTATACCTGATGGGCGCGAAGGATGCGGCGGCGAAATTCGCCGATGTCTTTTCCCGCACGCAGGATCGCGGCGCGAAATCGGATTTCATGATGCTGCTGACCGATCTCGAAGAGAGTTTCGGCAAGAAGACCGAAAAGCTGCTCCTGGACAACAATGCCGATCTGACGGTGGAAATCGAAGTGTTGCGGGATCGTTTGCAGCGCGAAGGTGTTCGTCTCTGACAGGGACGGTTCAAGTCATAATAACCATGGGGGACGAGATGTCCGAAAACGTACGTCAAAAGGCCGCTGCCGCTCTGGCCGAAGTGGAACAGGTCAATGCGGTCATCCTGCCGCCGCCGGCGGAAGCCAATGCGGTCGTGCCGCTGGCCGAGGCCCCCGCGGAGGTCGGCGAGGAAATCCGCACCCGGATGGACGAGATCGACATGGGCGATACCAATTCCATCGTCTCTTTCGGCTCGGCGGCGCAGGCGGAGTTGCAGGAGATTTCGCAGGCCATGCTGCAGGACGTGCGCAACAAGGACGTCGGCCCGGCGGGCGACAGCCTGCGCGGAATCGTGACGACCATTCGCGGCTTTTCGGTCTCCGAGCTGGACGTTCGGCGGGAGCGGACCTGGTGGGAAAAGCTGATCGGCCGCGCCGCGCCGTTCGCCAAGTTCACCGCCCGGTTCGAGGAGGTGCAGGCGCAGATCGACAAGGTCACGGACAACCTGCTGGAGCATGAGCACAAGCTCCTGAAGGACATCAAGTCGCTCGACCTGCTTTATGAGAAGACACTGCAGTTCTACGACGAGCTGGCGCTCTACATCGCGGCGGGCGAGGAGAAGCTTAGGGAGCTCGATACGGTCGATATTCCGGCGAAGGAAGCCGAGGTGCAGGCCGCCGCCGAGAACGACCAGATGATCAAGGCGCAGGAACTGCGCGATCTTCGTGCCGCGCGGGACGATCTGGAGCGCCGGGTGCATGACCTGAAGCTGACCCGTCAGGTGACGATGCAGTCGTTGCCCTCGATCCGCCTCGTTCAGGAGAACGACAAGTCCCTGGTGACCAAGATCAACTCGACGCTGGTGAACACCGTGCCGCTCTGGGAGACCCAGCTGGCGCAGGCGGTGACCATCCAGCGCAGCGCCGAGGCGGCGGCGGCCGTGCGGGACGCCAATGACCTGACCAACGAGCTGCTGACCTCCAACGCCAAGAACCTGCGCGACAGCAACAAGATGATCCGCGAGGAGATGGAGCGCGGCGTCTTCGACATCGAAGCTGTCAAGCAGGCCAACGCGGATCTGATCGGCACCATTCAGGAGAGCCTGCAGATCGCCGACGAGGGCAAGAAGCGTCGCGCCGACGCGGAAGCGGAACTCAAGAAGATGGAAGCCGAACTGCGCGACACGCTGGCCAGCGCCAAAGCGCGCCGCGACGGTGTCGGCGACAACGCGGCCACGTCGGTTCCGGCAAGCTGACCATGACGGGACGGGGCGGGTTCCGGGCGGTCCTGGCCGCCGCTGTGGCCTTCGCGGCCCTTGCGGGCTGTGAGGACACCGCGCTCGCCCCGCGCTCCACCGCGGTCAAGCCGCACGAGCGACCGGCAGAGGTTCGTCCTGCGCCGGAGGTGGCCGAGGTCGGACCCTCTGCCCAGAGCCTTGCCCTGCAGAAATACTACGCCTCCATCCAGGCCGACCTTCTGGTGCGCGGTCTGCTGCGCACCGACGGGGGCGGACCCGATACCGCCTTCACCGATACGATGCTGGCGCGGAATTTCGAACGGATCGCCCTGGCGGAGGAATACGAGCGCGGTGCCGGTCTGACGCCGTCACGGGGCGAGCTTGGTGCCATCAAGAAATGGGTCAAGCCGGTGCGGCTGTCGGTGGAGTTCGGTGCCCGGGTGCCCAAAAGTCAGATCGCCGAGGACCGTGCCTGGGTCTCGCAATACGTGGCCAAGCTGGGCAGCATCACCGGGCACCCGATTTCCCTGAGTGCGCCCGCCGCCGCCAATTTCCACGTGCTGTTCATGTCCGAGGACGACAAGGCCGAGATCAAGCCGCGCATCAGGGCGCTGGTGCCGGATGTGAACCCGGCCTCGCTCGACGTGTTCGACAACCTGCCGCGCTCGATTCATTGCCTGGTCATCGCGTTCTCCGAGGAGCCGAACGGCTATTCCTACGGCGAGGCCATCGCGGTGATCCGCACGGAGCATCCGGACCTGCTGCGCCGGTCGTGCATTCACGAGGAAGTGGCGCAAGGACTTGGCCTCGGCAATGACGATCCGCGCGCGCGTCCGTCGATCTTCAACGACGACGACGAATTCGCGCTGCTGACCGGACATGACGAACTGCTGTTGAAGATCTTGTACGATCCGGAGTTGAAGCCCGGCATGGATGCCGAGGTCGCGATGCCGATCGTGCGCCGGAAGGCGGCGGCGCTGCTGGGTGGGTCGAGTTGATGCGCAGGAATTGAACCCGCGGCCTTGCGCTCACATATGGGTGAGTGACGGTGCAGGATGTGGGGAGTGAGCGTTCCGGACGGGCGCGAAGAGAGAGGGTAAAAGCATGGGTATTCTGGATTTTCTGTCTGGCCAGTTCATTGACGTCATCGAATGGACCGACGACACGCGCGACACGATGGTCTGGCGTTTCGAGCGGCAGGGCCACGAGATCAAGTACGGCGCAAAGCTGACCGTGCGGGAAAGTCAGGCGGCGGTTTTCGTGCACGAGGGGCAGTTGGCGGATGTGTTCACGCCCGGGCTCTACATGCTCGAAACCAACAACATGCCGATCATGACCTCGCTCCAGCACTGGGACCACGGCTTCAAGTCGCCGTTCAAGTCCGAGGTCTACTTCGTTTCGACCAACCGCTTCACGGACCTGAAGTGGGGCACGAAGAACCCCATCATGCTGCGCGACCCGGAGTTCGGGCCGACGCGCATCCGGGCCTTCGGCACCTATACCATCAAGGTCGCCGATCCGGCGCTGTTCATGCGCGAGATCGTGGGCACCGACGGCGAGTTCACGATGGACGAGGTCTCGGGCCAGATCCGCAACATCATCGTGCAGGAGTTCTCCAACGCGATTGCCAAGAGCGGCATTCCGGTTCTGGACATGGCGGCGAACACCGGCGAGGTGGGCAAGCTGATCGCGCAGGCCATTGATCCGGTGATCGCAGGCTACGGCCTGACCCTGCCGGAACTCTATATCGAGAACATCAGCCTGCCGCCTGCTGTGGAAAAGGCGCTGGACGACCGGACCAGCCGGGGCATTCAGGGCAATCTCGACGATTACATGAAGTACAAGGCCGCCGATGCGATGGCCGCCGGGGGCGGCATGTCCGAAGGCGTCGGCATGGGCATGGGCGCGGCCATGGGCATGCAGATGGGCCAGCAGATGGGCGCGGCCATGGCACCCTCGCCCGCCTCATCCGGAGCGCAGGGCGCGGCGGTTCCGCCGCCGCCGCCGGTCGAGCATGTCTGGCACATCGCCGAGAATGGTCAGACCAAGGGACCGTTCTCCCGCGCCGATCTCGGCCGCATGGTGTCCACGGGCGAGCTGAAGCGGGAAACGCATGTCTGGACGCAAGGACAGGATGGCTGGAAGAGGGCCAACGATGTGGCCGAACTGGCGCAGCTGTTTACCGTCATGCCGCCGCCCCCGCCGCCGCCGGGGATGTGAGATCAGGCTTGATCTGAAAACGCCGGGCCGATGGTCCGGCGTTTTGCTTTCGTGCCGTCAGAGCGGTTCGGCCTCCAGCCAGACGCCGCCCTCAGGCCGCAGGGTCAGGATCATCACGGGCTCCGGCCTGCGCCCCTTGACGGCCGTGAAGCGGAAGTTGGCAAGCAGCGTGGCCAGCACGATCACCGCCTCCTGAATGGCGAAAGAGGCCCCAATGCAGATGCGGGGGCCGTCCCCGAAGGGCAGGTAAGCGTAGCGACCCGGCTTGCCCTGTTGCCAACGGTCGGGGCGGAAGGCGTCGGGCTGGTCCCAGAGCAGATGGTGCCGGTGCAGGGCATAGATCGGCAGGATGACCGTATCGCCCTTCCGGATCTCCCGTCCGACCAGCGTGTCATCGGCCAGCGCCGTGCGCGAGACAAGGCCGGCTGGCGGGTAGAGGCGCAGAGCCTCGTCGACGATACTGCGAATGAATGGCAGCCGCTCCACATCGGCTCCGGTTGCCACGTCGCCCGAGACGACGGACAGCACCTCCTCCCGCGCCCGGTCCTGAACCGCCTGGTCGAAGGCGAGCAGGTATAGCGACCAGGAGAGGGTGAGCGCCGTGGTCTCGTGCCCCGCGACGATGAAGGTCAGCAGGTTGTCCCGCAGCTCCGCCGTGTTCATCTTGCGTTTCGTCTCCGGGTCCTCCCCAGCGAGCAGCAGGTCCAGAAGGTCCGGCACCCCCTCCGAAGCCCGTTTCGACCGGGCGTCGATGGCCTTGTCCGCGACCTTCTTCATCTGCGCGACACCACCCGCCGAGAACACGCGCCCGGGGCGCGGCACCCAGTCCGGCAAACCCAGCAGATCGAAAAGCGAGACCTTGGCGGCCTCGGCGATATAGCCGTCGATGGCACCATGCACCGCGTCGCGGTCGAAGCCTTCGTCGCCGGAAAAGGTGACGTCCGAAATCACGTCGAAGGTCAGGCTGACCATTTCGTCGAGAAAATTCACCGCTCGCGGCCCGGCGGCGCGGATGCGCTCCACGGAACGCCCGGAAGCGGCGGACATGATCGGCGCGAGGTTCATCACGTTGCGGTGCGAGAACGCGGGCGCGGCGGTGCGCCGTTGCCAGCGCCAGTGCGCACCCTCCGCGATGAACAGGGATTCTCCGATGGCGGGGCGCAGGAGGTTCTTCGTGACCAGCGATTTCGGGTAGCTGTCGAGCTTCTCCAGAAGCACCTTGCGTATGCCGTTCGGGTCCATCAGCATGTGCCAGCGTTTGCCGGTCCGACCAGACAGGATCGGCTGACGCGTGGCAACCTCGGGGATGATCGAAAGCACGTTGCGGCGCGTGGCTTTCAGGCTTTCCCAGAATCCCATCGGCCGCGTCACGAGAGGAACGCGGACCGGCAGGGGCGGATGGGGATCATGCATGGTCATGCGCTATAGATAAGCCCGGGGCATGCCATGGCAAAGGCGTTCGATTGCATGTATGCGTGTTTCCGCGTTAACTGGCGGGACGCGACTTTGGGGGATGGAATGATCCGATTGACGACTGCCCTGGCGCTGGCCCTCGGCCTTGCCGCCTGCTCCGAAACACCTGTCGACCTGAGCCAGCCGGCGGTTGCGCTGGGGAATTTCAAGCTCGGCCATTCCGAGGTGGTGGCGCCGAACCTGCAGCAACTGCTGGTCTCGCGTGACGCCACGGCGGAGGAATGGTCGCAGGTGGTGGACGAGGCCTTCGAGGAGCGGTTCCGGCGGTACACCGGCGATCAGTTCTATCACATCGGGGTCAGTGTCGAGGCCTACTCGCTGCCGCCGCCCGTGGTGCCGGGAAAGTCGGCCCTGGCGATCAACGTGACGATCTGGCAGGACGCGACGCAGTCCAAACTGAACGCCAAGCCCGAACCGATTCATGTCATCAAGGTCTTCGAATCACGTCTGTCCAAGGACAAGGCCGCGCAGATGCGCGGGCTGGCGCAGGAAGCCGCGCTGTTGACCGAAAAATGGATGCGCGAGCAGCAGGCCGCGAAGGGATGGTTCGGCGGACTTCCGGCGGAAGAGGCGCAGGCCGAGGTGGCTGCGGACAGCTGAGCAACCCGCCGGGTGCGCCGCGGGCACGTGCTGCCACGAGGCTTGCCCGTGCCTTGATCCCGGCGCTTGGGAAGGCGCAGACTGCAGCGCCGGAGCCACGGGGTGCTGTGCCGCTCCAGCGCGTTTGGGCGCCGGTCGCCCGCTGGCTTCGGCGTTGATCGCGTCCCCGGACAAGCGCAGGCGCCGCATGCTCCAGGTTGTGGGCGCATGAGGTTTCATCCGCACTTGATTTTCCTTGGCTAACCCAATATGTCGCCCGCGATGAAACCCCCCGGGTCGCGTGTGGCCCCAAAACCGTGAGGCGTCTGAAGAGATGGGTAAGGCAAAGTTTGAACGCGGCAAGCCGCACTGCAACATTGGCACGATCGGTCACGTTGACCACGGCAAGACGACGCTGACGGCTGCGATCACGAAGTATTTCGGCGAATTCCGCGCCTACGACCAGATCGACGGCGCGCCGGAAGAGAAGGCGCGCGGCATCACGATCTCGACCGCGCACGTGGAATACGAGACCGAGAACCGTCACTACGCGCACGTCGACTGCCCCGGCCACGCCGACTACGTGAAGAACATGATCACCGGCGCGGCGCAGATGGACGGCGCGATCCTCGTGGTGAACGCGGCTGACGGCCCGATGCCGCAGACGCGCGAGCACATCCTGCTCGGCCGCCAGGTGGGCATCCCCGCCATGGTGGTGTTCATGAACAAGGTGGACCAGGTGGACGACGAGGAGCTCCTGGAGCTCGTCGAGATGGAAATCCGCGAACTGCTGTCGACCTACGACTTCCCGGGCGACGACATTCCGATCATCGCAGGGTCCGCTCTGGCTGCCATGAACGGCACCAACCCGGAAATCGGCGAAGAGAAGATCCGCGAGCTGATGGCCGCCGTGGACGAGTACATCCCGCAGCCGGCCCGTGCCGTGGACCAGCCGTTCCTGATGCCGATCGAAGACGTGTTCTCGATCTCCGGCCGCGGCACCGTGGTGACCGGCCGTGTCGAGCGTGGCGTTGTGAACGTCGGCGACGAACTGGAAATCATCGGCATCAAGGCCACGCAGAAGACCACCTGCACCGGCGTCGAAATGTTCCGCAAGCTGCTGGACCGCGGTGAGGCCGGCGACAACATCGGCGCCCTGCTGCGCGGCATCGACCGTGACGCGGTGGAGCGGGGCCAGGTGCTCTGCAAGCCGGGTTCCGTGACCCCGCACACCAAGTTCGAGGCCGAGGTCTACATCCTGACCAAGGAAGAGGGCGGCCGTCACACGCCGTTCTTCGCGAACTACCGCCCGCAGTTCTACTTCCGCACGACGGACGTGACGGGGACGGTCGAGCTGCCGGAAGGCACCGAGATGGTGATGCCGGGCGACAACCTGAAGTTCACGGTCGAGCTGATCGCGCCGATCGCGATGGAAGACGGCCTGCGCTTCGCCATCCGCGAAGGCGGCCGCACCGTCGGTTCGGGCGTCGTGGCCAAGATCCTCGCGTAAGCGATGCCGTAGGGTGGGTCTGTGACCCACCAATCGCTCTAGAAACAAAGAAGGGCGTCTCCGAAAGGAGGCGCCCTTTTTGTTTGCAGCACATGGTGGTTGCCCGTGACTGTGTAGAAAAGGCCGCCTGATGCAGGCGGCCTTTTCGCGGGGGAACCGCGCACCGGGGAGACGGGTGCGCGGCTCTGGTCGGCTGGATCAACGCAGCAGCGTCCGGACCTTGAACGCTTTCGAGCCTTCGCTGTCACCGGACTGAATGACGGCAAGCAGCTGGTTCGCCTTGGTCGAGGTCAGGCCCGACAGGTCGGCGTTCGGCGCGTAGAGCTGGATCGTGTGCAGATCTGCAGCCGACGGGGTGTTGCCCATGGCGTTGGCGGCACCGGTAAAGCCTGCGATTGCGACGAGGGCGATTGCGAGAGTGCGTTTCATGATACGTTTCCTTTTCTTCGTTTGATTTCGGCGGTTTGGCCGTTGGTTGAGAGGAGTGGTCAGGTCCGTGTCCTGACTGAAACGAAGTTATGTGCGACTGTCGAAAATCGGAAATCACGAAGCGATATCAGGGAGTTCACGCAACTGTGCCGTTGACTTTCGGCTGATCGTTACTTCATGTGTGCGTGAGTGCACATGAAAAGTGCGGCTCAACCTGGCTTGGTGGATTGCGCTGCCGTTGCGGAAGACGGCGCGTGAACAGGGTGGCGGACAAGCGTTCGGTTTCGGCTGATCACAGTTTCTTGTGCGCGAAATCGCCCGGAATGTTTCGGTGATCTCGCGTGCGCGTGATGGTTTCGGGACGCTACGGTGCGTTCCGTGATCGTGACGCACCGCGACTCACGGGTGCGATAGGGGGTTGCACCGGACAAAAAAAGGGTGCCTCCCGCAGGAGACACCCTGACGTCATCGAGACGTGGATGCGGTCGATGTCAGCCTCTCGGGTCGATCCCGGCCTTCCTGAGCAGATTGCGCACAATGCCGCGCGTCAGACCGTTGGATCGTCCGGAATGGATGACCGCGAGGATCTCATGCGCCTTGCGCATTTGGATCCCGGAAAGATCGGCCTGCGGGGCATAGCTTTGGATGGCGTTGAGCTGAACTGCCGAGGGGCGGTTTGGTTCGGAGGCCTGAGCCGTGCCGACGAGGGCAAGCATGGACAGACTGGCAATGATACGATTCATTATTAACCCTTTTTAGTCTTTGTGCCTTTGGTAGCAGTGACGTTCCTGAGCGTCAACGCGATGGCGGGACGACGTGCGCTCCTTTCGGCAATACGCCTGGCAGGCTTTGGCGGATGCCGCTTTGTCGCTGGCGACGCATGTCGCAGGCTGCCCATGCCTCCGATGTTTGCCCGTCCGGTGACCATCGGGGCGACGAAGGTGGATGGCTGTGGGTCCCATTGTATCAGGCGAGACAGGACTCACGGCACGCGGACCACCGCGATCCGGGAGGAAATCCTGTGACTGATTGGAATAGCATGGGGGTGGTCGAAGGTTCGGCCTTCGTGGCGGTACCTCAATGCCCAGATGCACTGTTGCGAAGACGCTTTGCACGCGCGGGTCATCGGTCTAAACCAAGCGTATGGCCAGACTTGTTCCCGCGCCCGAGGCGCTGATCGCCTTTGCTCACGTCCTGAACGGTCCCGATGCCGGCCGTGCGCTTGCTCCGGGCGAGGCGCCGTTGCTCCTGCGGGAGGATACGCTGGCCTGGGTGCATTTGCACGCCCACCATGCCGAGGCGCCGGGCTGGATCATCGAGAACCTCGGGTATCTCGATCCGACCATCGTCGATGCCCTTGTCGCCGAAGAGACCCGTCCGCGGGTGACGCGCGTGCAGAACGGGCTGATCGTGATCCTGCGGGGCATCAACATGAACGCGGGCGAGGACCCGGAGGACATGGTTTCGGTGCGCATGTGGATCGACCCGTGCCGGATCATCAGCCTGTCGCGGCGACGGGTGCGCGCCGTGGAGGATATTGCTGCGGAGCTGTCCACCGGGCATGGGCCCCAAGATGCGGCGGCATTCCTGGTGCGTCTCACGGAGAGATTGAACTACCGCATCGAGGATTTCTGGAACGGTCTCGAGGATCAGGCGGATACGATCGAGGAAGACGTCCTGCACGAGTCGCCGCCCGACGACCTGCGGGCGAATCTGGTCGAGTTGCGGCGGCGGGCGATCATCCTGCGCCGTTATCTGCAGCCTCAGCGCGACGCGATGCGCATGCTGCAGGCCGTGCATCCGGACTGGATCGCGGAGGATAACCTGCGGGAACTGGCGGAGGAACTGGACGCGCTGGAGCGCGTGGTGGAAGACGCGGATGCCATGCGCGACCGGATGGCGCTGGTGCGGGACGAGCTGGCCGGGCAACTGTCGGAGCGGTTGAATCGCAACATGTATCTGCTGTCGATTCTCTCTGCCCTGTTCCTTCCGCTCGGCTTCCTCACCGGATTGTTCGGGATCAACGTGGGTGGTCTGCCGGGTGCAGGCACGCCGGACGCGTTCTGGCTGTTCAGCGGAGGCCTGCTGGCCGTGTTGTTCCTGCAGTTGCTCATCCTGCGAAAACTGCGGTGGATCTGACGATTTCCCGCTTGCAAAGCACCCGGGGCTTTCGTAAACGGACATCCGGCCTTAGGGGTATAGCTCAGCTGGTAGAGCGACGGTCTCCAAAACCGTAGGTCGCGGGTTCGAACCCTGCTGCCCCTGCCACGTTCTTCGAACAGTCTTGTCTGCCGTCTTCTGTGCCTGCACGTGTCTGCATTAGGCACGAAAAAGGGACGCCATGGCGGCGCCCCTTTCGATTTGCCCGATCAGTATGACCCAACGATCAGCTTGCGAGGGCTGCGCGGATCACGGTCTCGATTTGCTTCCGGTCACCGCCGGTGAGCGCGGCGCGGATCTGGCGGCTTTCCTGGGCGTCGATCTTCGAGAAGTCCGCGTTCGGCTGGATATTGATGATCTCGGCTTCCTCCGCTGCCGTGAACTGCACGGCGTCGAGCATGCCCTTGTTGGCGGACAGCGTCTCGAACACGCGCTTGATCTCCTGTTCGTCGCCGCTGACGATTGCGCCGCGGATCTCGACGATTTCGCCGTTGGTAAGCAGCGACACGTCAGCGTCCGGAACGGCGTTGTAGATTGCGTTCAGCTCGGCTTCGTTCAGCGGATCGGCAACGATCGCGTTGTCGGGGGTGAGGTAGGCCTGCAGCTTGGCGGCGCGCTCGGTGTCGTCGCTCTCTGCAGCCGCGATGACAAGAAGGTCATCAACCTGCTGCTCGGTCAACATGGTGACGTCAACGCCCGGCAGGTAGTTCTGCAGCATGGAGAGCTGCCCTTCGGTCGCGGCGTAGGCGCCGCTGGCAAGCGTGGCGACGAGGGCGGTGGTTGCAATAAGACGTTTCATGTCGTCTCCTTTCGAGTTTCGAACTGTTCGCGGAGTGAGGGATGTCGCTCCGTCGTTGCGAGCTAAACCGCGCTCAGCCAAGGATGTTCCGCTTTTGGCGATCACTGTCTCGTCAGCGGGCGTGACTTGAAATCCCGTACGGCGGCCTATCAACGCCAGCGGTGCGGGACGCTACAGGGTTGTCATTTCCGCGCCGGATGCGTAGATACGCCCGAACTCTCCATCCCGAGCAAAGGCAGCCGACAGTCATGGCCCGCACAGTCAATCCGCTTCAGTTCATCCAGCAGGTCCGCGCCGAGGTCTCCAAGGTCGTCTGGCCGACCCGCCGCGAGGTCATGCTGACGACGATCATGGTCTTCATCATGGCGACCTTGACCGCGATCTTCTTCGCGCTGGTGGACATCCTGATCCGCAGCGGGCTTCAGGGCATCCTGACCTTCTTTGGCTGACACGCCGCGCCCGCCTCTTGAACTCGGGCGGGCTTGGGGTTAGTCACTCGACAATCATGAAGGGCGTGCACCGATTCGAGTTGCACGCCGCTTTTTTATTTCCCGCCGGGATCGTGCGGGGTAAGACGGAAAGGCCCCTTCCGGGGTGGCCTTATGAGACGAGGAAGAGCCAGATGGCAAAGCGGTGGTATTCGGTCAGTGTCCTGTCGAACTTCGAGAAGAAGATCGCCGAACAGATCCGGACGGCTGTGGAAGAACAGGAACTTCAGGACCAGATCGACGAGGTCCTGGTGCCCACCGAAGAGGTGATCGAGGTCCGCCGCGGCAAGAAGGTGACCACCGAGCGCCGTTTCATGCCGGGCTATGTGCTGGTGCACATGGAGATGTCGGACAAGGGCTACCACCTGGTGAACTCGATCAACCGCGTCACCGGCTTCCTTGGCCCGCAGGGGCGGCCGATGCCGATGCGCGATGCGGAGGTCGAGGCGATCCTAGGCCGGGTTCAGGAGAATGAGGACGCCCCGCGTCTGGAGATCCGCTTCGAGATCGGCGAGAAGGTCAAGGTCAACGACGGCCCGTTCGAGGGTTTCGATGGCATGGTCGAGGGCGTCGACGACGACAACCAGCGCTTGTCCGTGTCGGTGTCGATCTTCGGCCGGGAGACCCCGGTGGAACTGGATTACACGCAGGTGACGAAGCAGGGGTGATCCATTGCGGAAGCACTTTGTTTTTTGGATTGTGCGCCTGCTGGGCGCACTTTTCGTATGTGGTAGTCCGAACGCATGGGCGGATCAGGCAAACGGGACAGGCCACGCTCCCGCCGACCCGGCTCAGTTCGTTTTGTTGGAAGGGCCCTTCGATCCGCGCGAGCCTTTCATTCAGGAGTTTGGCGCGCTTGGGGTGCAAGTCTCGGGCATGATGCGGATTTTGTCCCACAAGGGGGTCATGATGCATGAACCCAACCTGTTCGATGCGGCTTCACTTGCCATTGTGTTTGGCGAGGAGGTCTGCGGCATCGCTCTCGAGACCACGGCAACGACGACATCCGGTGCAACTGGTGTACCCGCGTTCTTTCGGTTTTTTGATAGGTCAGGAAGACAGAGCGATATGCAACATCGCCGCCTCCGGGCCGGATCGACATGGCACTCCTTTGATGCCATTGGCCTCAATCGTGGATTTTGGGCCGTTGAGGTTGCGTCAAATTCGTCAGGCCTGATCGGTGTCGAACACATCTGGGGCTGGCCCTGCGGTGTGCCGCGAACCTGAAACTGGCGCAGCCGTCCTTGCGCTACAGCGTGAATCAGTGTAAGCGCGCCTCCTGTCGCACATGTGACATCCGTGGGAGGCGAGGGTTTCGCGAAATCCGGACCATGACCACGCAACATAACCTGCCCGGCGGACGCGTCCAACGGGTGTTGTAAAGGAGAATACCCATGGCAAAGAAGCTGATGGGCAAGATGAAGCTGCAGATCCCTGCAGGCAAGGCCACCCCGTCCCCGCCCGTTGGTCCGGCTCTGGGTCAGCGCGGCATCAACATCATGGAATTCTGCAAGGCGTTCAATGCCAAGACGCAGGAGATGGAGCCCGGCGCGCCGTGCCCGACCGTGATCACCTACTATCAGGACAAGTCCTTCACCATGGACATCAAGACGCCGCCCGCGTCTTACTACCTGAAGAAGGCCGCCGGTCTGAAGCCCGTGGGCAAGCGCAACCGCCCCAAGGGTGCCGTGAAGCCGGGTCGTGAGACCGTGGCCACCGTGACTGTGAAGCAGGTCCGCGAGATCGCCGAAGCCAAGATGAAGGACCTCTCGGCGAACGACATCGACGCGGCAATGAAGATCATCGTTGGCGCCGCCAACTCGATGGGCATCGAGGTGAAGTAATCATGGCAAAGCTTGGAAAACGTACCCGCGCCGCCCGTGAAGCCTTCGCCGGCAAGGAAAACATCTCCGTCGAGGAGGCTGTTGCCCTGATCAAGGCCAACGTGAAGACGAAGTTCGACGAGACCGTCGAAATCGCGATGAACCTCGGCGTCGACCCGCGCCATGCAGACCAGATGGTCCGCGGCGTTGTCGGCCTGCCGAACGGCACCGGCAAGACCGTGCGCGTCGCCGTCTTCGCCCGTGGCGCCAAGGCCGATGAAGCCAAGGCTGCCGGCGCGGATGTCGTTGGCGCTGAGGACCTGATGGAAACCGTCCAGGGCGGCACCATCGAGTTCGACCGCTGCATCGCGACCCCCGACATGATGCCGATCGTCGGCCGTCTCGGCAAGATCCTCGGCCCGCGCAACCTGATGCCGAACCCGAAGGTCGGCACCGTGACCATGGACGTCAAGGAGGCCATCGAGGCAGCCAAGGGCGGTCAGGTCCAGTTCAAGGCCGAAAAGGGCGGTGTCGTCCACGCAGGTGTTGGCAAGGCATCCTTCGACGAGGCCAAGCTGGCAGAGAACATCCGCGCCTTCGTCGGTGCAGTCTCCGCAGCCAAGCCGACCGGCGCCAAGGGCACCTACATGAAGAAGATCTCGCTCAGCTCCACGATGGGCCCGGGCGTGACCGTTGACGTGACGAGCGCCACCGGCAACTGATCTTTCTTCGGATCGGAAGACAGGAAGGGCGGGCCTCCGGGTCCGCCCTTTCCCGTTTGGGGATGTCATGCGCCGGGTTATTGACAGTTTCACAGACTTCACCGACGATCTGGCGAGATTTACTTGCCGTTGGGGAAGCTCATGAAGACGACTTTGATTGCTGGTCTCGCCTTGACCCTGTCTGGATTGTCCGGGGCGGGCAATGCAGCGGTAACGACCTATTACGGCAACAGCTTCCAGCCGGGCTTCGCGTCGATGATGGACCTGGGTTACGGCATCGTCGATGTCTCGACCTACACCACCGGAACGACAACCACGACGATCAGTGCAACATTTTCCAATGTCGATTTCTTCGACCTGCCAAATTCCTACGTCCGCAACGACGATCTGATCCCCAACGGTGCCGGCGTCTTCGGGGCTACCAATCCGCATGTCGGCCTGAACTTCCTCGATGGCGTCAACGGTGTGGGCGTATTTGCAAACACCTTCGACGGTGGAAGGATCCTGATCTACGACGGCTTTGACGGCACCGGCTCCCTTCTGGGCGAGGCCGCATATGGCAGCGCCGCGGGAAATGCGGCGTTCAATTTCGGAGCCATTACCTCAGACACGCTGATCAAGTCAGCCGTGTTCACCTGCGAATTCAACTCTGATCTGGCCTGCGGCGTGATCGACCCGCAGTGGGGCACCGGCTCCGCCTTCATTTCGGCGGTGCCTCTGCCCGCCTCGGGGCTGTTGCTTGGCGCCGGGTTCGGACTGCTGGCGATGCGCAGGCGGTCACGCAAGGCTGCGCTATAGACCGCTCCCGCCGGGACGGAACGGGTGGCCCCGCAGGGGCGGGGAGCGCCGCAACGGGTGACGCTGGGGCGGAACCCGTTTGGCTCGGGGTTGATCGCGGACCGGGTGCGACCTTACGATGTTCTGACCCGTGGGCGCACGGTTTTGTAGCGTTTCTGGCTTGGATCTTTCGTCTGATGAAGGGGCTGGGATGGTCGACCGGATCCATGACGTTGTCTTGCGGGTCTACGATGCCGCAGCGGACGATGCCTTGTGGCCGGACGTGCTCCAGCAGATCGCCGACGAATGCGGCGCGGTGGGGTGCATCGTGTTCGAATGGGACGGGATGCCGCACAATCGTGTGCTGCGTCCCACGGTCGCGTCGAGCTACTATGATCTGGCTGCCATCGGCACCTACATCGAGAAGTGCTATCCGGATGAGTGCCGGGATCAGGACATCTTCGAGGCCCATTCGCTCCGGCTGGATCGGGTGGACCTGATCGAGGACGACGTGCTGGCCCCGTCGATGGAGGCGTTGAAAGCCTTGCCGAACGTACAGACCTTGCAGAAGCTGGGCATCCTGCACCGGGCCGCCGGGTTGCTGAACAAGGACAACACCGCGATTTCGCGCTTCTCCGTTCAGTTCGGCGCGGATCGCGGGCGGTTCAGTACGGTCGAGCGGGTCTTCATGACGACGGTTCTGCCGCATGTGGCCAAGGCCTTTGACCTGGGGCGACCCGCGATGCAGCTGGCCCGGGACAACCTGGGCCTGATCGCCGCCATCGAGCAACTGTCCATCGGCATCTGCATCCTGGACCGCGGCGGGCGACGGATCGTCAGCAACGGCGAATTCCAGCGCCAGCACGAGACCTATCGGGTCTTCAGGATCGCGCCTGACGGCAGCATCCGGTTCACGAAACCGGAGGACGAACGCCGGTTTGCCACGCTCAAAAGGCATGCCTTCGAGCATGGCCAATACGGTGCCCGGCCCCGGAAAGAGGCGATTTCGGCAGGGGAAGACAGTTACCTGTGCATCGAGATCGCGCCGCTGCACAAGCTGGGCGAGATCGGCACCGAGCGCCTCGACGGTTTCATACTCTACTCGGCGGACACCAGCCTGCCCCTGCACTGCAACACCTCGCCGATCAAGCAGGCCTTCGGGTTGACGGACACCGAGCAGGATCTGATCGCCGGGATCGCCGACGGGCTGACCAACGCCCAGATCGCCGAGATGCGGGGCCGGTCGGTGGCGACGGTGAACAGCCAGGTCAAGTCGATCCTGTCGAAGACCCATTGCGCGACGCGTACCCAACTGGTGCGCCTGATGATGAGCTTCGGTGTGGATTACATCGTGCGGAAAGAGTGATGGCATAGCCCATATTGGGTATGCGCGACTCGCGCGGTTTGCGTCTCATGCCAGATGGGTTCTGGCGTCTGGGGGCATTCCGAATGTTTGATTTCAGGAACATGATTGGCATCGCGTCGATGGTGGCAACGGTCGGGGGAGGCGCAGTTCCATCGGCTGTTGATGCCTCGACCTTCACGGCGCAAACGTCCGCGGTGGCCCGGCTTTACAGGTCGGGTACTCCCGCGGCGGACGTTCTTTGCAACGGTAACTCGATTGGCGCAAGTTCCGCGTCAACGCAGTGCACGGCAGACGGCACGGTCGTCTCCAGTGCGAGCGGTGGCAGTGGTGCTGTCAGTGTTTCTGCGAGCGTCAGTTGGCAATCCGATCTTCAGGACGTGCTGCCGGGCTCCATGGCGACAGCATTCGCACTGGTTGAATTTACCGACAAGATCACCTTCTCCGGTTTGCAGACCGGCACGCTGCTATTGGGGCTCGATTACCTCGGGTCGCTCCATGTCGACGACAGCATCGGGTATCCGGGCATTGGAAACGGTGGGACGCTGGCGACCATTGACTTGGCATTCATTGATACCGGGGCGACCAGTCAACCAACTCTTGGGGTATCCGGATCGAAGGCGATGACGGTCGATGCCAACTGGAACCCCGTTGTCGAGACGTCGGGAACGACGGATTTGGTCACACAGGTTGCCGTCAATATCGTCGATGGTTACGCGAACTTCTATGGCTTCATGCAGGCCAGTGCCAGTTGCGCGACTCCCGGCGTGTCCGTCGGAGGCCCACCCGATTTCTGCACTTCCCAAACCGATTTCTCCTCCAGTCTGCGGTTCACCGGGGCGACCGTTTTCGACAGTTTCGGCACCGATGTGACCGGGGCTGTCTCGGTCAGTTCCGAGTCCGGCTTCGACTACATTACCGGAGTCGCCGGGCATGTCCGTGTGAGCCCGGTGCCGCTCCCGGCGAGCGTTGTGGTGCTCGCCGGCGGTCTGCTCGGGCTTGGGGTGCTGCGGCGACGGCGTCGGGGCGGCGACAAGATGGTGGCTTTCAGCACTTGACGCCACCCGGACGCGCGTTTCAGATCGGGTGTCGTCAACCCTCCGAAGCCTGCATGAAACGCGCGTTCCTGATCCTCCTTGCCCTGCCGTGCCTCGCCGTGCTCGGGCTCTTGGCCAACTGGCAATTGCACACGCCCTCGCATGACCGCGTGTGGCGTGCCGATTTCAGCCGGTTGCCGGAGGTGACGGAGCAGGGGGACCGCTATGCCATCGCCAATGTCCGCAACTGGGACTACGCCCGCGACGGGAGCGTGAACGCCGAGGAGTGGATCACGGCGGAGATTGACCCGTCGAAACTCGTGCAGGCGTGGTTCATGGTCGAGCCCTTTGACGTCAATCCAGCCATTGCCCATACCATGATGGCTTTCACCTTCGAGGATGGCGGCGGCTATGTCGCCTCCGTCGAGGCCCGCAGGGAGGAGGGGGAGGTCTATGACGCGCCGAAGGCCGCAATCCTCCCGGTCTTCGAATACATGGTGGTCTGGGCGACGGAGCGGGACATGTATTTCAACTCCGCGTTCTGGGCCGGGGATCAGCTCTATCGTTACCCTCTGACCATTCCGCTTGACCAGCAGAAGGCGGTGCTGCGCGGCATCATCGCGAAGACGGCAGAGGTGCAGGCGGAGCCGCAGTGGTACAACACACTCTTCGCCAATTGCACGAACGTTCTGGCGCGGGTGGTCAATGACTTGAGGCCCGGCAGCGTGCCGGTCGACAAGGCCTGGGTGCTGACCGGCTATTCCGACGACTTCCTTTATGACGAGAAAATGATCCCGACCAATGCCAGCTTTGCCGAGGTCGAGAAGCGGGCGCATGTGACGCCGGACATCGTTGCGCTGGGCGACGTGCAGGGGGCGTTGGCCTTTTCCCGGGCGCTCAAGGCGCGCCTTGCGGCGGAGTAGGTGCAAAACCCCCTTCACATCGCGACCAAACCTGTTAAAGACGCTCCACGCAAGGGCCGCGCGATTCGTGCGGCTCTTGTATTTCGTCCGAGACGGTGGGTTGGCCCTGGCCAGTAATTCCTGCCTGAGACGGGAAGAGACATCTCTCCGGGTGCTCCACGCGCGCGCCGGGCTCAAGTGATGCGACGCCCCTCGGATATCTTGGTTGGCTTTTGCCAACTGGACTGAGCCGGAGGGTACGCCCTCCACAATTTGGAGTGAAACTGTGGATAGAGCCCAGAAAGAGAAATTGGTCGAGGAACTCGGCCAGATCTTCGAAAGCTCTGGCGTCGTGGTGGTCAGCCGCTACGAAGGTCTCACGGTTGCCGAGATGCAGGACCTCCGGGGGCGCGCGCGCGCCAACGGGACGTCGGTCCGCGTCGCCAAGAACAGGCTCGCCAAGATTGCCCTCGACGGAACGCCCTGCGCAAGCATCGCGTCGCTGCTCGATGGCATGACCGTACTGACCTTCTCCGAGGACCCCGTGGCAGCCGCCAAGGTGTGCGAGGAGTTCGCCAAGGACAACAAGAAGTTTGAAATCCTTGGTGGTAACATGGGCGGTACGGCCCTGGACCGGGCCGGTGTCGAAGCCGTGTCGAAAATGCCGTCGCGCGAGGAGCTCATCGCTTCCATCGTCGGCTGCATCGGCGCACCCGCATCGAACATCGCCGGCGCCATTGGCGCACCTGCATCGAACATCGCTTCCATCCTCTCCACCATCGAGGAAAAAGCGGCGTAAGGCAGCTGAATGGATCTTCGCAGGGCAAAAGCCCACGCGTTGGAACACATCTAATCAAACGGAAAGAGTCTCAAAATGGCTGATCTGAAAGCACTTGCTGAGCAAATCGTCAACCTGACGCTGCTCGAAGCACAAGAACTGAAAACCATCCTCAAGGACGAGTACGGCATCGAGCCGGCAGCCGGTGGCGCCGTCATGATGGCTGGCCCGGCCGCAGGCGGTGAAGCCGCTGCCGAGGAAGAAAAGACCGAGTTCGACGTTATCCTTAAGTCCGCTGGCGACAAGAAGATCAACGTGATCAAGGAAGTCCGCGCAATCACCGGTCTGGGCCTGAAAGAAGCCAAGGACCTCGTGGAAGCCGGTGGCAAGGCCGTCAAGGAAGGCGTTTCCAAGGACGAAGCCGAAGCCCTCAAGAAGCAGCTCGAAGAAGCAGGCGCGGAAATCGAGCTCAAGTGATCGGCACCCATGGGGTGGGGAACATCCCGGATCTGATCCGGCATCCCCTGCTCCAGGGCACATCACACGACAGGCGTTCCCGAAAGGGGCGCCTGTTTTGTTTTCTGGCTATCCGGATCGGGCAGTTCGGCGCCGGACAGCCTGGCGGGCATCCCTCCAATCCCAAGCAATGCTTGACCTTTCGCGCGCATTTTGCCATTCTCCACGGACGTCAAAACGTCGCAAATCTCCGGCAGGGGGACTTGCGTTCTTTGCGTTCACCGAATATTCGGAAGTCTCCTGCGGGTTCGAGCGATTCGAAGCCGCTGTTTGTCTGTCCGGAATAGCGAGGTGCGCCCAAGAATATTGAAAATTCAAACCTCCGCGCCCAACTTCCGGATACTCCAGCAGAAAACCACCGGATCACGCGCGAAGGACGGGGCAGGGCCCCATCCGGACATGACCTGTTCTTGGCAAGCGCCTCCGCGGCGGCGTTTCCCAAGATAGGACCCCGGATCGAGTGACAGGCGGTGGGACGCCCGTCGAGAATGGACCGAAGGTGATATCGTCACTGACAGGACGCGCCGCTGTGGCCCGACAGCCCGCGCGTCCAGGCAGAGAAAAGAAAAGGGTGGCCCCTACATGGCACAAAGCTTCCTCGGACAGAAACGTCTTCGCCGCTATTACGGCAAGATCCGCGAAGTGCTTGAAATGCCGAACCTTATCGAGGTTCAGAAATCCAGCTACAAACTGTTTCTCGACAGCGGCGACCAGCCGAAGCCGATGGACGGCGAAGGCATCAAGGGTGTCTTCCAGTCCGTCTTCCCGATCAAGGACTTCAACGAGACGGCTGTTCTCGAATTCGTCGATTACGAGCTGGAAAAGCCGAAGTACGACGTGGATGAGTGCATGCAGCGCGACATGACCTACAGCGCCCCGCTGAAGGTCACGCTGCGCCTGATCGTGTTCGATATCGACGAGGACACCGGCGCGAAATCCGTCAAGGATATCAAGGAGCAGGACGTTTTCATGGGCGACATGCCCCTGATGACTCCGAACGGCACCTTCATCGTCAACGGCACCGAGCGCGTCATCGTTTCCCAGATGCACCGCTCCCCGGGCGTGTTCTTCGACCATGACAAGGGCAAGACCCATTCCTCGGGCAAGCTGCTGTTCGCCTGCCGCATCATTCCGTACCGCGGTTCCTGGCTGGACTTCGAGTTCGACGCCAAGGACATCGTGTTCGCCCGCATCGACCGTCGCCGCAAGCTGCCGGTGACGACGCTGCTCTACGCGCTGGGTCTGGATCAGGAAGGCATCATGGATGCCTACTATGACACCGTGACCTACAAGCTGCGCAAGGGTGAGGGCTGGGCGACCAAGTTCTTCCCGGATCGCGTGCGCGGCACCCGTCCGCCGTTCGACCTTGTCGACGCCGACACCGGCGAAGTGATCGCCGAGGCCACGAAGAAGGTGACCCCGCGCGCAGTGAAGAAGCTGATCGACGAAGGCAAGGTGAAGAACCTGCTGGTGCCCTTCGAGGCGATCGTAGGCAAGTATGCCGCCAAGGACATCATCAACGAGGAAACCGGCGCGATCTATGTCGAGGCCGGTGACGAGCTGACCTGGGAAGTGGACCGTGACGGTGACGTCTCCGGCGGCTCCCTCAAGGAGTTGATGGACGCGGGCATTACCGAGATTCCGGTTCTCGACATCGACAACGTCAACGTCGGCCCCTACATGCGCAACACCATGGCGCAGGACAAGAACATGGGCCGCGACACCGCGCTCATGGACATCTACCGCGTCATGCGCCCGGGTGAGCCGCCGACCGTCGAGGCAGCCTCCGCGCTCTTCGATACGCTCTTCTTTGACAGCGAGCGCTACGACCTCTCCGCCGTGGGCCGCGTGAAGATGAACATGCGCCTCGCGCTCGACAAGCCGGACACCCAGCGCACGCTGGACCGCGATGACATCGTCGCGTGCATCAAGGCGCTGGTGGACCTGCGCGACGGCCGTGGCGATATCGACGACATCGACCACCTCGGCAACCGCCGGGTGCGCTCGGTTGGCGAGCTGATGGAAAACCAGTATCGCGTCGGCCTCCTGCGCATGGAGCGGGCGATCAAGGAGCGCATGTCCTCGGTCGAGATCGACACGGTGATGCCGCAGGATCTGATCAACGCGAAACCGGCGGCTGCCGCCGTGCGCGAGTTCTTCGGCTCCTCGCAGCTGTCGCAGTTCATGGACCAGACCAACCCGCTCTCCGAAGTGACGCACAAGCGTCGTCTTTCGGCCCTCGGGCCGGGCGGTCTGACCCGCGAGCGTGCCGGCTTCGAGGTGCGCGACGTGCACCCGACCCACTACGGCCGCATGTGCCCGATCGAGACGCCGGAAGGTCCGAACATCGGTCTGATCAACTCGCTGGCGACCTTTGCCCGCGTGAACAAGTACGGCTTCATCGAGACCCCGTATCGCGTCGTGAAGGACCGCAAGGTCACGGACGAAGTGCATTACATGTCGGCGACCGAAGAAATGCGTCACACCGTGGCGCAGGCAAACGCCTCGCTCGACGAAGAGGGCCGTTTCACCAACGACCTTGTGAGCACGCGCCAATCCGGCGACTACACCCTTGCCCCGAGCGAGAGCGTCGACCTGATCGACGTCTCGCCGAAGCAGCTGGTGTCCGTCGCGGCCTCGCTCATCCCCTTCCTTGAAAACGACGACGCAAACCGCGCCCTCATGGGTTCGAACATGCAGCGTCAGGCGGTTCCGACCCTGCGCTCCGAAGCGCCGCTGGTCGGTACCGGCATCGAGGAAATCGTGGCCCGCGACTCCGGCGCCGCCGTCATGGCGAAGCGCGCCGGCATCATCGACCAGGTCGACGCGCAGCGGATCGTGATCCGGGCAACCGAGGATCTGGAGCTGGGCGACGCGGGCGTCGACATCTACCGGATGCGCAAGTTCCAGCGCTCGAACCAGAACACCTGCATCAACCAGAAGCCTCTGGTGAAGGTGGGTGACACGGTGATGAAGGGCGAGGTCATCGCGGACGGTCCGTCGACGGAAATGGGGGAACTGGCGCTCGGCAAGAACGTCATCGTCGCCTTCATGCCGTGGAACGGCTACAACTACGAGGACTCCATCCTGATCTCCGAGCGCATCGCGAAGGATGACGTGTTCACCTCCGTGCACATCGAGGAATTCGAGGTCGCGGCCCGCGACACGAAGCTCGGGCCGGAAGAGATCACCCGCGACATCCCGAACGTCGGCGAGGAGGCCCTGCGCAACCTCGACGAGGCCGGTATCGTGTATATCGGTGCGGACGTTGAGCCGGGCGACATCCTCGTGGGCAAGATCACGCCGAAGGGCGAAAGCCCGATGACGCCGGAAGAGAAGCTCCTGCGCGCCATCTTCGGCGAGAAGGCCTCCGACGTGCGCGACACATCGCTGCGCGTGAAGCCGGGTGACTACGGCACCGTCGTGGAAGTCCGCGTCTTCAACCGTCACGGTGTGGAGAAGGACGAGCGCGCGCTGCAGATCGAGCGTGAAGAGATCGAAAGCCTCGCCCGCGACCGCGACGACGAGTTGGCGATCCTCGACCGCAACATCTACGCCCGTCTCAAGACCATGATCCTCGGCAAGACCGCGGTGAAGGGTCCGAAGGGCGTGAAGCCGAACTCCGAGATCAACGAGGAACTGCTCGAGACCCTGACCCGCGGTCAGTGGTGGCAGCTGGCCCTCGGCGAGGAGCAGGACGCCAAGCACGTCGAGGCGCTGCACGAGCAGTACGAGATCCAGAAGCGGGCGCTCGACGCGCGTTTCGAGGACAAGGTGGAGAAGGTGCGCCGCGGCGACGACCTGCCGCCGGGCGTGATGAAGATGGTCAAGGTCTTCATCGCGGTGAAGCGCAAGCTTCAGCCGGGCGACAAGATGGCTGGCCGTCACGGCAACAAGGGCGTCATCTCGCGCGTGGTGCCGGTCGAGGACATGCCGTTCCTTGCCGACGGTACGCCGGTCGACTTCTGCCTCAACCCGCTGGGCGTGCCGTCGCGCATGAACGTCGGTCAGATCCTCGAGACCCACATGGGCTGGGCAGCCCGGGCGCTCGGCATCGAGATCGACGAGGCGCTGCAGGACTACCGCCGCTCCGGTGACCTGACCCCGGTCCGTGAAGCCATGCGCATCGCCTACGGGGACGAGGTCTACGAAGAGGGCATCAAGGGCATGGACGAGGACACGCTGGTTGAAGCGGCCTCCAACGTGATCCGCGGTGTCCCGATCGCGACCCCGGTCTTCGACGGTGCGAAGGAAGCGGACGTGAACGACGCGCTCAAGCGCGCCGGCTTCGACACCTCGGGTCAGTCCGTGCTCTACGATGGCCGCACCGGCGATCAGTTCAGCCGGAAGGTCACCGTGGGCGTCAAGTACCTGCTCAAGCTGCACCACCTGGTGGACGACAAGATCCACGCCCGTTCGACGGGACCGTACAGCCTCGTGACCCAGCAGCCGCTGGGCGGCAAGGCGCAGTTCGGTGGCCAGCGCTTCGGGGAGATGGAAGTCTGGGCTCTGGAAGCCTACGGCGCGGCCTACACCCTGCAGGAAATGCTGACGGTGAAGTCGGACGACGTGGCAGGCCGGACCAAGGTCTACGAGAGCATCGTCAAGGGCGAGGACAACTTCGAGGCCGGCGTGCCGGAATCGTTCAACGTCCTCGTCAAGGAAGTGCGCGGCCTCGGCCTCAACATGGAACTCCTGGATGCGGAGGAGGATGAGTGACGGACAAAAGTCGTCGACGACTTTTGCAAATGTCGTCGACGACATTTGACTGCGCCATCCTCCCCCGCACCCTCTGAACTTTGAGGAACACTATGAACCAGGAACTCACCAACAACCCGTTCAACCCGGTTGCGCCGATCAAGACCTTTGACGAGATCAAGGTCTCCCTCGCGTCCCCGGAGCGGATCCTCTCGTGGTCCTTCGGCGAGATCAAGAAGCCGGAGACCATCAACTACCGCACGTTCAAGCCCGAGCGTGACGGCCTGTTCTGCGCACGCATCTTCGGCCCGATCAAGGACTACGAATGCCTGTGCGGCAAGTACAAGCGCATGAAGTATCGCGGCGTCGTCTGCGAGAAATGCGGCGTCGAAGTCACGCTCCAGAAGGTGCGCCGCGAGCGCATGGGCCACATCGAGCTGGCCGCGCCCTGTGCGCACATCTGGTTCCTCAAGTCGCTGCCCTCGCGCATCGGCCTGATGCTGGACATGACCCTGCGTGACCTCGAGCGGGTTCTCTACTTCGAGAACTACGTCGTCATCGAGCCGGGCCTGACCGACCTGACCTACGGCCAGATGCTCACCGAGGAGGAATTCCTCGATGCGCAGGACCAGTACGGCATGGACGCCTTCACCGCGAACATCGGCGCGGAAGCCATCCGCGAGATGCTCGCCGCGATCGACCTCGAGGCCGAGGCAGAGAACCTGCGCGCCGACCTCAAGGAAGCGACCGGTGAACTCAAGCCCAAGAAGATCATCAAGCGCCTGAAGGTCGTCGAGAGCTTCCTCGAGTCCGGCAACCGTCCCGAGTGGATGGTCCTGACCGTGATCCCGGTCATTCCGCCGGAACTGCGCCCGCTGGTGCCGCTGGACGGTGGCCGCTTCGCGACCTCTGACCTCAACGACCTGTACCGCCGCGTGATCAACCGGAACAACCGCCTCAAGCGGCTGATCGAACTGCGCGCGCCGGACATCATCGTCCGCAATGAAAAGCGGATGCTGCAGGAATCCGTGGACGCGCTGTTCGACAACGGCCGCCGCGGCCGCGTCATTACCGGCGCGAACAAGCGTCCGCTGAAGTCTCTGTCCGACATGCTCAAGGGCAAGCAGGGCCGCTTCCGTCAGAACCTTCTCGGCAAGCGCGTCGACTTCTCCGGCCGTTCGGTCATCGTGACCGGTCCGGAACTCAAGCTGCACCAGTGCGGCCTGCCGAAGAAAATGGCGCTCGAGCTGTTCAAGCCGTTCATCTACTCGCGTCTGGAGGCCAAGGGCCTCAGCAGCACCGTGAAGCAGGCGAAGAAGCTGGTGGAGAAGGAGCGTCCGGAAGTCTGGGACATCCTGGACGAGGTGATCCGCGAGCACCCGGTCATGCTGAACCGCGCTCCGACGCTGCACCGGCTCGGCATCCAGGCCTTCGAGCCCACGCTGATCGAAGGCAAGGCGATCCAGCTGCACCCGCTGGTCTGCTCCGCCTTCAACGCGGACTTCGACGGCGACCAGATGGCCGTGCACGTCCCGCTGTCGCTCGAGGCGCAGCTGGAAGCGCGCGTCCTGATGATGTCGACGAACAACGTCCTGTCGCCGGCCAACGGCTCGCCGATCATCGTTCCGTCGCAGGACATGATCCTTGGTCTCTACTACGTCACCATCATGCGCGAAGGCATGAAAGGTGAGGGCATGGTCTTCTCCTCCATCGAGGAAGTCGAGCACGCCCTGACCGCCGGTGAAGTGCACCTGCACGCCAAGATCCAGTGCCGCGTCAAGCAGATCGACGACGAAGGCAACGAGATCGTCAAGCGGTACGAGACCACCCCGGGCCGCGTGCGGCTTGGCGCTCTCCTGCCGATGAACGTGAAGGCCCCGTTCGACCTCGTGAACCAGCTCCTGCGGAAGAAGGACGTCCAGCGCGTCATCGACACCGTGTACCGCTACTGCGGCCAGAAGGAGTCGGTCATCTTCTGTGACCAGATCATGACCATGGGCTTCCGCGAGGCATTCAAGGCGGGCATTTCCTTCGGCAAGGATGACATGGTCATCCCGGAGAGCAAATGGCCGATCGTCGAGGACACCCGCGATCAGGTGAAGGATTTCGAACAGCAGTACATGGACGGCCTGATCACCCAGGGCGAAAAGTACAACAAGGTTGTCGATGCCTGGTCGAAGTGTAACGACAAGGTTACCGAAGCGATGATGCAGACCATCTCGGCCGAGCGCCGGGACGAGAACGGCGCCGAGATGGAGCCGAACTCGGTCTACATGATGGCCCACTCCGGTGCCCGTGGCTCGGTCACGCAGATGAAGCAGCTGGGCGGGATGCGCGGCCTGATGGCGAAGCCGAACGGCGACATCATCGAGACCCCGATCATCTCGAACTTCAAGGAAGGCCTGACGGTTCTCGAGTACTTCAACTCGACCCACGGCGCCCGGAAAGGTCTGTCCGACACCGCTCTGAAGACCGCGAACTCCGGTTACCTGACCCGTCGTCTCGTCGACGTGGCGCAGGACTGCATCGTGCGTCTGGATGACTGCGGCACCGACCGTGCGATCACCGCCGAAGCGGCGGTGAACGACGGCGAGGTCGTGTCTTCCATCGGCGAGCGCGTGCTGGGCCGTGTGGCCGCGGATGACGTCTTCGTGCCGGGGACCGACACGCTGCTGGTTCGCGCCGGTCAACTGATCGACGAGCGCATGGCCGATGCCATCGAGGAAGCCAGCGTGCAGTCGATGCGCATCCGCTCGCCGCTGACCTGTGAGGCGGAAGAGGGCGTCTGCGCGACCTGCTACGGTCGTGACCTCGCACGCGGTACGAAGGTGAACACCGGCGAAGCCGTCGGCATCATTGCGGCACAGTCGATCGGCGAGCCGGGCACACAGCTGACCATGCGGACCTTCCACATGGGCGGCGTTGCGCAGGGCTCCTCGCGGTCGTTCCTCGAGGCGTCGCAGAACGGCAAGATCGTGTTCGCCAACCCGGGCACCATCACGAACGCGGCGGGCGAGCAGATCGTCATGAACCGGAACATGACCGTGTTGATCATGTCCGATCAGGACGAGGAACTGGCCTCGCACAAGATGGGCTATGGCTCCAAGCTGTTCGTCAAGGAAGGCGACACGGTCAAGCGCGGCGACAAGCTGTTCGAGTGGGACCCCTATACCCTCCCGATCATCGCCGAGAAGGACGGTATCGCGAAACACGTCGACCTGGTGAACGGCCTTGCCGTGCGCGAGGAGACGGACGATGCGACCGGCATGACCCAGAAGATCGTGATCGACTGGCGTGCGGCACCGAAGGGCAACGAGCTCAAGCCGGAAATCATCCTCATGGATGCCGATGGCGAGCCGGTGCGGAACGATCAGGGCAACCCGATCACCTACACCATGTCCGTGGATGCCATCCTGTCCTGTGAAGACGGGCAGGAGGTCAAGGCCGGTGACGTCGTCGCGCGTATCCCGCGCGAAGGCGCGAAGACGAAGGACATTACCGGTGGTCTGCCGCGTGTGGCCGAACTCTTCGAGGCGCGTCGTCCGAAGGACCACGCCATCATCGCCGAGATCGACGGCTACGTCCGCTTCGGGAAGGACTACAAGAACAAGCGCCGCATCACCATCGAGCCGACCGACGAGTCGCTCGAGCCGCGCGAGTACATGATCCCGAAGGGCAAGCACATCCCGGTGGGTGAGGGCGACTTCATCCAGAAGGGCGACTACATCATGGACGGCAACCCGGCTCCGCACGACATCCTGTCGATCATGGGGATCGAGGCTCTGGCGAACTACATGATCGACGAAGTCCAGGACGTGTACCGACTGCAGGGCGTGAAGATCAACGACAAGCACGTCGAGGTCATCGTCCGGCAGATGCTGCAGAAGTGGGAAATCCTCGAAAGCGGCGACACCACGCTCCTCAAGGGCGAGCATGTCGACAAGATCGAGTTCGACCAGGCCAACGAGAAGGCCGAGCGCAAGGGCGGCCGTCCCGCGAAGGGCGAGCCGATCCTGCTCGGGATCACCAAGGCGAGCTTGCAGACCCGGTCGTTCATCTCGGCGGCCTCCTTCCAGGAGACCACCCGCGTCCTTACCGAGGCTTCGGTGCAGGGCAAGAAGGACAAGCTGGTCGGTCTGAAGGAGAACGTCATCGTGGGTCGCCTGATCCCGGCGGGCACCGGTGGTGCGACGCAGGACATGCGCCACATTGCGCAGCAGCGCGACAACGTGGTGATCGAGGCGCGCCGCGAAGAGGCGGAGGCCGCGGCTGCCCTCGCCGCACCGGAGCCGGTGATGGACGACGTGATCGGGGGCGACGAGTTCGACACGCTGATCGTCGACACTCCGGAAAGCCGCGAGTGAAAGCGCAGGTGAATTAAATCCTGGGTTGGATTCATTCGCCGTCATAGATCATGGAGCGCCCCCGCCGAAAGGTGGGGGCGCTCTGCGTTTTCGTCATGTCGTGTCGCAATTGGCGTGGTGCAGCCTGGCGCCCCTTGCTAATGCATGCGCATGACAAGCAATTCCGACAACACCCGTGGTGCCCTCCTGATGGCCGCATCCATGACGGCATTCACCCTCGGGGACGTCAGCATCAAGGCAATCGGCCATTCCATGCCTTTGTCGCAGATCCTGACCCTGCGCGGGCTTGTCGCTGTGGTCTTCATCGCCTTTCTTGCGCGGCGCGCCGGGGCAATGCGGTTTGATTTCCCTTTGCGGGACAGGGCCTTGATCGCGCTGCGCGTGATCGCGGAAATCGCGGCGGCGGTGTTCTTCTTCATCGCTCTCTTCAACATGCCCATCGCCAACGTCTCGGCGCTGATGCAGATGTTGCCGCTGACCATCACCCTCGGCAGCGCCGTCGCCTTCCGCGAGCCGGTCGGCTGGCGGCGCTGGACGGCGATCGGTGTCGGCTTTGCCGGGATGCTGCTGATCGTGCGACCCGGGACAGAGGGGTTCAACGTCTACTCGCTGATGGCGCTGGCCTCCGTCGCCAGCGTGACCGTGCGCGACCTTGCAACCCGGCGGGTCAGCGCCAACGTACCCTCGCTCGCCATGACCTTCGCAACCGGGGTAGGGGTGCTGGGCTTCGCCATGCTCTGGTCGCTCTGGCAGGACTGGGTGCCGATCACCGGACAGAACGCGGGCCTGCTTGCGCTGGCCAGCGTATGTATCGTCGGCGGCTATAGCTTCAGCATCATGGCCATGCGGGTGGGCGAGGTCGGTTTCGTCGCCCCGTTCCGCTACACCAGCCTCGTGCTGGCGCTGATCCTCGGCTACGTGATCTTCGGAGAACTGCCGAAACCCGTGGCACTTTTCGGCGCGGCGGTGATCGTCGGCACCGGCTTCTACACGCTGTGGCGGGAAACCCGGTTGCGGAAACGTCAGGCGAAAATGCTGCGCACCTGATCGGCGTCAATGGCGAAGCGGTCCCGGAACAGCGCCTCGCCAGCCTTGTCCAGCCGCGGTAGCGTAACCGGCTTCACATGCGCCTTCTGCCGCGAGTCGTTGTGATCGTTGTGGCCGCGCACGAACATCTCCGGCGCAGTGAAGGTTACGGTCGGCATGAACTGGTTGATCTTGTTGTGACCGAAATTCAGGATCGTCTGCCGCACCCCCGCCGCCACCGCCATGCCCTGCGCCACACCCCAATAGGGCGTGACGTTCGGCTCTGCGCAGATCCCCCGGGCATCGGGACGGGCCACATACCCCCGGTTCCAGTCGAAACCGACGAGACGATGCTGCGCCACAAGCGCGGCGCAATCCTGCGCGACCCGCTTCAGGGAAGCGACGAAGTCCACAGCCACCGCGTCGTCATCGTCGTGGCGAAACTGCAGGCAAGGCCGGCTCATGTCCCGCACGCTGTTCATCACGTCCTGGCAGACCTGCCGGTGCGGGCCGGGCGGACGGGCCTCGATGCGGGCCTGCGGAAAATCGGCGGTCAGGTCCAGCAGTCGTTGAATCCAGCGCTCCGGCATCTCCTCGCCAATGAGAATGACGAAGGTATAATCCGGGTCGGTCTGTGCCTTGAGGCCCGGCAGGCAGATCGCCTCGAAATGCCGGAACCGCTCCTCCATCCGCGCGTCGGACCAAAGGTAGGCCATGCGCGCCTCCAGGGTCTGGTGCTCGACCTGGAAACCGCCTTCGGCCGGGTAGGAGAAACGGCAGAAGCCTATTGTCTGCATTGAGGAAATCCTGCACATACCCGGCGCGCGACGCCCGGTCCGAGCCTGCCACCGCCCACCATCCCGCGCAACGGGAACATGCGGTTGACAGGGGGGGCGACTCTCCGTATACGGCGCACTCATCCGGCTGGGGGCGACCCCTGTGCCGCATTCATAAGTCTTGTGGTCAAGATCCGGGCGACCTAACTGCCCCGATCCTCTGAGAACCCGCCGCATCGTTCACCTCGGAATGGGAGCGAAGCGGCCTTTGTTCGTTGCAAGCCTATGCTGCGGACGCCTTGAACCCGGTGACCTGCGGACGCGCAGGGCGCCTTTTTTGAACCTTGCCGGGATACCCCGGTGACACATGTGAGAAGCACAGGGAAAGTCCTAATGCCCACGATCCAGCAGCTGATCCGCAAGCCGCGTCAGCCCAAAGTCAAACGCTCGAAGTCCCAGCACCTCGAGCAGTGCCCCCAGAAGCGCGGCGTCTGCACCCGCGTATACACCACCACCCCGAAGAAGCCGAACTCCGCTATGCGTAAGGTTGCCAAGGTGCGCCTGACCAACGGCTTCGAGGTCATCTCCTACATCCCCGGCGAGAGCCACAACCTTCAGGAGCACTCCGTTGTCCTGATCCGTGGCGGCCGTGTGAAAGACCTTCCGGGCGTCCGTTACCACATCCTGCGCGGTGTTCTCGATACCCAGGGTGTCAAGGACCGGAAGCAGCGTCGCTCCAAGTACGGCGCGAAGCGTCCCAAGTAACCTGAACGCCGGCGTTCAGGTTATTTCCGTCCCCGGATGGAAATCTCTTGAAGCCGGACGCCCCGACCCGTTCGGGGTCCCCGCTCATAAGAGAATAGAGAGAAACAAATGTCTCGTCGTCACGCCGCTGAAAAACGCGAAGTCCTGCCCGACGCCAAGTATGGCGATCGTGTGCTGACCAAGTTCATGAACAACCTCATGCTCGATGGCAAGAAATCCACCGCCGAGCGTATCGTCTACAACGCGCTCGACCGCGTTGAGTCCAAGGTCAAGCGCGCGCCGGTGGAACTGTTCCACGAAGCGCTCGACAACATCAAGCCGTCGGTCGAAGTCCGCTCCCGCCGCGTCGGTGGTGCCACCTACCAGGTGCCCGTCGAAGTGCGTCCCGAGCGCCGCGAAGCCCTCGCGATCCGCTGGCTGATCAACGCGTCCCGTGCGCGCAATGAAAACACCATGGAAGAGCGCCTCGCAGGCGAGCTGCTCGATGCCGTGCAATCCCGTGGCGCTGCTGTTAAGAAGCGCGAAGACACCCACAAGATGGCCGACGCGAACAAGGCGTTCAGCCACTATCGCTGGTAAACTCCGGAAGGTTCTGAGCCAATGGCACGCGATTATCCCCTCAAGCGGTACCGTAACTTCGGTATCATGGCGCACATCGACGCAGGCAAGACAACCTGCTCCGAGCGCATCCTCTACTACACCGGCAAGTCCCACAACATCGGTGAGGTGCACGATGGTGCAGCCACCATGGACTGGATGGAGCAAGAGCAGGAGCGTGGCATCACGATCACGTCCGCTGCGACCACGACCTTCTGGCAGCGTCAGGAAGAGCCGACCGCCGATGGTACGTCCGATACCAAGTATCGCATGAACATCATCGACACCCCCGGCCACGTGGACTTCACCATCGAGGTGGAACGTTCGCTCGCCGTTCTCGATGGCGCCGTCTGCGTTCTCGATGCCAACGCCGGTGTCGAACCCCAGACCGAAACCGTGTGGCGTCAGGCTGACCGCTACAAGGTGCCGCGCATTGTCTTCGTCAACAAGATGGACAAGATCGGCGCCGATTTCTACAACTGCGTCCGCATGATCGAGGACCGCACCGGCGCCCGCGCCGTGCCCGTGGCCCTGCCGATCGGCGCAGAGAACGAACTCGAAGGCCTGATCGACCTCGTGACCATGGAAGAGTGGGTCTGGAAAGGTGAAGACCTCGGCGCAAGCTGGGTCAAGCAGCCGATCCGTGACGAGCTCAAGGCGCAGGCCGACGAGTGGCGCGGCAAGATGATCGAGGCTGCCGTCGAAGAAGACGACGCCTGGATGGAGAAGTACCTCGAAGGCGAAGAGCCCGACGTGGACACCCTCCGCAGCCTGCTCCGCAAGGGCACGCTGGCGCTGCACTTCGTTCCGGTTCTCGGCGGGTCCGCGTTCAAGAACAAGGGCGTCCAGCCGCTGCTCAACGCCGTGATCGACTACCTGCCGAGCCCGCTCGACGTGGTCGACTACATGGGCTTCAAGCCGGGCGACGAGACCGAAGAGCGCAACATCCCGCGCCGCGCGGATGACGACATGCCGTTCGCCGGCCTCGCGTTCAAGATCATGAACGACCCGTTCGTGGGCTCCCTGACCTTCACCCGGATCTACTCGGGCAAGATGAACAAGGGCGACAGCATCCTGAACTCGACCAAGGGCAAGAAAGAGCGCATCGGTCGCATGATGATGATGCACTCCAACAACCGGGAAGAGATCGAGGAAGCCTTCGCAGGCGACATCATCGCGCTGGCGGGTCTGAAGGACACCACCACCGGTGACACCTTGTGCGACGTGAAGGAGCCGGTGGTTCTCGAAACCATGACCTTCCCGGAGCCGGTGATCGAGATCGCCGTCGAGCCCAAGACCAAGGGCGACCAGGAGAAGATGTCGGCGGGCCTCGCCCGTCTGGCTGCAGAAGACCCGTCTTTCCGCGTGGAAACCGACCTCGAGTCCGGTCAGACCATCATGAAGGGCATGGGCGAACTGCACCTCGACATCCTCGTCGACCGCCTGAAGCGCGAGTTCAAGGTCGAGGCCAACATCGGTGCCCCGCAGGTGGCCTATCGCGAGACCATCGGTCACGCGGTCGAGCACACCTACACCCACAAGAAGCAGTCGGGTGGTTCGGGTCAGTACGCCGAAGTCAAGCTCGAGATCACCCCGACGGAGCCGGGCGAGGGTTACTCCTTCGAATCCCGCATCGTGGGTGGTGCGGTTCCGAAGGAATACATCCCGGGCGTCGAGAAGGGCATCAAGTCGGTCATGGACTCCGGTCCGCTGGCAGGCTTCCCGGTCATCGACTTCAAGGTCGCGCTGATCGACGGCAAGTTCCACGACGTCGACTCCTCGGTTCTGGCCTTCGAAATCGCGTCCCGCATGTGCATGCGCGAAGGCATGCGCAAGGCTGGCGCGAAGCTGCTCGAGCCGATGATGAACGTCGAGGTGGTGACTCCGGAAGAGTACACCGGTGGCATCATCGGGGACCTCACCTCCCGTCGTGGTCAGGTGTCCGGCCAGGAACCGCGCGGCAACGCCGTGGCGATCAAGGCCTTCGTACCGCTGGCCAACATGTTCGGCTACATCAACACCCTGCGCTCCATGTCCTCGGGCCGCGCGCAGTTCACGATGCAGTTCGACCACTACGACCCGGTTCCGCAGAACATCTCTGACGAGATCCAGGCCAAGTACGCATAAACGGGACGGCGGGGATCACCCCGCCCTACCCAAATTCGTAGGGTGGGCTTCGGCCCACCGCCCACAAGAAACAAGGAGCCACCAAGATGGGTAAGGCAAAGTTTGAACGCGGCAAGCCGCACTGCAACATTGGCACGATCGGTCACGTTGACCACGGCAAGACGACGCTGACGGCTGCGATCACGAAGTATTTCGGCGAATTCCGCGCCTACGACCAGATCGACGGCGCGCCGGAAGAGAAGGCGCGCGGCATCACGATCTCGACCGCGCACGTGGAATACGAGACCGAGAACCGTCACTACGCGCACGTCGACTGCCCCGGCCACGCCGACTACGTGAAGAACATGATCACCGGCGCGGCGCAGATGGACGGCGCGATCCTCGTGGTGAACGCGGCTGACGGCCCGATGCCGCAGACGCGCGAGCACATCCTGCTCGGCCGCCAGGTGGGCATCCCCGCCATGGTGGTGTTCATGAACAAGGTGGACCAGGTGGACGACGAGGAGCTCCTGGAGCTCGTCGAGATGGAAATCCGCGAACTGCTGTCGACCTACGACTTCCCGGGCGACGACATTCCGATCATCGCAGGGTCCGCTCTGGCTGCCATGAACGGCACCAACCCGGAAATCGGCGAAGAGAAGATCCGCGAGCTGATGGCCGCCGTGGACGAGTACATCCCGCAGCCGGCCCGTGCCGTGGACCAGCCGTTCCTGATGCCGATCGAAGACGTGTTCTCGATCTCCGGCCGCGGCACCGTGGTGACCGGCCGTGTCGAGCGTGGCGTTGTGAACGTCGGCGACGAACTGGAAATCATCGGCATCAAGGCCACGCAGAAGACCACCTGCACCGGCGTCGAAATGTTCCGCAAGCTGCTGGACCGCGGTGAGGCCGGCGACAACATCGGCGCCCTGCTGCGCGGCATCGACCGTGACGCGGTGGAGCGGGGCCAGGTGCTCTGCAAGCCGGGTTCCGTGACCCCGCACACCAAGTTCGAGGCCGAGGTCTACATCCTGACCAAGGAAGAGGGCGGCCGTCACACGCCGTTCTTCGCGAACTACCGCCCGCAGTTCTACTTCCGCACGACGGACGTGACGGGGACGGTCGAGCTGCCGGAAGGCACCGAGATGGTGATGCCGGGCGACAACCTGAAGTTCACGGTCGAGCTGATCGCGCCGATCGCGATGGAAGACGGCCTGCGCTTCGCCATCCGCGAAGGCGGCCGCACCGTCGGTTCGGGCGTCGTGGCCAAGATCCTCGC
>NZ_JBNAGK010000014.1:0-149339 GCF_049803835.1 Tropicibacter sp. S64 | reverse complement strand
GTCCAAACAGTGAAGCTGACACTGGATCATCGGACCGAAGCCCTACCAGCGTTGATATGCAGACATTTGATCCATCGAAATGAACCCAAGCCGCCCACATATCTCTTCAGATACTCGCGATGTCAAATAGCGCAGAAGCAAAAACCAACCGGATGCGCCCTGACTTGTTCGGCGCGCCCGCCCGGATATGCCTCTGATATGTTACCGTCCAGTCCCCCGGAGCACCGCCCCGCCGTCCCGTCCGGCCTCCCGATCAGCACCTCAGCGCCGCCGGTGAGGGGGTATTTACGAATTGCGCCGGGGGTCCGCAAGAGGGATTTTCCGGAAATGTCATCTTTTTTTCATCTTGCTGGAAAAGTCTTTTTTCTCAGATGATTACAGCCATATCACGACTATACCTCCTGCTGTGGCCGCTCGAAATTTCTGCAGGGCAGAAACCTTGCCTTCTATATCTGGGGGTGCTCACAGGAATCCCCCCAAGAGAGCGCCATAGAAACGCGAGTCGGGCCGGGGAGTCGCACCCGAGTCAGCAGAAACCTCGACGCTTCATCGTTCGGATTCGCTGGGTCGCCGGCTATCGAATGGAAGAACCGGGCCCCATGGCCCGGGTTCTCCGTCCCATCACGTTGTTTGGTGCGGCGTCATCGCGATTCAGACGTCTGCGGCCCTGGATGTCTTGCGCCGTAGTCCGAACGCACCGAGTCCTAACAGCAGAAGCGGCAGGGTGGCCGGCAGGGGCACGGATGCAACCGTAACGTTGAAACTGTTGAAGGTCGACGCGGTATTCGCCGAGCCGTTTGTCGTCGTGAACGTGTAGGTCACACCACCCAGCAGGCTGAGGGGACCTCCGGCAAAGCTGAAGGTCAGACCCGGATCTCCCAACGCGCCGAAGTTGCTGAAGGTGTTGCCGGTCGACGAAACGCCCGTTCCGGTGACATCGAAGATCGCGGTCAGGTTTCCGGAATTCAGCGGGCCGTGGCCGATGTAACTGTTCAGCAGGACATCAGCGCTGGCCGTCATGGTAAACACCGACGGATTGCCACCTCCGCCACCGAAACTCAGCGCCCAGGGCGGCGTCGTGCCCAACTCGCCTGCCCCCCAAGGGCCGACATTGCGGAACTGTCCGCCTGCAAAGGTAAACGTGACACCGTCTACGCTTTCGGTGAACTGCGTGATTGGCCCCGATGTCCCGAAGGCATACACCGGCGTGCTCGAGAAGGTGTTGTCGGTAAAATCGATGACCGCAGCTTCGGCGCTCAGGGCGCAGATCGAAAAAGCGGCAGCTATGGCAAGACGTCTCATTCAAATACTCCATGATCAGGCAATGCACGGAGGATACGAATGGCTGTTCAGGTCGTCAAGAATTCAACCGCCGCGCGAAGCTTGACGGAGCCAAAAATCACGACGTGGTGTCTTGATCCGGAAAAGAAGCAAACCGATCACGATTGCCATGTAGACCAGCGGCTCGATCTGAAGGCCTTTGACCAGCATCACGAAGTGCAGGGCTCCAAGCAAGCTCGCTGCATAGACCAGCTTGTGCAGGCTTTGCCAGCGCTTGCCAAGTTTGCGGATCGACCAGCGATTGGAGGTCAGCGCCAGCGGAATGAGCAGCACGAAGGCCGCCATGCCGATGGTGATATAGGGGCGCTTCAGGATGTCGGCCCAGATCTGGCTGGCGATCTGCACGTCGAGGAACAACCACACGGCAAGATGCGCTGTGACATAGAAGAAAGCCATGAGGCCAAGGCTGCGGCGGAATTTCAACAGGTTGATGCCCGCGTGGCGGCGCAGCGGGGTCACACAGAGCCCGGCGATCAACAGTTTCAGCGCCCACTGCCCGTATTCATGTTCCAGCGCCTTGATCGGCTCCACGCCGAGTCCGCCGGTGAGACCGAGATAAAAGAGCCAGGGTGCGGGCAGGGCCAGCAAGACATAAACCACCCAAGTCGGAACCCGGCGGGCAAAAGCGTTGATCTGGTCTTTCATCAGAAGTTTTTCCGCAGGTCCATGGCCTCATAAAGCCCGGCCACCTCGTCATATCCATTGAACATCAGTGTTGGTTTGCGGCGGGAGAACAGCCCACCCCCGAGCGGCCGTTCCGTGGCCTGCGACCAACGGGGATGGTCGACCTCCGGGTTCACGTTGCTGTAGAATCCGTATTCCCGCGCGTTCGCCTTGTTCCATGAGGTCGGCGGCTGGGTATCGGTCAGGGTGATGCGGATAATCGACTTGATTGACTTGAACCCGTACTTCCACGGCACCACCAGTCGCAATGGCGCACCGTTCTGGTTCGGCAGCGGCTTGCCGTAAAGGCCCGTCGCCATGATCGTCAGCGGATGCTTGGCCTCGTCGAGTCGCAGCCCCTCGACATAGGGCCAGTCGAGCACGGGATAGCGCACCCCGGGCATTTCGTCCGGGCGCAGCACGGTCTCGAAGGCGACATACTTCGCCTCCGGTTTCACCCCCGCCATCTGAAGCAGGTCGGCCAGCTCGAAACCGTTCCACGGCACCACCATCGACCAGGCCTCGACGCAGCGGAAGCGGTAGATGCGCTCCTCGATGGTCATCTTCTCCATGATCTCGGAGAGGGCATAGTCGCCGGGGTTGTCCACCATCCCGTCGATCTTCACCGACCACGGCGAGGTGGTCAGGGTGTGGGCATTGGCGGCGGGGTCGGTCTTGCCCGTGCCGAACTCGTAGTAATTGCAGTAGTTGGTGATGTCCTCGTAGCTGTTTGGCTCCAGTGCGTCCTGCGCACGCGACTGGCCCGGCGTGGCGGCGAGGATCGACCCTGCGCCAAGCCCTGCGATCAACTGTCGGCGGTTGAGAAACACGCGCTCCGGCGTGATGTCGTCATGGGTCAGGTCGTTGGTCCAGCGCTTGGCCATCGTGGTGTCTCCTCGTGTGTCCTTGCGGCAAGAAATAAGCGAGATCGCCTGATCCGCCAAACCACGTCGTCTCACATATGCGTCGGGGCGCTGTAACAATCGGCTTTGCAGTCAGGGCTCTAGCTCATTCGCTTGAGGGCCTCCTGGAAGATCGGATGCCCGCCGGTCGGATCGCCGGTCAACTTGACCGAGGGGAACAGCACGTTCATCTGCTCGGACGAGCCATCATCCTTTACCAGCCGCACGTGCCGACGCCGCATCAGCCGCGGTTCGGCCACGCCCACGGAATGGGCGATGGTCTCGACCTCGTGGATCACCGCCTTGGCGTAGCGCGCCACGCGCTTGTCTTTCTCTTCGACCACCAACCCCTGCTGCAGCCCCTTGTCATGAGTCGTGATGCCGGTCGGGCAGGTGTTCTTGTTGCATTTCATCGCCTGAATGCAGCCAAGCGAGAACATGAACCCCCGGGCCGAGGCCACGACGTCCGCCCCGGCGCAGATCGCCCAGGCGACATCGCCCGGCTGCGTCAGCTTGCCGGAGGCAATGATGCGGATACGATCATGCAGCCCGGCGAGATCGCGCAGGTCGACCATGCGGATCAGCGCCTCCTTCAGCGGCATCCCGACCAGATCCATCAGCGGCATCGGCGCAGCACCCGTCCCCCCTTCCCCGCCGTCGACGGTGATGAAATCCGGGGCGTAGTCCGTGCCACGCTCCCGGATAAGCTTGAAGAAGTCGAACCAGGGGTCGGCGGAGCCCATGCAGGTCTTGAATCCCACCGGCTTGCCCGTCACCTCGCGGATATGGTGGATCAGGTCGAGCAGATCGCCGAAATCGTCCACTTCCTTGTGGCGGTTCGGCGAGATGCTCGGCTTGCCCTCCTCGATGCCGCGGATCTCCGCGATCTCCTTCGAGACCTTCTCGCCGGGGAGGATTCCGCCCTTGCCGGGCTTCGCCCCCTGGCTCAGCTTGATCTCGAACATCTTCACTTCCGGATGCGCCGCCATCTGGCGCAGCTTCTCGTCCGAGAGGTTGCCCTCCTTGTCCCGCACGCCGTATTTCGCCGTGCCAATCTGGTAGACGATGTCGCAACCGCCCTCGAGATGGAACGGCGACAGGCCGCCCTCCCCCGTGTTCATCCAGATGTTGGCCAGCTTCGCTCCCCGGCTCAACGCCCGCACTGCCGGTTTCGACAGCGCGCCATAGGACATGCCGGAGATGTTGAAGATCGACGGCGCGGCGTAGGGCTCTCGGCAGGTCGGACCGAAAACCATCGGCTCCGTCTTGCCGAACTGGTCGTCCAACGGCGGGAAGACCGCGTTCATGAAGATCGGCGTTCCCGGGATGTTGAGGTTGCGCGTCGATCCGAACGCTACAGAGTTGGACGTGCCCTTCGACGCCTCGTCCACCCAGTTGCGCTGCGCCCGGTTGAAGGGCATCTCCTCGCGGTCCATGGCAAAGAAATATTGCCGGAAGAATTCACCCAGAGTGGTGAACAGGTGGCGGAACCGCCCGATCACCGGATAATTGCGCAGAATGGCATCCGCCGTCTGCGTCCGGTCGATCACGAAGAAAACGACGGCGAGCAGGACCGCGACTCCGATCATGAAAACGAAGAACAGGGCCAGGTACTGCAGCACGATCATTGCGAAAACCATATTCACCTCCCGGAATGTGTTGATTTGCCTCACTGCAAATCCGCGCTTGTGCCCTACTCTGTCACATCAGGCAGGATTAACCACAGTTTCTGTGGGATTCGTGAATGGGAGAGAGAGATGCGAAAATATTTGCTCGCAGCCACGCTGGTCATCGGGACCGGCGCCGCAGCACAGGACATGATCACTTACGACACCGATCAGAGCTTCGATGATGTCGTCTTCGGGCTCGAGAACGCCATCCTCGACGCCGGCCTCGTCGTCGACCACATCAGCCACACCGGCGAGATGCTGGAGCGCACCCGCGCCGATGTCGGCTCCGACGTGGTGCTGTTCGAACAGGCGGACATCTACAGCTTCTGTTCGGCGCAGATCAGCCGCCAGGTGATGGAAGCCGATCCGATGAACGTGGTCTTCTGTCCCTACGACATCTTCGTCATCGTCCGCCCGGAGAAACCGGACGTCACGACCATCGGCTTCCGCACCTATCCCGAGGGCGCGATGCAGGCAGTGCAGGAGATGCTCGACGGCATCGCACGGGCGGCAATCGGTCTCGAATAGATCACGCCTGTTCACGCTAATTCGATTGGAAACCCGAAAGGCGCGCGGCTTAGGCCGGGCGCCTTTTTCGTCAAGGTCGAGGACGCCCGAAATCGCACTGATCCGCCGTGATAACCGCCGCGTAGGAGTGTGCAAGATGTGAAGGACACATCTGCAACCCTTTGACCTGTTCCCAGGAGGAGACCGACATGTTTCGCAGAACTGCCCTTGCCCTGATCGCCGCCACCGCCCTGTCCACCCCCGCCTTCGCCGGAAGCCACGGCATGGCCAAGGACATCGTCGACACCGCTGCGGAGGCCGGCAGCTTCACCACGCTGCTCGCCGCTGCAGAGGCCGCGGGCCTTGTGGACACGCTGAAGGGCGACGGTCCATTCACCGTCTTCGCACCGACCGACGCCGCATTCGAAGCCTTGCCCGAAGGCACGGTCGAGTCGCTGCTCCTGCCGGAGAACAAGGACAAGCTGACCGCGATCCTCACCTACCACGTGGTGCCGGGCAAGGTCATGTCCACCGACCTGACTAACGGCATGATGGCCGCCACCGTCGAAGGCGATGAAGTCACCATCATGACCGAAGGCGGCGTCATGGTGGACGAGGCCAACGTCGTGCAGGCGGACATCGAAGCGTCCAATGGCGTGATCCACGTCATCGACGCGGTGATCATGCCGGAATAATCCCGGCCAAAGACCGAAGCAATCAACTCCGTCGCGCCCAGCGCGGCGGGGTTTTTTCATGAGACGGGGACGCAGGCGCATCAGACCGCAAGTATTTTCGGCGTCCCGAAAATTGGCCTCAATTTGACCACAATTATTAAGAATTTATCGGATTGTCGCGCAGCAGGAACGAGCACCAGATGGCAGTCCCACCCAACCTCCAATCGCTATTCTACACGTACACGAGCGGGAGTGACTCCATTCTCGGCACGTCGCTTGGCGATCATCTGCGCGGCGGCAACGGCGGCGATACGCTGGACGGCGGTGCTGGCAACGACAGCCTTTTCGGCAACAATGGCAACGACACGCTCTATGGCCGTGACGGACAGGACTCGCTGCAAGGCGGTGCCGGCAACGACCTCCTCGACGGCGGTGCCGATGACGACACACTGCGCGGCGGCAGCGGCAACGACACCCTGCGTGGCGGCGATGGCAACGACTACCTGAACGGCAGCTGGGGCAATGACCTGCTCTCCGGCGACGCGGGAAACGACAGTCTGCTCGCCGGGAACGGGAATGACACAGTCTACGGCGGGGACGGCGGCGATTTCCTGCAGGGCGGCTATGGCAACGACACCCTCCTTGGCGAGGCGGGTGACGATACCCTCCAGGGCAATTATGGCGACGACCTGCTCGACGGCGGCCCCGGCAATGACCAGATGCACGGCGGCAACCACGACGACACGCTTCGGGGCGGCGACGGCGACGACGCCCTGCGCGGCGGCTCCGGCGATGACCTGCTCGAGGGCGGAGCGGATGAGGACACCCTCTGGGGCGGCACCGGGGACGACACGCTCAAGGGTGGCAGCGGAAACGACCTGCTGTTCGGGGAATCCGGCGATGACACGCTCTACGGCGGCGACGGCAACGACTCGCTCTACACCAGCTCCGGCGACGACGTGGCCTATGGCGACGCGGGCGACGACAAGCTCTACGGTTTCTCCGGCGACGATCTGCTGAGCGGCGGGGACGGCAACGACACACTCTCAGGCGACTACGGCGAGGACACGCTGCTCGGCGGCAACGGCGACGACCTTCTCAAGGGCGGCGACAGCCATGACCTGCTCTTCGGCAACGACGGCGACGACACCTTCTATGGCGGCACCGGGGCGGACACGCTCTATGGCGGCAACGGCAATGACGTGATGAAAGCCGAGAGCGGCAATGACCTGCTCTGGGGCGGAAACGACAACGACTGGCTGCTCGCCGGGCTCGGTAACGACACGCTGCAAGGCGGCGCAGGCAACGACACGCTGAACGGCGGCCCGGGCAGCGATCTCATGCGCGGCGGCACCGGAACCGATGTCTTTGTCTTCGATCCGGATTTCGGCAGCGACATCATCCAGGATTTCTTTCCCTCGGACGATATTCTCGACCTGTCGGCGCTGAACCTGCCGGGGGCGGCGGCGCTCGGTCTCTCGACTGTCGCAGGCGGGTTGGAAATCGACATCGCGGGACAGGGCAGCATCCTCGTCGAGGGTCTCACGATTACGGACTTCGACGACATGACCGTGCTGTACTGAGGGTGCCCTGAAAAACGGGCGCCTCCGGGACAGGGCGGCCGCGATCTCATCGTATGCCGAAGGTTGCAGAAGGCGATCGGCGCTTGCGATGGCACGGTGCACCATGGTCGCAAGGCTTGCGGCACGGAGGGTCAATCGGACTCACGTGGTGTATTCCGCTCGTCCTGAAGTCACACAACATCCTGCGCCGCCGTTTCCAGACCGGGTGATTGCTTTGAGACATGCGCCGAAGGATGGGCCTCCCGAAGGCTGTACCCAAACCGCTATGCGGCAGCGCCTCGCCATCCGAGCCGTGCCGCGATAGGGTAGGCATCAGGAGGACAGACAGGCCATGACCATCACGCAGGAAGACGAACTCAACGGGCTGAAAGAGATCGGCCGTATCGTCGCCAACACCATGCGGACCATGGCGAAGGCCATCGAGCCGGGCATGACCACGCTGGAGCTGGACCGGATCGGCGCGGCCTTGCTGGAGGCCGATGATGCGGTCTCCGCGCCGCAAAGCACCTACGGTTTTCCCGGAGCGACCTGCATCAGCATCAATGAAGAGATCGCGCACGGCATTCCCGGAACGCGGGTCATTCAGGCGGGCGATCTGGTGAACATCGACGTATCCGCCTCGAAGAACGGCTTCTTCGCCGACACAGGCGCGACCTTTCGGGTCGGGCCGGTCAAGCCATCGCTGAACAGGCTCTGCCGCGACGGAAACCGCGCCATGCAGATCGGCATAGCACAGGTCGGCGCGGGCAAGCCCCTGGCCGGGATCGGCAAGGCGATCGGCCGGTTCGCCAATTCGCGCGGGTATACCCTGATCCGCAATCTCGCCAGCCACGGTGTCGGCCGGGCGCTGCATGAAGAACCGGGCGAGATCGCCACATGGCCCAACCGCGACCGGCGGCGCATCAATCGCGGCCTTGTCCTGACGGTCGAACCTTTCCTGTCCACGGGCGGTCTTTGGGCCGACCAGGGCGCTGACGGCTGGACGCTCTACAGCAGCCCCGCCGCGCCCGTCGTGCAATACGAGCACACGGTCGTCGCCACCGACCGCGGCGCGATGATCGTCACGATGCCCGGATAAGCGCCAAGGCAGACAGCGAAAAGCCCGGCCTCCTCGCGGGTGCCGGGCTTATTGTTTTCACGTACCGATCAATGCACGACGGCGTCGTCCGGCTTGGGACGGTTGGTCGCCCCGACCCGATCGCCGATCAGCAGGCCCTCGGCCCCGGCGCTGACCGGAACAATGTCGCCATCCTTCACATCCCCCGCGAGCAGCATCTCCGCCAGAGGATTCTGCAGGGCACGCTGGATCACGCGCTTGAGCGGGCGGGCGCCGAACACCGGATCATAGCCTTCGTTCGCCAGCCAGTGCTTCGCCGCGTCGTCCAGCTCCAGCCGGATCTTCCGCGCCGCCAGCCGCTTCAGCAACCGCGCCATCTGGATGTCGACGATGCCGTCCATATCCTTCCGCGCAAGGCGGTCGAAGATGATGGTCTCGTCGAGACGGTTCAGGAACTCGGGGCGGAAATGCGCCCGCACCGCGTCCATCACGTCGCGCTTCGCCTGCGCCGCGTCACCGTTCTCCGGCAACTGGCTCAGGGCCTGCGAGCCGAGGTTCGAGGTCAGCACAATCAGCGTCTGCTTGAAATCCACAGTCCGGCCCTGACCATCGGTCAGCACGCCATCGTCGAGAACCTGCAACAGCACGTTGAACACATCCGGGTGCGCCTTCTCGACCTCGTCGAACAGCACGACCTGATACGGACGGCGCCGCACGGCTTCGGTCAGAACACCACCCTCGTCATAGCCGACATAGCCCGGAGGCGCACCGATCAGACGGGCGACCGCGTGCTTCTCCATGAACTCCGACATATCGATGCGCACCATCGCGTTGTCGTCGTCGAAGAGGAACTCCGCGACGGCCTTCGTCAGCTCGGTCTTGCCAACACCCGTCGGTCCGAGGAAGAGAAACGACCCCAAAGGCCGGTTCTCGTCGTTCAGCCCCGCCCGCGCCCGGCGCACCGCATTGGCCACCGCCGTCACTGCCTGGTTCTGGCCGATCACCCGCTTGTGCAGGTTCGCTTCCATCCCGAGCAGCTTCTCGCGCTCCCCTTCGAGCATCTTGCCCGCCGGGATGCCGGTCCAGCGTTCGACGACCGAAGCGATCTGATCCGGGCGCACGGCCTCTTCGACCATGACGTCACTATCATCCTGCGACTCCGCCTCGGCCAGTTGCTTCTCCAGCTGCGGAATGACGCCGTAGGACAGCTCCCCGGCCTTCGCCAGATCACCGACCCGCTTGGCCTGCTCAAGCTGCGCCCGCGCATGGTCGAGCTTCTCCTTGATGTCCCGCGCACCGGCCAGCTTGTCGCGCTCGGCCTGCCACTTGGCGGTCATCTCGGCGCTTTGCTCCTGCAGGTTCGCCAGATCCACTTCCAGCTTTGCCAGCCGGTCCTTCGACGCCTGATCGTCTTCGCGGCGCAGCGCCTCGACCTCGATCTGCTTTTGCAGGATGTCGCGGTCCAGCGCGTCCAGTTCCTCGGGCTTGGAGTCCACCTCCATCCGCAGACGGCTGGCGGCTTCGTCCATCAGGTCGATGGCCTTGTCCGGCAGGAAGCGGTCCGTGATGTAGCGATGCGAGAGCGTCGCCGCGGCCACCAGCGCGGAGTCCGAAATCCGCACGCCGTGGTGCAACTCGTACTTCTCCTTGATGCCGCGCAGAATGGAGATCGTGTCCTCGACCGTCGGCTCCTGCACGAACACCGGCTGGAACCGCCGCGCCAACGCCGCGTCCTTCTCGACGTGCTTGCGGTACTCGTCCAGCGTCGTTGCGCCCACGCAATGCAACTCGCCCCGTGCCAGCGCCGGTTTCAAGAGGTTCGATGCATCCATCGCGCCATCCGCCTTGCCCGCGCCGACCAGCGTGTGCATTTCGTCGATGAACAGGATCACCTCACCGGCCGCCGAAGTCACCTCCGACAGCACGGCCTTCAAACGCTCCTCGAACTCGCCGCGATACTTCGCCCCGGCAATCAGCGCGCCCATGTCGAGTGACAAAAGCCGCTTGTTGTGAAGCGATTCCGGCACGTCGCCGTTGACGATCCTGAGGGCCAGACCCTCGGCAATCGCGGTTTTGCCCACGCCCGGCTCGCCGATCAGCACCGGGTTGTTCTTGGTCCGACGCGACAACACCTGCATCGCGCGGCGAATTTCCTCGTCGCGGCCGATGATCGGGTCGATCTTGCCTTCACGCGCCCGCTCCGTCAGGTCCGTCGCGTATTTCTTCAGAGCGTCATAGCCTTCCTCGGCGCTTGCGCTGTCCGCCGTGCGCCCCTTGCGCAGGTCGTTGATCGCGGTGTTCAGCGCCTGCGGCGTCACCTTGCCCGCGTCCAGTGCCTCCTTCGCGGCACTCTTGACCATGCCCAGCGCCATCAGCATGCGCTCGACCGGCACGAAACTGTCGCCAGCCTTGGACGCCAGCTTTTCCGCCTCGTCCAGCACCTTGCCGGTGGCCGAATCCATGTAGAGCTGCCCGGCGTCGCCGGTCACTTTCGGGATACGCGCAAGTTTGGTGTCCAGAACCTGCATCACCCGGGACGGCTCGCCGCCCGCGCGTTTGATCAGGTTGCTCGCCATGCCCTGCTCGTCGTCCATCAGGGCCTTCAGCAGGTGTTCGGGCGCCAGTTTCTGGTGGCTTTCCCGCATTGCGATGGTCTGTGCGGCCTGAATGAATCCGCGCGACCGTTCCGTGAACTTCTCCAAGTTCATGGTTTCTCTCCTTCCATAAGCGCCCCTTGGGATTGGCTCGCGCCCGGCTTGGCGGCACGCGGCCGGTGGGGCCTCTGCGATCAAGATGGAGGCCCGCGCGTCCGGGTTCAAGAGCGCCAAGTTGCAAAAATGCAACTTTCTGTAATGCACGGAATCTTAAATGAAACATGCGAAACCTCCGCATCTTCAGAGGCAGGACCATGTACATCAAACGTGTCGAGTTTTCCGGGTTTCGCGCCGATCTTCCCGGCGGGTCGGGCAGCGGCTGCGTCGCGTTGATCACGGACAGCACGCGGGTCCAGATCCCGCTGACCGTGCCCCACGCCGTCGAGGTGCTCAAGAGCCGCCATCGCCTGCGCCTTCTGGCCCTCGCGCTGAAACAGGCGCGGCGGATGCCGGAGTATCTGAACGGGGAGGAAATCCGCTTTGCCCCCGGCATCCTCCCCCATGGCCTGACCTCGGCGGACAGGCCGGACCCGACCCCGCCGTGCACAGCGGACTTGACGATTCCCGCCCCTGCACCCAAAAGCGAGCGAACTCCCTTCCGCCGCAGAAAGGTGCCACCATGTCCACCCCCGCCGATGACCGCCTGATCGTAGCCCTCGACGTTCCGACCGCACTGGACGGTCTGCAGATGGCCAATGCCATCGGCGATGCGGTCTCCTTCTACAAGATCGGCCTCGGCATGCTCACCGGCGGCGGGCTGGCGCTCGCCAACGAGCTCAAACAGGACTTCGGCAAGCGCATCTTTCTCGACATGAAGCTCTTCGACATCGGCGCGACGGTCGAGCACGCGGTGCGCGGGATTGCCCGGTACGACCTCGACTTCCTCACCGTGCACGGCGATCCCTACGTGGTCCGCGCCGCGAAGGAGGGGGCGAGCGGCAAGGACCTGAAAATCCTCGCTGTCACCATCCTGACCTCGCTCGACCGCGACGACCTCGACGGTGCACTGATCCGGCCCGGCGACATCGCGGAGATCGTCACCGCCCGCGCCGCCCGCGCCTTCGAAGCCGGTGCCGACGGTGTCATCGCCTCCCCGAACGAGGCCGCCCTGATCCGGGCCCTGCCGGAAGCCGAGGGCAAGCTGATCGTCACTCCCGGCGTGCGCCCTGCCGGGGCCGATGCCGGGGACCAGAAGCGTATCGCGACCCCGGCCAGCGCCATCGCCAACGGCGCCGATCACATCGTCGTCGGGCGTCCGATCCACACCGCGCAAGACCCCCGTGCCGCCGCGCAGGCCATCGTGGCCGAGCTCAACGCGTAACGCGCCCGCTCGCCGCGCCTCGACACGCCCCGGCCTTCGGTCGAAAACCGCGTGGCGGAATGCTACGGGGAACACGGCTGCGTGAGTCCCCCTTCCGGTGTTGGAACAGAATGCCCATCTGAAAGTTATCCACAGGAACCCGCGTCCGACGTGGATACCATGACAGGAGGCATTTCAGATGTCGCGCAGCAAGACGGAACTGGGGGAAATCCGCTACAACCCCGCAGAACAGTGCTTCGAAGCGCTGGTTACCTTTCACGGCACGACCGGCACCCGCCGCGTCCCGAGCAGCTTCTACGCCCCTCTCGACACCGATTTCGAGGTGGTCAGCCGGGCGCTGCACCAGGCGGCGATGAGCCGGATCAACCGGCCCGACTCGATAAAAAGCCGTCTCGAAAAGGCGCCGCAGCCGCTGCCGAAACCGCAGAAAAGCGGCTTTGACTGGCAGGCGCTGCTGCACGGGCACCGCGCCGCCTGATTTAGAAACACGTATTCGGAAACCGCCCGCTTTCACTGTCCCCCGAAAGTCGGCGGTCGCGTGGGCCGGGGCATCTCTCGCCCCGGCCCACCCAGGTCAAAAGCTCTTTCTGGTCAGATATCCGCGCAGGACATTCCGAAAGTGCGGGATGGCGCTGCCATCGGCGAGAAACGCATCCGGCGACATGGCCTGCCAGCCTTGCCCCTCATCACCCATGCGGATGTCCCCGAGCGCGTCCTCGTTCAGATGGGCGGCAAAGAACCAGCTGACCTGATTGGGCACCACACGCAGATGCGCCATCTGTAACGCCGTCTCCGGCACAAGCAGACCAACCTCTTCCCGGGTCTCGCGCAGGGCGCAGGCTTCCGGGGTCTCGTCGCCCTCGCGGCCGCCGCCCGGAAAATCGAGCGCCCCGGGCCAGACCAGCCCCGGCTTCACGTCCCGCCGCAGCACCACCAGCCGGTCGCCCGCAAACAGCATCAGCTTCGCGCCGGTGAACGTCTGACGTGCATCTGCCATTCCCTGCCCTTTCAAACCGCTGTATCCTGCGCCCATGCCCGCCCTTTGCCGCGACTGTCTCACGCAATTCGAAACCGGACGCCGCTGCCCCGCCTGCGGCCGCCCGCGCGTGCTCGTGCATGACGAACTCTACAGCCTCTCCATCGCCCATATGGACTGTGACGCCTTTTACGCCAGCGTGGAGAAGCGCGACAACCCGGAGTTGGCCGACAAGCCCGTGATCATCGGCGGCGGCAGGCGCGGCGTGGTCTCCACCGCCTGCTATGTCGCCCGCATCCGGGGCGTGCGCTCGGCCATGCCGATGTTCAAGGCACTGCAAATCTGCCCGGACGCCGTGGTCATCAAACCCCGCATGTCGGTCTATGTCGAGGCCTCCCGCGCCATCCGCGCCATGATGGAGGAGCTGACCCCGGCCATCGAGCCGCTCTCCCTCGACGAGGCCTTTCTTGATCTCACCGGCACCGCCCGCCTGCACGGCGCACCGCCCGCCGTCATGCTCGCCCGTTTGACGAAACGGATGAAAGACGAGCTCGGGCTGACCGGCTCCATCGGTCTCTCGCACAACAAGTTCCTGGCCAAGATCGCCTCCGACCTCGACAAGCCGCGCGGCTTCTCCGTGATCGGACAGGCGGAGACGCAGGCCTTCCTGCGCCCGAAACCCATCCGCCTGATCTGGGGTGTCGGCGCCGCGACGCAGGCGCAACTGGAGAAGGCCGGAATCCGGACTTTCGACGACCTGCTGCGTTGGGACTTGCGGGACCTGACCGCCCGCTTCGGCTCCATGGGGGACCGGCTGTGGCATCTCGCGCGGGGACAGGACAAACGCCGTGTCACCCGTGACGCGCCGATGAAGAGCATCTCGAACGAGACCACCTTCGGCGAGGACACCGCCGATCCCGACATCCTCGACGGGCACCTGTGGCGCATGGCGGAGAAGGTCGCAGACCGGGCGAAAGCGAAGGGCCTCGCCGGGCGGGTCGTCACGCTCAAGATCAAGCGCCGCGATTTCAAGCTGATCACCCGCCGTCACGCCCTGCCCGAGCCGACGCAGATCGCCGACCGCATCTACCGCACCGCGAAACCGCTCTTCGATCAGGTCAGGAGCGAAGGCCCCTTCCGCCTGATCGGCTGCGGCATCTCGGACCTTTGCCCGGAGAGCATGGCCGACCGGTTGCCCGACCTGCTGGACCCACAAGCCCTGCAGCGGGCCAAGGCGGAACGCGCGACCGACGCGCTCCGCGCGAAGTTCGGCGATGGAGTCATCCTGAAAGGCCGGGCGTTGCGCTGATGCGCCTCACATGACCGCGTCTTCCTCATCCTGGGCGTCGTAGCCAAGCGCCTCCAGCCCGGCTTCGAGATTGTCGGCGAGATGCGGTGTGCCGATCAGGTAATCGGCCGTGGGCGTCGATGCCTCGCCGTAGGCGGTTGCAAAGGCCTCTGACCATTCATCCGAATCGAAGGAGCCGCGCCCGATCCACATGATCGCCACCAGCGCCGCCTGCTCCTCCTCGTCCATCCGGTCGATCAGCGCCCGGAGTTCACCCTCGGCGCGGCTGAGTTCCCGCGCCATGACGATCACCGCCGCCACTTTCCTCACACTGATCTGGTCCATCGCGCCTCTCCTTCACCTGTTTGCAGGCTATCATAGAAGGGCACGGCTTTCGTCGGCCTTGATCTTGCGCAAACCGGCGGGTCAGCTGACGATGCGGTAGTAAAGCCAGTCCGGCAGGAACTGCGACAGGCGGAAGAACAGACTGAATCCAAAGGGAAAAGAGCGCTTAAACCCGCCTGCGGTCATGTGCTCGAAGCACTGCTGGGCGGCCTCTTCGGGCTCCATCAGGAACGGCATCTTGAAATCGTTCTTGTCGGTGAGCCGGGTCTTGATGAACCCGGGGTTCAGCAGTTGTACTTCCACCCCGGTCTTGCGCAGGTCAGCGTAGAGCGATTCCGCCAGAACCATCACCCCAGCCTTGGACGAGGAATAGGGCGCGGAGTCCGGCAACCCCCGGAACCCGGACAGCGAGCCAGTCATCACCAGATGCCCCCGGTCCCGCCGCACGAATTCCGGCAGCACGGTCCCGACCAGCGCCATAGCGCCGCCGAAATTGACCCGCGCCATGGTGTTGGCCTGTTCCGCGTCCCAGCGCTTTGCCCCGAACGGCCAGTAAACCCCGGCCATCTGGATCACACCGTCCACCGGCCCGATGTCTTCGGCCACCCGCGCCAGCGCCGCGTGATCCGTCACGTCCACCGGTGCGATCTCTGCCTTCCCCGGCAGCGAGTGAGCCAGTTTGCGCAGCCCTTCCTCGCCTCGAGCCGAAAGGACCAGGTCTACCCCGACCGTGCTCAACTTGTGTGCCAGCGCCGCGCCGAGTCCTTCGGACGCGCCCACCAGCCAATACCGCTTGCCCTGCCACTCTCTCAAACCGCTTCCACCTTTCGCATGGTCGCCACCAGTTCGGCCACCTTCAGCCCGTACTTGCAAAACTGGCTGCGGTTCACGATGGTTCCATTCGGGGTCAGGTACATCCAGTCGGTGGTGTCCAGAACATGCCCTCCGCTGTCCTCAGGCAGGCGGATGCGATAACGCAGGCAGACCGAACCGCCCCGCTGCGCGCCGGTGCCTTCACCCACGAGGTCCGGTGCGCTGGCGCGGATGGTGCCGTCATTGCCAAGCGTCAGTTCCCAGCGCCGATGCTGCTCGCCGCCGCTTTCGTATTTGAAATGCTCGGTCATCACGCCCCGGTTGCCTTGCCAAGACACGTCAAAGTCGCCGGTGAACCGCGAGACGACACGGCCGAGCGGCCCGTAGATCACGCCTTCGCAGATCAGCGGCCCGTTCAGGTCCCGCCGGATGTCGATCTGGCGGACGTCCTGCGCATAGTCGTCCGGACGCTGCGCCATGAACCCGGCAAACCGCCCCTTCAGCCAGAGCAGCCCCAACACGGCCGCCGCCCCGAGAGCGAATCCAAGCCCCATCATCCTCGCACCTCCGTCATGCTGCCGCTCACCGTTTCCTCGGGCGGCTCCGGGCGGTTGCGATACCGCGCGCCCTTCAGTCTCAGTTTCAATGCCTGCCAAAAGATCAGCGCCATCACCCGCCGCGCCCCGAACGGCCGCCGCACCAGGGCAAGCGCCATGCCCTTGCGTGTCAATGGCTGACGTTTGCCCACCAGCGTGGCAATCACCCCGCCCGCCCCGTGGCTGAAGTCGATCCAGATGCCGATGCGGTCGTCCCGGATGTCAAAGCGGAAGACATAGCCGCCCTCGACCGGCTGGAACGGCGAGACGTGGAAGATTTTCCGGGCCGTGATCCGGTCCTCTGCGGTGATCGCGCTGCCATCGGACTTGCGACACAGGTAGGAATGGCGGTCGCCGAATGTATTCGTCACCTCCGCGATCACCGCCGCAAGGTCATCCCCATCATACGCAAGCCAGAAGGAGACCGGGTTGAACACATAGCCAAACACCCGCGGTTGCGTCAGCAGCATCAGCTTTCCGGCATGGATTCGATGCGCCAGAAGCACGTCCCGCGCCCAGTTTGCACCCTGCCCCTGCCTGGGCGGTCCGCCATGGTCGCGCCTCCGCACAGAGAATAGTCCTTGCCGGAACAGCACCTCCCTGTCTTCGCACGCATCAAGAAGAACGTAGTCCATGGCGTAGCGAAAGCGGTTCTGCACGGCACCCTTGCGCCCATGGTACGTGTGACCGACGATATGGTCGACCGCGCTCATGCCACCGCGACCCCGTCCGCCAGTTTCGCTTTCAGCGCTTCTGCCACGTCCACGGCGCTACCGAGACCGTCCTCGTGGAAGCCATTCTTCATCCAGGCGCCGCAAAACCAGGTGTTCCGCGCCCCGTTCCTCTCCGCCACCCGCCGCTGCCCTTCCAGGGCGCCGAGATCATAGACCGGATGACGCAGGGTGACCTCGTCGTAAATCAGTTCCTCCCGGATCGGACGCGTCGAATTCAGCGTCACGAACATCGGATCGTCCTGCGGGATCGGTTGCAGACAGTTCATCCAGTAGGTCAGGTCGATCTGATTCATCGCCTTCCGCGCGGTCTCCGTGTAGTTCCAGGACGACCAGACCGCCCGCCGCTTCGGCATCACGCTGTCATCCGCATGCAGCACCACGCGGTTCGGCTGGTACGCAACCGCGCCAAGGGCCGTGCGCTCCGCTCCGTCGGGATCCTCCAGCAACCGCAGCGCATCGTCCGAATGGGTCGCAAAAACAACCTCGTCGAACCGCTCCCAACTGCCCCGAGCCCGGACCCAGGCTGCTCCGGGCTCCCGCCGCACCGCCTCTACCGGACAGCCGGTCCGCAGTACGGCCCCCCGCCGCAGCAGGGACGCCTCCAACCGCGAGACATACGCACGCGAGCCGCCCTGCACCGTATACCACTGGTGCTGCCCGGTGTGATGCAGCAGGGCGTGGTTCTCGAAGAACTGCACCAATGCATGGGCCGGGAAATCGAGGATCTTCTCCACCGGCGTCGACCAGATCGCCCCGCTGAGCGGCAGCAGGTAGTATTGCCGGAACCAGTCCCCCATCCGCAGCTGATCGAGAAACGCCCCGAGCGGCTGGGTCCGGTCCTGAGCCGCTGCCAGGGCCTCCCGGTTGAAACGCACCACATCGCGGAGCATGCCGAGGAACTTCGGATTGAACGCATTGCGCTTTTGCGCGAACACCGCACGCACGTCACGCAGCCCGTATTCCATGGCCCCGCCGCGCAGGCTCGCACCGAAACTCATGTCAGACTTCACCACCGGCACATCGAGCGACTCGAAAAGCGCCACGAGATGCGGGTAATTTGCCCGATTATAGACGATGAACCCGGTATCGACCGGCTGGTCGCCGCGTTTGCCCGCCAGCACCGTCCGGGCATGGCCGCCGAGCCGTCCTTCCGCCTCGTAAACCGTAACGAGGTGGTCATCCGCCAGCAGATGCGCCGCCCCCATGCCGGAGATGCCGCCTCCGATGACGGCAATCTTGCGCGGCGGGGCGGGACGGGGATCGAAGGGCATGAACACTCACCTTTTTGTCTTGATGTGACCAGACTTACGCGCCAACTCTCCGAATGGATGAAAAACGCCGGAAATTTCCAAGAAACAGTTTGTGATCCGATCCCGTCGTCGCGGCGTAAGAAGGACATGTTTGGAAGCACGCCCCTTCTGTCCGATGACATCCTGCCGGTTGAACCCCCGGCGCTGCCGCGCAAAGCTGTGCCGGCAAGGCGCAAAGGCATGAGACGATCCGTGACTCGAAACGACACCGACGCAGCAGAGCATTGGGTGACCCTGATCGCCCGGATCCGCGACGATCATGACGAGGCCGCCTTCGTGGCGCTTTTCGAGCATTTCGCGCCACGTGTGAAGGGTGTGCTGATGCGATCCGGTACGGACGCGGCCACGGCGGAAGAGATCATGCAGGACGTCATGACCACGATCTGGCGCAAGGCGGCGCAGTTCGATCCTGCCCGCGCCTCCGTGGCGACCTGGATTTTCACCATCGCCCGCAACCGCCGCATCGACGTGTTGCGCAAGCAACGCCGCCCCGAGCCGGAAGAACTGGCATGGGGCCCCGAACACGAACCGGACCAGGCCGACGCGCTGGGCCTGCAACAGGAAAGCGAACACCTCGGGGCCGCAATCGCTGCCCTGCCCGCCAAACAACGTGAGTTGATCGAAAAGGCGTATTTCGGAGACCTGAGCCATTCGGAAATCGCGGACGTCACCGGACTGCCGCTCGGGACGATCAAGTCCCGTATCCGTCTTGCCCTCGACCGCCTGCGTCACGCCATGAGCCAGATAGACAAATGACACACACCATCACGCACCACCTCACCGACGACCTGATCCTGGGCTACTCCGCCGGCACCCTGCCGGAGGCCGTGAATCTCGTGATCGCGACCCACATCAGCATGTGTGACACCTGCCGCGCCGCGCTCCATGCGCAGGACGCCGTGGGCGGGGCGCTGGTCGAAGCGGCACCGCCGGCCTCCCTCGCCATGGGCAGCCTCGCCAGCGTCCTTGCCCGCATCCAGTCGGCCCCCGCTCCGGAGCCCCGGGTGAAACCGCGCGGCGACGTTCCCGCCCCGCTGACCGACTACATCGGCGCGACGCTGGCGGATGTGAAATGGCGACCCGTCGGTATGGGTGTGAAACAGGCAGTGCTCAGGACATCGCCGGAGGCCACCGCCCGTCTGCTCTATATTCCTGCTGGAACTGCCGTGCCGGATCACGGTCACAACGGTCTGGAACTGACCCTCGTGCTCCAAGGCGCGTTCAGCGACGAGGGCGGCACCTTCCGCGCGGGCGACATCGAGGTTGCGGGCGACGATCTCGAACACACGCCGGTTGCGGACATCTCGGCTGACTGCATCTGTCTTGCCGTGACCGACGCCCCGCTGCGGTTCAAGGGATGGCTGCCACGGCTTGCGCAACCCTTCGTCGGAATCTGACGAACCGGGGCGGCCCACGCCTGCGACGAGGGCGCGTCCCCGGTTTCTTCTCTTCGAAAAATACTCCTGCTCCACGCCAGCGGCGGATCGCACGGATTGTCTGTCACTGTCCCGACGTAGGGCGGGGCTGTGCCCCGCACCCCCTGAGACATTTCCGCCCGTTAACCACCTTTTCGAGGAAACGACCAGGCAGTCACCACGTACACCCCCAACATATGGCGACAAAGAGAAGCGCGCGTTGGGCTAACCCCACCGCGCGCTCCTGTCTTTTTACGGTGACCTAGCCTTGCGGCTTAGTGCTTTTTCTTCTTTGGCGGCATCAGGTCGGTGATGGTGCCCTCGAACATCTCGGCGGCAAAGTTCACCGTCTCCGACAGCGTCGGGTGCGGGTGAATGGTGTGACCGAGGTCGACGGCATCCGCTCCCATCTCAATTGCCAGCGCACATTCCGAGATCAGGTCCCCGGCGTTTGTCCCGACGATGCAGGCCCCGATAACCCGTTGATCTTCCGGATCGAAAAGCAGTTTCGTCATGCCTTCGGAGCGGCCGTTCGACAGCGACTTGCCCGACGCCGCCCAAGGGAAGACGCCCTTCTCGTACTTGACGCCTTTCGCCTTAGCCTCTGTCTCCGTCAGGCCGCACCAGGCGACTTCGGGATCGGTGTAGGCCACGCTAGGGATCAGCTTGGCATCGAAATACCGCTTCTCCCCGGCGCAAACTTCCGCCGCAACCTTGCCCTCATGCACCGCCTTATGCGCCAGCATCGGCTGGCCCACCACGTCACCGATTGCAAAAATGTGAGCCACACCAGTGCGTTGCTGACTATCCACTGCAATGAATCCACGCTCGTCCACCGCCACACCGGCAGCCTCGGCGTTGATCAGCTTGCCATTCGGCTTGCGCCCGACAGCCACCAGGACCTTGTCGAAGGTGTCGGAAAAACTCTCGCCCTTCTCATCCTCGAAGGTCACCTTCATGCCGCTCTTCAGGGCTTCCACGGCGGTCACTTTCGTCTTCAGGAAGATGTTTTCGTAGCGGCCTTTTATGCGTGTCATCAAGGGTTTGACGATGTCCTTGTCAGCGCCCGGGATGATCTGGTCCATCAGTTCGACGACCGTGACCTTCGAGCCAAGCGCGTCATAGACGCAGGCCATCTCCAGCCCGATGATCCCGCCGCCCAGCACCAGCATCCGCTTCGGAATGTCCTTCAACTCCAAAGCGCCGGTCGAGTCGATCACCCGCTCATCGTCGGGAATGAACGGCAAGGCCACCGGCTCCGAGCCTGCTGCGATGATGCATTGGTCGAAACTGACGGTGGTCTTGCCCTCGTCTCCCTCCACCTCGATCATGTTCGGGCCGGTGAATTTGCCATAGCCGCGAACCACTTGCACCTTGCGACCCTTCGACAGACCGTCAAGACCGCCGGTCAGCTGGCCGACCACGCTGTTCTTGAAATCGCGCAACTCGTCCAGGTTGATCTTCGGCTTGGAGAAGCTGATGCCGTGGGAGGCCATCTCCTCCGCCTCGGTGATCACCTTCGCCACATGCAAGAGCGCCTTCGACGGGATGCAACCGACGTTGAGGCAGACACCGCCCAGCGTCGGGTTGCGTTCGATCATGACGACCTTCTTTCCAAGGTCGGCGGCGCGGAAGGCGGCGGTGTAGCCGCCGGGGCCGGAGCCAAGAACGACGACTTCCGCATGCACATCGCCTGGCCCGGAGGCCGTGCCGGTGGCGGCGACGGACTTCGGCGCCTCGGCGGGGGCGTCGGCCTTTGGCGCTGAGGCCTCGGCTTTCGCATCCGCGCCTTCCAGCACGAGAATGACCGAGCCTTCGGAGACCTTGTCGCCTTCCTTCACCTTGATTTCAGTAACCTTGCCGGCAGCCGGAGAGGGCACTTCCATCGTCGCCTTGTCGCTTTCGATCTCGATGAGCGGGTCTTCGGCGCTGACGGTGTCGCCAACCGAGACCAGCACGGTCACGACGGGCACATCCTTGAAATCGCCGATATCGGGTACTTTGACGTCCATTGTCTTCACCTCACCACATCAGCTTGCGCATGTCGCCGAGCAGCGTCTTGAGCGTCACGCAGAAGCGTGCGGCAAGGGCTCCGTCGACGGCGCGGTGATCGTAGGAGAGCGAGAGCGGCTGCATCAGGCGCGGCTCGAACTCGCTGCCGTTCCAGACCGGCGCCATTTTCGAGCGGGTCAGGCCGAGGATCGCCACTTCCGGCGCGTTGACGATGGGCGTGAAGCTGGTTCCGCCGATGCCGCCAAGCGAGGAAATGGTGAAGGTCGCGCCCTGCATGTCCTTGGACTTGAGGTTGCCGTCACGGGCTGCCTCGGACAACTCCATGAGTTCCTTGGAGATTTCCACGAGACCCTTGCGGTCCGCGTCCTTGATGACCGGTACCATCAGGCCGTTCGGCGTGTCCGCCGCGAAGCCGATGTTGTAGAAGTCCTTCTTGATCAGCTTGTCGCCATCGGGATGGATCGACGAGTTGAACTCCCAATGCGTCTTCAGCGCCGAGACGCTGGCCTTGATGACGAAGGACAGCAGCGTGACGCGGTAGCCGTCGTTCTTGGCCTGCGTGTCCATCTCCTTTCGGTACTGGTCCAGCTCGGTGATGTCCGCCTCGTCGTTGTGCGTGACATGCGGGATGTTGAGCCAGGAGCGGTGCAGCGCGGGGCCGGAGATCTTCTTGATCCGCGGCATCTCCACATCTTCCACCGGGCCGAACTTCGAGAAGTCGACGACCGGGATCGGCGGAATGCCCATGCCACCCTGCGCACCACCGGCGGCCGCCGGGGCAACGGCCGACTTCATCGCCTTTTCAACGTCTTCGCGCAGGATGCGGCCCTTGCGCCCGGTGCCATTGACGGTGTTGAGGTCGACCTCGACCCGACGGGCGAAGGCCCTGACGGAGGGCGAGGCATGGACCTTGGAGAAGCCCGCGTCGGTCACAGGCGAGGAGGCCGGGGTTGCCGCAGGAGCCGGAGCCGCCTTCGGCGCCTCTGCTTTCGGCGCTTCCTTCGTTTCCTCCTTCGGAGCCTCGGAGGCGCCGGAAGCCTCGATGGTCAGGATCAGCGACCCCTCGGACACCTTGTCGCCTTCCTTGATGTGGATTTCCTTGACCACACCCGCATGCGAAGAAGGCACCTCCATCGTCGCCTTGTCGCTTTCCAACTCGCAGATCGCATCTTCGACGGCGATGGTATCGCCCACGGAGACCAGCACCGTAACGACCGGCACGTCCTTGAAATCACCGATATCGGGGACCTTAACTTCTGTTGTCATTTCCTATTCCTCCTGTCCCACTTCACGCCGTGCGCGGGTTCGGCTTGCCGCCGTCGATGTCGTATTTCTTCAAAGCCGCCTCGAGATCCTTGTCGGAGACAGCCCCCTCGCGCCACAGGTCCACCATGGCCGCCGCCGCGATGTGGTTCGCATCCACCTCGAAGTGACGCCGCAGGTTGACCCGGCTGTCGGAGCGGCCAAAGCCGTCGGTGCCGAGGACCGTGAACCGGCCCGGGACACAGGCCCGGATCTGCTCGGCATAGTTCTTCATGTAGTCGGTCGCCGCGATGATCGGCCCTTTCACCCCGTCGAGCGTCTGCGAGACGTAGGAGGTCCGCTGCTCGGCGAAGGGGTTGAGGCGGTTGAACCGCGCCACGTCCTGGCAGTCGCGGGCCAGTTCGTTGAACGAGGTCGCGGACCAGATGTCGGCGGTCACGCTGAAATCGTTCTTCAGCATCTCCGCCGCCTTGATCGCCTGCACGAGGATGGTGCCGGAGCCCATCAGGTTGACGTGCTTCTTGTTCGGGCGGGCGGTCTTCTGCATCCGGTAGAGGCCCTTGATGATGCCCTCTTCGGCGCCCATCGGCATGTCCGGATGCTGGTAGTTCTCGTTCATCAGCGTGAGGTAGAAGAAGACATCCTCCTGATCCTCGTACATCCGCTTGAGGCCGTGCTGCACGATGACCGCGACTTCATACGAGAAGGTCGGGTCATAGCTGATGCAGTTCGGGACGGTCCCGGCGAGGATGTGGCTGTGACCGTCCTCGTGCTGGAGCCCCTCGCCGTTCAGCGTCGTGCGGCCCGCCGTGCCGCCAAGCATGAAGCCACGGGCACGGCTGTCGCCCGCCGCCCAGGCAAGGTCGCCGATCCGCTGGAAACCGAACATGGAGTAATAGATGAAGAAGGGCACCATCGGCACGCCGTGGTTTGAATACGCGGTGGCCGCCGCGATCCAGTCCGCCATGGCGCCCGCTTCGTTGATGCCTTCCTGAAGCACCTGACCGTCCTTGCTCTCCTTGTAGAACATCATCTGGTCGCGGTCTTCGGGCGTGTAGTTCTGGCCCAGCGGGTTGTAGATGCCCACGGAGCGGAACAGGCCTTCCATGCCGAATGTACGGCTTTCGTCCGGCACGATCGGGACGACCTGCTTGCCGATCTTCTTGTCGCGCAGCAGCGTCGTCAGGATGCGCACGAAGGCCATCGTGGTGGAAATCTCGCGATCCCCGGTGCTTTGCAGTTCCTTCTTGAAGGCATCGAGCGCCGGGATCTCCAGCTTCGGAGACTGGGTCTCGCGCTTCGGGAAGACCCCGCCCAACTCCTTGCGGCGCTCGGCCATGTAGGCCTTCTGCGCGTTGTTGAGGCTGACGAAGGGAATGTCCTTCTCGAGCTCCTCATCCGTGACCGGGATCTTGAAGCGGTCGCGCATCGCCTTGAGCTGGTCGAATTGCATCTTCTTCTGCTGGTGGGTCGTGTTCTGACCCTCACCGGCGGTGCCCATGCCGTAGCCCTTGACCGTCTTGACGAGGATCACGGTGGGTTGGCCCTCGGCCTTGGTGGCCCGCAGGAAGGCGTTGTAGACCTTCTTCGGATCATGACCGCCGCGGCGCAGCGCCCAGATCTGGTCGTCGGTCCAGTCCTTCACCAGCTCCGCCGTCTCCGGATACTTGCCGAAGAAATGCTCGCGGATGTAGGCGCCGTCCTTGGATTTGAAAGTCTGGTAATCGCCGTCGATGGTCTCGTCCATCAGTTGGCGCAGCTTGCCGGAGGTGTCCTTCTCCAGCAGGTCGTCCCAACCCTTGCCCCAGAGCAGCTTGATCACATCCCAGCCGGAGCCACGGAAGTTGCCTTCGAGTTCCTGCACGATCTTCGAGTTTCCGCGCACCGGGCCGTCGAGGCGCTGGAGATTGCAGTTTACCACGAAGATCAGGTTGTCGAGACCTTCCCGGGCCGCGAGCGCAATCGCGCCAAGCGATTCCGGCTCATCCATCTCGCCGTCGCCGAGGAAGGCCCAGACCTTGCGGTCCTGCTTTTCGATCAGACCCCGGTTTTCGAGGTACTTCATGAACCGCGCCTGGTAGATCGCCATCAGTGGGCCGAGACCCATGGAGACGGTCGGGAACTGCCAGTATTCCGGCATCAGCCAGGGGTGCGGATAGGACGACAGACCGCCACCGGCGACTTCGGAGCGGAAGTTCTTCAATTGCTCTTCGCTGATCCGACCTTCCATGAAGCTTCGGGCATAGATGCCTGGAACCACATGGCCCTGGAAGAAGACGAGATCGCCGCCGTGGATGGCGGACTTCGAGCGCCAGAAGTGGTTCAGGCCGACGTCATAGAGCGCGGCTGATGAGGCGAAGGAGGCGATATGTCCGCCGTATTCGCTCGATTCCTTGTTGCGCTTGACCACGGTCGCCATGGCGTTCCAGCGGTTGATGGTGCGGATGCGCCATTCCATCTCGCTGTCACCCGGCATGTCGACTTCGTCATCCGGGGAAATCGTATTCTGATAGGGTGTCGTCGACGAGAAAGGCAGTTTCGCCCCGGCAGCCCGCGCCCGCTGCACGGCCTTGTCCAGAAGGAAGTGCGCCCGGTCGGCGCCGTCGCGTTCGATAACATCCTCTACGGCCTCCTGCCATTCCTGGCTTTCGACCGGATCAATATCCTGCGGAGTGTCTTTCATGGGCCTCTTCCCTTTCTGCGCACCTGGCACAAGCACAATGGTTTAACGCTAAACCATTATCAGTTTTCCACGGGAGGTTCTGGCCTGATGCCTGCCCCTCCCGTGGCTGAACATCGTTGGCGTCGTGTGTAGCAACCTGCCTGTCTGCTGGGCAGATGGTCACTCGCATAGCATCCATGCACCAGACGCATGGCAATGGTTCAATATTAAACGATGTGTTACTCTGCGATTTTCCTACGCAATTTTCTTTCCATCGTTCACCGTTCAGCTAGGGCGCGACCGGACAGCCGTCCACACCCTTGCAGCCAGAGCATAGTCTCCTGCGGCGATTCCCCGAAACATGAAAGCGCGTGGAGCAAGGCCCGGCGACACGCCATTTTGCAACATTTCCGCCAGATCCGCCGCAATGCGCCCCGCCGGAACCATCGGTTCCGGCATGCCCGTTTCCTGCTCCCGGTCATCCACCACGACGGTGCCGAAGGCGTCGAACGTGGCGCGGTCCCACGGCTTGGCGGCATCGGTGATGACCGCAAGAGCGCCGGGCTTCAGCACCCCTGCATCGAGAAACGGCTTGCCGCTGTAGGTGATGGGGATCGAACTGACCACGATGTCGGCGCCATCCAGAGCGTCGCCCGGAGACCCGCAAACCACCGCACGCAGCCCCAATCCGTTGGCCATGCCGATCAACGCGTCGATGTTTGCCTGGCCCCGCCCCGACAACCGGATTTCCTCCAGCGGATAGAGACCGCTGAACAGCTCGAGATGCGATCGCGCCTGCACGCCGCAGCCGACAAAGCTCATCACCTTTGACTCGGGCCGCGCCAACACCCGCGCCGCAACCGCCGACAAGCCCGCCGTGCGCACCGCCGTGATCCATTCCGCATCCATCAGCGCCAGGCATTCGCCGGTGTGCGCGTCCAGCACCATGATCGCCCCGGTGATCGACGGCAGACCGCGCCCCGGATTGTCCGGACAAACCGTCACCGCCTTGATCACCGTGACATCGCCGGTGGCCAGCGTCGACATCATGTACCGCCCGTCGCCGGGCTGGATCACGCTTTTGGGGGTAGTGACGAGCGCGCCAGCGGCCTTGTCCCGGATCGCGCCGGCAATCGCATCGACGATATCGGCGGGCGTCAGACCAAGCCCTTTCAGATCCTCATCACTCAGGACTGTCGGGGCAAAGGCCATGTCACTCTCCGGCTTCTGTTAGCGGTAAACGCCCCTCACTGTCGCCCGGCAATTCCTCAAAGTCAAAGCGATCGAGCCGCGTAGCGCGTTTCCCCGCCTTCTCGGCGCTGATCTTGATATCCTCGATGTCCTTCGCGGCCTGCCCGAAGTGCCGGTCCAGATTGGCCACCCGCGTGCCGAGCCGCTCAAGATCACCGTTCAGCAGATGCAGCTCGCGCCGGATCGCGCCAGCCTGCTCGCGCATCCGCGCGTCCTTCAGGATCGCCCGCATGGTGTTGAGCGTTGCCATGCAGGTGGTCGGCGAAACGATCCAGACCCGCGCAGCAAACCCTTCGCGGACGATCTCCGGGTAGTTGGCATGCAACTCGGCATAGACCGCTTCGGAAGGCAGGAACATCAGCGCGCCGTCCGCCGTCTCGCCTTCGAGGATGTATTTCTCCGAAATGTCCCGGATGTGCCTGCGGATCGCGATGCGCATCTGACCCTGCGCCCGGATCAGGGCTTCCGGCGTATCCGCACGCCGCAGTTGCTCGTAGGCTTCCAGCGGGAACTTCGCATCGACGACAATCGGCCCCGGAGGCTGCGGCAGATGGATGAGACAATCGGCCCGGCGCCCGTTCGACAGCGTCGCCTGCATCGTGAAACTGTCCGACGGCAGGGCCTTGCCCACGATATCGCGCAACTGGATCTCGCCGAACGCCCCCCGAGTCTGCTTGTTCGACAGGATGTCCTGTAGCGACAGCACATCGCCGGACAGTTTGGAGATGTTCGCCTGCGCCTCGTCGATGACCTGCAGGCGCTCCTGCAGGGCACCGAGGCTTTTGGCCGTGCGCTGCGCGGAGCCCGTCAGGCTCTCGCCCATCTTCTCCTGCACCTCCGAGAGCCGCTTTTCCATGAGTTGCAGCATGGCCGTCTGGCTGTGCGCCTGCGCCTCGCTGACCCCGATCAGCCCTCCGGACAGCCGTTCCTGCCCGTCTGACAGGCCGGCGACCCGTTGGTTGAGCGCATTCATCTGCCGGACCAGAGGCTCCACCGCCGCGGCGGACCGCCCCGCGCCCCGCACGGCCATCACGAGGAGCAGGAGCACCAACGCCCCGAGGCCCAGCCCCGCCAGCACCAGCGGATCGTCCAGCGGGATGATCCTGTCGCCCAACTGGATCATGTGCGCCCGAACAGTCTCTCGATGTCCGACAGCTTCAACTCGACGTAGGTCGGCCGTCCGTGGTTGCACTGGCCGGAATGCGGCGTGGCCTCCATTTCCCGCAAGAGCGCGTCCATCTCCTCGCCGCGCATCCGCCGTCCGGAGCGGATCGAGCCGTGGCATGCCACGCGGCTCAGGATCGCCTCGATCTTCTCCTGAACTAGCTGGCTTTGCCCCTCGTCCGAAAGCTCGTCGAGGATGTCCTCGATCAGCGCCCTTGCGTTGATTTCGCCGAGGATTGCGGGCGTCTCGCGCACCGCCACCGCGCCGCCGCCGAACGGCTCGATGGTAAGGCCCATACGGGTGAGATCGTCTGAAACCGCCAGCAAGGTGTCGCGGTCGGAGGGCGACAGATCCACGACCTCCGGGATCAACAAGGCCTGCGCCGGGACGCCGTTGGCCGCCATCTGCTTTTTCAGCTTCTCGTAGACCAGCCGCTCATGCGCCGCGTGCTGGTCGACGATGACGATGCCGTCTGCCGTCTGAGCGATGATGTAATTCTCATGCACCTGCCCCCGTGCCGCACCCAAGGGACGCGATACGGTGTCCCGGACCTGTTCCGGGACCTCCTGCTGCACGTCTTCGACAACGCGCCCCGAGTAGACGCTGGCCATCTCGGCAAAACCCGGCTCCGGCACGGGCCGCTCGGGGGCCTGCATCGCGTAGGAGACACCCCGGGCGAACCCGGACGGGCGGTCCATCTGGTACACGCGCGGCTCGGTGATTTCCGGCCGCATCGCGCCAAGCGTTGCGCTGGCAACGGTGGAGGACGCCCGGTGGCCCGCCTCCGCCAGTGCGTGGCGAAGCGCCGAGACGATCAGGCCGCGCACGATCCCTGGATCGCGGAAGCGCACTTCCGACTTGGCCGGATGCACGTTGACGTCCACCTTGTGCGGGTCACAGTCCACGAACAGGGCCACTGCCGGGTGCCGGTCCCGGGACAGGAAATCGTGGTAGGCGCCGCGCAATGCGCCGATCAGCATCTTGTCCCGCACCGGTCTGCCATTGACGAAGAGGTACTGCGCAATGGCCGTCCCCCGCGAATAGGTCGGCAGCGCAGCGTAGCCGGTCAGGCGGAAACCCTCCCGTTCCGCGTCGATGGCGAGGGCGTTCTCGATGAACTCCGCCCCCATGACCCGCCCGAGCCGCCCGCGCAGGGCGTCGAACAGGTCGCCGGTTTCGGGATCGCTGCGGAATACCACCCGGTCTTGGCCGCCAGACACGTCCTTGAGGGTGAAGCCGATCGACGGCTCCGCCATGGCAAGTCGCTTCACCACGTCGGTGATCGCCTGCATCTCCGCCCGGTCGGTTCGCAGGAACTTCAGCCGGGCAGGCGTGGCATAGAAAAGGTCACGCAGGGTCACCACGGTTCCGGCATTGAGGGCGCAGGGTTTCAAGGCGGACAGGGCACCGCCGTGCACGCTCAGTTCACAGGCCTCCTCGCCCCGCGCGCGGCTCTGGATCGAGAGCCGCCCGACCGCACCAAGCGACGGCAGGGCCTCGCCGCGGAAGCCGAAGGAATGAATGTTCAGCAGGTCCGAGCCGTCGATTTTCGACGTGGCATGGCGTGACAGCGCCAGCGGCAGGTCCTCCGCGGTCATTCCGCAGCCGTCATCCGTCACCCGGATCAGGGTCTTGCCGCCGTCGGCAATCTCCACCCCGATGCGCCGCGCCCCGGCATCAACGGCGTTTTCGACAAGCTCCTTCACCGCGGAAGCAGGCCGTTCGACCACCTCCCCAGCCGCAATCCGATTGATGGCGGAATCGTCGAGTTGACGGATTTGGGGGCGCATGTTGGGGGCGTGAGAGTTCATTCCACAAAACCTAGCAGCCCACTTCTGATTCTGAAACGCCCCTTTTGCAAGGTCCCGCGATGGGTCACGAAAAAGAGTTACCAAAATGGCATACCGGTTATGAAATATTAGAACTTTGGTCGCATGGTCTTTGACATATAATTTCCGTAACGATTATCTAACGGAACATGATCTATCCAGGAGTCGTCCCATGTTGGTGCCCTTGATCACCTTCGAAACCATCGCCCAGATCTATGGCGAACCCTTCGCCAAGACCTGGTTCCGCCCTTGGTCACCGATCCACAAGGCCGGCTGATCCACCGATCCGGTTGAACTCCGGAACTTTTCGCCTGTCGCCGCATTGACATTCCAAAGATGGAATACAAATGCAGGTCTAACGCGACAGGAGGACGTTTCCATGTTCAACCGAACAAGCCCTTCCACCGGCGCATCGTCGCCGGAGGTGACAGGCTTTCATGACCAGGAGACAGGGTCCATCATGTACGTCGCCGCTGACCCGGCGACGAAGAAGGCCGCGCTGATAGACATCGTTCTAGATTTCGACCCCGCGCATGGACGAACCCGAACGGACAGCGCCGAAAAGGTGCTGCGCTTCGTGAAAGACAAGGGCCTGATCGTCGAGTGGGTGCTCGACACGCACCCCCACGCCGACCACATGATGGCCTCGCACTGGCTGCGTCAAAAGACCGGCGCGCCCAATGCCATCGGCGAGAAGGTGCGCCAGATCGCGGCGCTCTGGCGCGACATCTACAACCTGCCGGACGCCTTCGACCCGGACCGCGATTTCGACCGCCTGTTTGCCGATGGCGACAGCTTTGCGCTCGGCAATCTCGATGTATCGGTCATGCTCAGCCCCGGCCACACCCTTGGCTCCATCACCTACGTGATCGGCGACGCCGCCTTCGTGCATGACACCTTCATGCATGTGGATAGCGGCACAGCCCGCGCGGACTTCCCCGGCGGCAGCTCGGAGGACCTCTGGAGTTCCTTGCAGGCCATTCTCGCGTTGCCGGACAACACCCGTCTGTTCGTCGGCCACGATTATCCGCCGGTCGGTGACCGCGAGGACCCGGCGTGGGAGGCGAGCGTCGCGCAGCACCGGAGCCACAACGCACATATTGGCGGCGACGTCACGAAAGCCGACTTCCGCGCACTGCGCAACGCGCGGGACGCGACGCTCGCCCTGCCGGATCGGATGCTCTACGCCTTGCAGGTGAACCTGCGGGCCGGGCAATTGCCGCCGCCGGACGCGGACGGGCACAGCTACTTCAAGATCCCCGCGAACAAGTTCTGACACCCTTTCGGACACCAGAAAAAAGGAAACCGCGATGAAAACCGAAACCGCCGACGGCGCAACACTGGAAACCTGGACCGTGGACGAAGTCCAGCAGGCCCTGAAAAACCACGACATCGTGCTGATCGACGTGCGCACACCTCAGGAGTACATGTTCGAACACATCCCCGGCGCCCTGCTGCTGCCGATGTCCTTCGTCGATTGTGCTTCCCTGCCGGGCCAGACCGACAAGCGCATCGTCTTCCATTGCGGCTCCGGCATGCGCTCGGAAAAGGTGGCGCGCAAAGCCATCGCCGAGGGCTTTGACAGGATCGCCCACATGGAGGGCGGCTTCGGCGCGTGGAAGAGTGCGCAGAAGCCCTACATGGGCACCAACATGGCCACGGGCGCGCCGCAGATGGTCCAGCCGTAGCAGCGTGCCGAACCCGGCGTCCCGGTCTGGCGGGGCGCCAACCTTGTCCGAGATCATTGAAATGACAGGACCGACGGCGCATCTTTTGTCGCAAGGGCACTGCTGCCCTCTGACAGGAGAACGATCATGATCACCGTCACCCCCCTCCCCACGGCCGGTCACTACGAAGTACGCGTCTCGGGCAAAGTCACCGATGACGACTACAAGGACGTTCTGATACCCGCCATGGACCGTGCGATCGAGGAGCACGCCCACATCCGCGCCCTGACCATTCTCGCCGACGACACGGAGTTCAGCCTGAAAGCGCTGCTCGACGACGCCGAGTTCGGGATGCGGCACTGGAACGGGTTCGACCGGCTTGCGCTCGTCGCCAAACCGGGCTGGATTCCGCGCATGGCACGCGGGCTGTCGATCCTCTCGCCCTGCCCGGTGGGGGTGTTCCTGCCGCGCGAGGAGGAGGACGCCCGGCGCTGGCTCTCGCAATCGCTCGGCTCGGTGCACCAGACCGATCTCGGTGACGGAGTGCTGCATGTCGCTCTGCTCGGCAAGCTCGATCCGAAGGTGATGGACGACGAAGAGCAGGACATGAATGCCTTCGTCCGGAACAACGACCGGTTCAGGCTGCTTCTCGACCTGCGCGAGTTCGATGGCTGGCAGGGACTCGCCGGGCTGCGGGCGCATTTCGCCATCGCTCGCAACCACTATGATCTGATCGACCGTGCCGCCATCGTCGGCGACAAGGCGTGGCAGCGGCTGGGCCAGAGCGTCCTCGGCGCGGTGTCCGGGGCAAAGACCAAGTACTTTGACGCCGATGACTTCGAAGGGGCGAAGGCCTGGATCAAGGCCTGATGGTCGAGCCAGGGCAAGCCTGACAACCTTCAAAGGCTTGTCTCAAAGGGACGATCCCTCCACCCTGAACGCTCACTGTTCAGAAAAAAGGGGGGATTACCCATGTTGTCCAACGTCCGCCACGTCGCTGCAATCATGTTCTGTCTTGCGACGTCCGCCATTCCAGCCGCAGCCGCGACCCTGATCGCCCGGAACGATGGGAGTGTCCCGTTTACGGCGAGCAACTATGGAACCGGCTACGGAACTTCGGGGGACGCCAATTACATTGCTGCGGATCTCGGGACCTATGGCGGCGACGTCACGATGAAAATGACCATCGGGTCCGTTGCCGACTTTTTCCGGCCGGCCTCCGGCTTTTCGCTCCTCGACATGCTCACGTCCTTCGACAAGCACCTGTGGTCGAACTCCGCCGCCGGGACATTCATCGCGCCCGCGTATTACACCAACCACATGGGCGGCAGCGCGACATTCTGGCCAGCCACGACGATACCCGGAGACGATCGGATTCACATCGGGTTCTGGGGCGACAACGGCGGGCTGACCGGGGCTTGCTGTTCCACGGATTACGTCAGCTCGTCCGGTTGGGGGCAGGCCTTTACGCTTGAACTTGTCAGCCCTGTCCCGCTCCCCGCGGGTCTTCCGGTCCTGGCCGGTGCGCTCGGAATCCTCGCCCTGGTGCGCCGCCGCAAGGCGTGAACGCAACGCCCCGGCACGAACCGGGGCGTTTGATTTCCCACGCCAGAACGGACTTACAGCGTCCCGCCTTTTACCTCAATCATCCTGCGCCACAAATGTCCCGATAGCACCGCAGGTGCGACAGGGTATTTGTGGCTCAGGTTTAAGGCGGGACTCTTTAGTTCCGGACAGCCGCCTTCATCAGGCCCTCGTCCTTCAGCTTGACGTGCGCCTCGTCCAGCGACTGCCAGGCCCGCTTGATCAGCTCGTCGATCTCGTCCTTCGAGATCACCAGAGGCGGCGAGATGATCATCCGGTCGCCCACGTGTCGCATGATCAGGTTGTTGGCAAAGCACCGCTCGCGCGTGATGTATCCGACAGTCCCTGCCTCGGCTTCGAACGCGGCACGCGACGCCTTATCCGGAGTCAGCGCGATGCTGCCCATCATGCCGACGATCTTCGCCTCGCCGACCAGCGGATGCTCGGTCAGACTCTCGAACTTCTCCTTGAGGTACGGGCCGGTCTCCTCGCGCACGCGGGTGACGATACCCTCATCGTCGAGGATACGCAGGTTCTCCAGCGCCACGGCGCAGGCCACCGGGTGCCCCGAGTAGGTGTAGCCGTGGTTGAACTCGCAGTTGCCGATGACCTCGGCGACCTTGTCCGACAGGATGCTGCCGCCGATCGGCTGATAGCCGGAGGAGAGCCCCTTCGCCACGGTCATGATGTCGGGGCGGATGCCCATGGTCTGCGAACCGAACCAGTTGCCCGTGCGCCCGAACCCGCAGATCACCTCGTCGGCGATCAGCAGGATTCCGTACTGGTCGACGATGCGCTGGATCTCCGGCCAGTAGGTGTCCGGCGGCACGATCACGCCGCCCGCACCCTGCACCGGTTCCGCGATGAAAGCCGCGACGTTCTCCGGGCCAAGCTCGAGGATCTTTGCCTCCAGCTGCCGGGCGCGTTCGAGGCCGAATTCTTCCGGCGAGAGATCCCCGCCTTCGGACCACCAGTTCGGCTGGTCGATGTAGGCGATGCCGGGAATGGGCATGCCGCCCTGCGCGTGGATGCCCTTCATCCCGCCCAGCGAGCCGGAGCCGACCGACGATCCGTGGTAAGCGTTCCAGCGGGAAATGATCCACTGCTTGTCCGGCTGACCCTTTTCGGCCCAGTAGGTGCGCACGAGCCGCAGGTTCGTGTCATTGGCCTCCGAACCGGAGCAGGAGTAGAATACGTGGTTGAGATCGCCCGGCGCCAGCTGCGCCAGCCGCTCCGCCAGCGCGATGGCCGGAACGTGGGAGGTCTGGAAAAAGGTGTTGTAGAACGGCAGTTCACGCATCTGCTTGGCAGCCGCTTCCACCAACGTCTCGCGACCGTAACCGACGTTCACGCACCACAGTCCCGCCATGCCGTCGAGGATGCGATGCCCTTCGCTGTCATTGAGCCAGACGCCCTCGGCCCGGGTGATGATCCGCGCGCCCTTCTTCGCCAGCCCGGCGGCATGGGTGAACGGGTGCATGTGGTGCGCCGCATCGGCAGCCTGCAACTCTGCGGTGGGTGTGTTTGTCGACAGATTCGGCATGGCGGATCTCCTTCGAATTCAGCTTGTCCGAAGAATATGATCAAATTCCGCACTGTCAATCGAATCGCCGGGTCGACGCGCGGCAATCAGTCCTGCGGCGGGAGGCCCCCGAGGATCAGGTCCATCCCCTGACATACGTCGCTCTCCATGGCCCGCGCGGCCTCTGCGCCGTCACGCCGGGACAGGGCCGCGAGCAGTTCCTTGTGACGGTCCGGCAGGTTGCGTGTGCCGACCTGTCCGCACACCACGCGCAGCGATGGCCCGAAGCGCAGCCAGAGCCCTTCGACCATGGCCGTGACGATCGGCGCCTGCGCCAGATCGTTCAGATACACGTGAAACTGGTAGTTTTCCTTCAGGTACGCGCCTATGTCCCCGCGCGCGATGGCCTGATCCAGTGCGGCGTCTATCGCGGCAAGCGCCGCCACGTCGCCATCCGTCGCCCGCCGGGCGGCCTTGCTCGCCAGTAGCGGTTCAAGGGCGATCCGCGCCTCCGTCAATTCCCGGATCGCCGCCGCACCGAGTTCCGGCACCACGATCCTTCGGTTGCCGAGCGCTTCCATCGCGCCTTCCGCCGTCAACCGACGCAGCGCCTCCCGAACGGGTGTCATTCCAGTGTCGAGTTCCGCAACAAGGCCCTGGATCGTGACCGCCTGCCCCGGGGCAAGATCGCCGAACAGCACCATGTCCCGCAACCGTCGGTAGACCTGCTCGTGCACCGGAAGACCTGCGCCACTCCCCCTGCCTGCCTGAATATTCATCACCGGCTCCGCAACCCGCCCAATCACCGCGCAGCCACATCTTGCACCGCGCCCCATGGCATGGAAACATCGAAACGCTTGCCAAGCAAGGCGGCATTTGATCAAATTCAGAGGCCAAGGGGCGCAAGACCCCAATGACCCAAGGGAGCCAAACCATGAAAACCCTGATGACTTGCACCGCCGGCCTCGCGCTCGTGGCCGGAATGGCCGCCGCCGAGGAAGTCCGCGTCTACAACTGGTCGGATTACATCGACGAGAGCCTGCTCGAGAAGTTCGAGACGGAAACCGGCATCGACCTGATCTATGACGTCTTCGACAGCAACGAACTCCTGGAAACCAAGATGCTTGCAGGCGGCTCTGGTTACGATGTGGTGGTGCCGACCGGCACATTCCTGCAGCGCCAGATCATGGCCGGGGCCTTCCAGAAACTGGACAAGGACAAGCTGCCGAACCTCGTGAACATGTGGGACGTGATCAACGAGCGCGTGGCCAAGTACGACCCCGGAAACGAATACGCGATCAACTACATGTGGGGCACCACCGGCATCGGTGTGAACGTTCCCAAAGTGAAGGAAGTCCTCGGCGAGGACGCGCCCATAGACAGCCTCGCGCTGATCTTCGACCCCGCGAACATGGAAAAGCTGGCGTCCTGCGGCGTCTACATGCTCGACACGCCGCAAGAGGTGCTTCCGGCGGTCCTGACCTACCAGGGCAAGAACCCGGACAGCCAGGACGTGGCCGACATCGAGGGCACCGAAGAGGTGCTGATGGCGGTTCGTCCCTACATCTCCAAGTTCCACTCCTCGGAGTACATCAACGCGCTGGCGAACGGCGACATCTGCGTTGCCTTCGGCTGGTCCGGTGACATCCTTCAGGCCCGCGACCGCGCAGCCGCGGCGGACAACGGTGTCGAGGTCGCTTACAACGCGCCGAAGGAAGGCGCTCTGATGTGGTTCGACAACATGGCGATCCCGGTTGACGCGCCGAACCCGGACGCGGCGCACAAGTTCCTGAACTTCATCATGGACCCGCAAAACATGGCCGCGGCCTCCAACTACGTCTATTATGCCAACGGCAACAAGGCGTCGCAGGAGTTCCTGAACGAGGATGTGATCGGCGACACCGCGATCTATCCGGACGAGGCGACCCTCGAGAACCTCTACACCGTCTCGCCCTACGACCAGAAGCTGAACCGCACGGTCACGCGCCTCTGGACCAAGGTCAAGTCGGGCACCTGATGCGCCCTGTCACAGTGATTTGACGCAACACCCCCGCGCGGGCTCTTTTTCCCGCGCGGCTTTTCACGACCGGGAGCCCCCATGGCCGCATCCGTTTTCGCACCCTGGACCGATCCGGACCAGAAACCGCTGATCGAATTTCGCAACGTGACCAAGCGGTTCGGCGACTTTACCGCGATCGACAACCTGTCGCTCAAGATTTTTGAGAGAGAATTCTTCGCGCTGCTCGGCCCTTCGGGCTGCGGCAAGACGACGATGATGCGGATGCTGGCGGGATTCGAGACCCCGACCGAGGGCAACATCCTGCTCGGCGGGCAGGTCATCGACGACGTGCCCCCGAACAAGCGGGCCGTGAACATGATGTTCCAGAGCTACGCGCTCTTCCCGCATCTCTCCGTTTGGGAGAACATCGCCTTCGGCCTCAAGCGCGAGTCGAAGGACAAGGCGACCATCGAGGCGCGGGTCGAGGAGATGCTTCGACTGACGCGCCTGACCAAGTTCGCCAAGCGAAAACCCCACCAGATTTCTGGCGGCCAGCGCCAGCGGGTTGCCCTGGCCCGCTCGCTCGCCAAGGCGCCGAAGCTGCTGCTGCTCGACGAGCCGCTCGGCGCGCTCGACAAGAAGCTCCGCGAGGAGACCCAGTTCGAGTTGATGGACATCCAGGAAAAGACCGGCACCACTTTCGTCATCGTGACCCACGACCAGGAAGAGGCGATGACCGTGGCCTCGCGCGTCGCCGTCATGGACGAGGGACGGCTCGTGCAGGTCGCAACGCCGGACGTGATCTACGAGGCGCCGAACAGCATTTACGTTGCCGACTTCATCGGCGACGTGAACCTGATCAAGGGCACGGCCAGGGCCCGCGGCGCGACCACTGCTCCGCTGCCGGGCACCGAGCCGGAGAAAGTCCCGGAGCCGCAGGTCGCTGATCCGCAAGCGCCCGCGCCGGAAGACGACGCACGCCGTCCGCAGCCCAACGCCTATGGCAAGTGGCTGCACGATAACATCCTCGCTCCGGTTCTTGGCGAACGGGTCGAGGTGCCGGAACAGAAACGGCTTCCCGCGCCCACCCCCGAGGAAATTGCCACCGCGAAACCCATCGAGACCGCCGAGGACATCCCGGAGGGCGGCCTTGTCCTGACCTGGGCCGAGGGTCAGCCGGACCTGATCGTCGCCAATGGCGATCCGGAGTTGGACGGGCTGGAGGTGACTCTGGCGCTGCGGCCGGAGAAGCTCAACATCTCCAGGACCAAACCCGTCGGCGCGGCCAACACGCTCAAGGGCACGGTCATCGACATCGGATATCTCGGCAACATCTCGACCTATCACGTCGAACTGGCGGACGGATTGATGGTGAAGAGCCAGGTCACCAACACCCGCCGCATCGCCCGGCGCGACATCACCTGGCAAGACACCGTCTGGCTGACCTTCTCGGCCACGGCTGGCGTGGTGCTGACGGAATGAGCGCGGTCCGAGACAACGCCGCCCGCCTCCCGGGCCTGACCCGGGACCTCATGGCCCCGGAAGGAAAGGATCGACCGCATGCGTAAGGCCGTTCTCATCGCCGTCCCCTATGTCTGGCTTCTGGCGCTTTTCCTTGTGCCCTTCGCCATCGTCCTGAAGATCTCGCTTTCCGACGTCGCCCTCGCCCGTCCGCCGTACATGCCGCAACTCGACCCGTCCGCGGGCTGGGAAGGCATCAAGGCCTTCTTCGCCGATCTCGACTTCGAAAACTTCACCTTCCTCGCCACGGACGATCTTTACTGGAAAGCCTATCTCAGCTCGCTGAAGATCGCGATCATCTCCACCGTCCTGACCCTCCTGGTCGGATACCCGATCGCCTATGGCATGGCGCGCGCCAATCGCGAATGGCGGCCGACGCTGCTCATGCTGGTGATCCTGCCGTTCTGGACCTCCTTCCTGATCCGCGTCTATTCGTGGATGGGCATCCTCTCGACCGAGGGCGTCCTCAACCAGTTCCTGCAGGCCATCGGCGTGATTTCGGAGCCGCTGCAGATCATGAATACCAACACTGCCGTCTATATCGGCATCGTTTACACCTACCTGCCATTCATGATCCTGCCGATCTATTCGGCACTGGAAAAGCTTGACGACAGCCTGCTCGAAGCCGCCGAAGACCTTGGCTGCTCGCGTCTCTCCGCCTTTTGGCTGGTGACCATCCCGCTGTCGACCGGCGGCATCATCGCCGGCAGCTTCCTCGTCTTTATCCCGGCGCTCGGGGAGTTCGTGATTCCCTCTCTGCTAGGTGGCTCCGATACGCTGATGATCGGCAAGGTGCTCTACGAGGAGTTCTTCTCGAACCGGGATTGGCCGGTGGCCTCCGCCGTCGCCGTGATCCTGCTGGCCATCCTGATCGTCCCGATCCTGCTGTTCCAGCGCAACCAGCAACTGGCCCGGGAGGCGGATCAATGAAGCGGTTTACCTGGTTCAACGCCACATCGCTCACGCTCGGTTTCGCGTTTCTATACCTGCCGATGATCCTTCTGATCATCTACAGCTTCAACGAAAGCCGCCTCGTCACGGTCTGGGCGGGCTTTTCGACCAAGTGGTACGGCGAACTGTTCCGGAACGAGGAGTTTCTCGGCGCTGCCTGGGTCACGGCCAAGGTCGCCTTCTTCTCATCCTGCCTTGCAACGGTTCTCGGGACGATGGCGGCCTACGTGATCGTGCGCGCGGGGCGCTTCCCCGGTCGCACGCTGTTCTCCGGCATGATCTACGCGCCGCTCGTCATGCCGGAAGTCATAACCGGCCTGTCCCTGCTACTGCTGTTCATCGGTATCGGGCTGGAACGTGGCGTGCTCACGGTGGTGCTGGCACATACGACCTTCGCGATGTGTTATGTCTCTGTCGTTGTATCTTCGCGCCTCGTGTCCTTCGACCGCTCGCTCGAGGAGGCTGCGCTGGACCTTGGCTGTTCGCCCTTCGAGGCTTTCCGCCTCGTCACCCTGCCGATCATCGCACCGGCCGTGATCTCCGGCTGGCTGCTCGCCTTCACCCTGTCTCTGGACGACCTCGTAATCGCCAGCTTCACCACCGGCCCCGGCGCCACGACCTTGCCGATCAAGGTCTTCTCCGCCGTCCGCCTCGGCGTCTCGCCGGAAATCAACGCGCTCTCGACGCTGATGATCTCGATTGTCACCGTCGGTGTCATCACCGCGTCGATTATGTCGAAACGCGCGGCGGTGGCGCAGGCGCGCGACGAGCAGGCGGCGCTGCGCTCGGAATGAAGCGGCTCTACGAGGCGGCGGCTTACGGGCCGCAGCCCGGCAATTACTGGGTGACAACACGCCCCGCGACCAAGTGGCCCCGGCTGGAGTGTGACGCAAGCGTCGACGTCGCCATCATCGGCGGCGGCTTTACCGGGCTGAACGCGGCGCTGACCCTCGCCCGGAACGGCGTCGGGGTCATTGTGCTCGAAGCCGACAGACCCGGCTTCGGTGCATCGGGTCGCAATGGCGGGTTCTGTTGTCTCGGCGGATCGAAACTCCCCAGCGCCGTTCTCGAACGGCGGTACGGCGCGGCGGAAGCGGGTCTTTGGTCAAAAGCCGAGCAGGCCGCCATCGACCACGTCGCCCTGCTCCTGCAGACCCATGCCATTGACGCGGAAACCCATTCCGACGGCGAGGTCTGCCTGGCTCATACTCCGCGCGCTGCGCGCCGCATGGCTGGCAAACCCGGCTTCCTGACGCTGGCCGAGCTTCAGGCGCAGGGGCTGCACGGCCCCTGGTACGGCGGGTTGCACACGCCGAACGGATTCGCCCTCAACCCGCAGAAATACCACGATGGCCTGGCGAAGGCGGCGCAGGAGGCCGGTGCAGTGCTCCATGCGCACAGCCCTGTCACGGCGCTCGCGCGGACCGGGCCCGGCTGGACCCTGACCACCCCGCGCGGTTCCATAATCGCCCGCCGCGTGATCCTCGCCACCAACGGCTACTCCTCCGAAGACCTTCCCGACTGGCTCCGCGCCCGAACGATGCCGGCGCAATCGAGCGTCATCGTGACCCGCCCCATCACGCCCGGGGAGCAACAGGCGGCAGGCTATACGTCGACCCGGATGGCCTACGATAGCCGCACCCTGCTGCACTACTTCCGCCTGATGCCGAACGGCCGGTTCCTCTTCGGAATGCGCGGCGGATTGCGGGCCACGGCAGCGGCGCAGGGGGCCATCTCGCGCAAGATCCGGCAGGACCTGCACCGGATGTTTCCCGCCTGGCGACACGTCGATATCGAATACGAATGGAGCGGGCTTGTCTGTCTGCTGTCCGGGCTCGTACCCTTTGTCGGCGCAGTACCGGAGCACCCCGGCCTCTTTGCCGCCATGGGCTACCACGGCAACGGCGTCGCCATGGGCAGCTATGCCGGGCATCTCGTTGCGCACAGACTGCTGGACAAGGAACCCGGCACCCCCGCGCCGCGCTTCCTGAGCCAACCGCCGAGGCGCTTCCCTTTCGGGCAATCCCGCCGCGCCCTGCTTGCACCCGCATACTGGATGGCGGAGGCCTTCGACCTCTGACCTACCGCAGGCGATGGTAGATGTGGGTGAAGGTCGCTGCCCCCATGACCGGGATCAGCAGGTTCACCAGTGGCACCGTCAGAGGCACTGCCATCAGCGCCCCGGCCGCCCAGATCGTCAGCAGGTGCCGCCGCCAGAGCGCCTTTGCCTCGATCCGGCCCACGCGCCGCGCCGCAGCCAGCGTAAAGTATTCCCGTCCAAGCAGAAATCCGTTGAGGGCCCAGAAAATGAACGGCGCGAACGGAACGAGGAACAGATAGAGCACCAGCGCCGCAAGGTTGGCCGCGATCAGGATGCCGAGGAATGACAGCGTGTCGCGCAGCCCCTCCGAGAAGGAGAGCGGTACGGCGGGTGGCAACTGCGGATAGTGCCGTTCCTCGACCGCGTCAGCCACGTCATCGAGGAACAGCGACGTCATGGCCGAGGCCACCGGCACCATCAGGAATACCGACAGGACGAGGGTCAGAGGAATCGCAGCCCAGCTGATCACTTCGTCGACCCATGTGATCGTGCCGACCCACGGCAGCGTCATGCTGTCTCCGACCAGCCAGCCCACGCCCCAGGCAAAAGCGAGGTAGAAGCCGAACAGCAGCAGGATCGTCAGACCGATCCCGCGCAGCAGGACGCCGCGAAACCGTGGGTCCCCCATCTGGCCCAAGGCGGCAAAGAATGACGAAAGGATCATTCCGAAACCCAGGCGGTGATCGCATCCAGATCCGGGCGCGGGCGGTCCGGAGGCGCGGCGCCCTCGGTGCCGATGTGGATGAACCCCGCCAGTGTTTCGTTCTCCGCCAGTCCAAGGGCTTCGGTCAGGAACGCCCGGTCATGGCTCGCCCAGCCGGACAGCCAGTTCGCACCCCACCCGGACGCGAGAGCCGCGTTCAGCATGGCGAGACAGACCGCGCCAGCGGAATAGGTCATCTCGATCGCCGGGATCTTGTCGCTGGCCTTCTGCACCTCGACCACCGCCACGCAGAGCGGGCTAGTGGCCCAGGCGTGCTCGGCCTTCGCAATATCCTCTTCCGACTTGTTCAGACGGACACCGGCCTTCCGGGTCTCCGCCGCCATGCGTGCCATGGCAGCGCCCTCCAGCACGATGAACCGCCACGGCTCCAGCTTGCCGTGATCCGGCGAGCGGGCGGCAGCGGTTAGGATCGGCATCAGCGCCGCGCGGTCAGGCCCGGGCCCCTTCAGCGTCTTGGCCGGGCGCGAGCGGCGGGTCAGGAGGAAATCGAGAGCGGCTTGGTTCACATCGGGCATGTCGGGTCCTGCTTGCGTCAGTAGGCACCTATGTCTGCGCTCGGACGCGCGGTTTCAAGGCGAAGTTGCGGCAATGGCCCCGATCCGCTACGCCAAACCCATGAAAACCCCCAATCTCTCAGACCTCGCGCAGCCCGGCGCCTTGATCGCCGTGCGTGTCACGCCCAAGGCCTCGCGCAACCGGATCGAGCGGGACGGCGCGGACATCCGAGTCTATGTCACGACGGTCCCGGAAGGCGGCAAGGCGACGGCGGATGTGGTCAAACTGCTGGCGAAGGCGCTTGGCATCCCGAAAACGCGCCTTGCGCTGATCCGGGGGGAAACCGCGCGGGACAAGGTGTTCCGGATCGATCCCTAAGAACGCGGTCGCCGGGTATAGACCCCTTCGGGCAATTCCAGCGCGGCGATCAGGTCGTTGAGCTGCGTGATCGACAGCGTCACCGTCACCTCCGCGTTCCGGCGCGGATCGAATTGCGTGACGTTGATGCATTCCTCGAAGCCGGATATGACCACGTCCTCCTGAAGCGGCGCGGGTCCTTCGTCGACAAGGGTGATGACGGTGGCGTCGAAATCGTGCTCGATGCTGAACATGGGCGCAGACTAGGCGCGCCGCCCTGCCGCCGCAAGGTGCAGCGTCCGGTGCCACGGCGCAAAAGACACGCCTGCCCGACAAGCGGATATCCGCTCTGGTCCGGGGCCTGTGGCACACGTATTCTGGGAATCGCCCACCGCTTCCCCGGAGTCCCGATGCACCGCCTCCTGCCTCTCCTGCTGGTCCTGCTGGCTGCCTGTACCGAAATGCCTACGCCGACCCAGACGCAGCCGACCGCCGCAAAGGATACCCCTGCCGAGGCGGACGTACGGTTCAGGGCAACGAAGGCCGCCCGGCAATTCATCGACGTCGTCGAAACCGTCGAGCCGGTGGCGGAACGGGTCTGTCGCGAGCAATCGCGCGGGCTGAACTGCGATTTCCAGATCGTCGTCGACGACCGCCCCGGACAACCGCCGAACGCCTTTCAGACCGTGGACGCCTCCGCGCGTCCGATCGTGGCGTTCAACCTCGCGCTGATCGCCTCGGCAAACAATGCCGATGAACTGGCCTTCATCATGGGGCACGAGGCCGCGCATCACGTGCTCGACCACATCGCGAAGACCGAGCAGAGCGCGGCCATGGGTGCGGTGATCTTCTCCGGCATCGCGGCACTTGGAGGAGGCGATGCAGAGGCCATCCGGACCGCCGAGGAACTCGGGGCCACGGTCGGAGCCCGGACTTATTCCAAGGACTACGAACTCGAAGCGGACCGGCTCGGTACGATCATTGCCGCGCGCGCGGGGTATGACCCGGTGCGTGGCGCGCTATTCTTCAACCGCATCCCCGATCCGGGCAACCGCTTCCTCGGCTCTCACCCGCCCAACCGGGCGCGGATGGAGACCGTGCGCAAGACCTACGCCGCGATTCTCGCCGGGAGCTGACACCGGGCCTCTGTGTTGACCTGAGTCAAAGCGCATTTTTCCCTCTCTGGTAGTCTCGGGCCAATGGTCCATGCGAGAGAGGGAGCAAGGCCGATGCTGAGCCGCACCACATTGAAACGTCACGCGCATCTCGTCGACGAGATGGCGGCTGCACAGGGGCTCGACCTCGAAGAGCAAATTCTGCGTGGCAATCTCACGGTATCCGATCTGGAGGATGCGGTTCTGCGCTGCACCGGATGCAGCCAGCCCTGCACCTGCGAGACATGGCTAAACGCTCGGCAGGGACCGATCGAGGAGCCGCCGGCTTATTGCCGCAACACGGAACTGTTCTCCGACATCAAGAGGGCCGCGCAATGACGCCACAGCGCGACTGCGCCGAGAGCCGCCCGTTCCGCCCGCTCGGGTCCGAACGCAAGCACTACTGGCTGGTGCAACGCATGGCGAAGGCCACAGGGGTCGATCTCGTGGAGGCGATGGCGGGCCAATCCCTGACAAGTGAGGACTGGGCGCGGATGGTGACCCATTGCCGTGGCTGTGAGTGGGTTCAGGGATGCAGGCACTGGCTTGACGCGGCCGAAGACACTCCCCGCGCCTGCCCGGATGGCTGTGCCAACAAGGCCCGCTTTGCCGACCTGAAGACCGCCGAACGGGAGTAACCGGCATGAGACCCGCACTTGGGGATCCGTCGCAACATTTCTTCATGACCCGCAGCGTGGCCCGGGTCATGGGGCTGAACCTCTACGAGGACATGCAAAGCGGCCGCCTGAGTGCCGAGGCTTACGCCGCCATGGTCACCCGATGCCGAGGCTGTGCGCTGGTGGAGGCCTGCCAGGACTGGCTGGCATCGCGCACCGCCTTGTCCGCGACCCCACCGCCAGGATGCTGCAACGGTGCCCAGCTTTCGGCGTTGAGACCGCAGACCGTCCCGCAGTAACACCCCGACCGGAAACGAAAAACGCGCCCCGGGGGCGCGTTCCTCTTTGTGCGGGCTGGACAGTCAGACCCGAAGATTCTTGGCCGATTCCTTGATCGAATCGTACTGGCCCGACGGGCGATAGGGCCAGAGGTACTCGTCCAGCACCGCCTCCGTCGCCGTCGGACGGATACCGAGATCGGCGAGGCCCTTCGCGCCGTCGGACACCACGTTGTCGGAGCGCAGCGTCCGGACCTGATCGCGGGTGATCTGCGGCGGCACGAGACCAAGGCTGATGGTGTGCACCAGATCGGACACGGAGCCGATGATCCCCCCAATCAGGAACGGCATGTTCAGGACAAGGCGACGGCGGCGGATGGTTGCCAGCATCTCGTGAATCAGCTCGGAGAAGGTCGCCACATCCGGCCCGCCAAGTTCATAGACCCCGCCGGGCGCTTGCCCGAGGATGCCCTTGACCGCCGCTTGCGCCACGTCGTCGACGTAGACCGGCTGGAATTTCGTGTTGCCGCCGACCAGCGGGATGACCGGCGACAGGCGGGTCATCTTCGCGAAACGGTTGAAGAATGCGTCCTCCGGCCCGAAGATCACCGAAGGCCGCAGGATCATCGCACCAGGCATGTGCTGGAGCACACCCGCTTCGCCCTGCCCCTTGGATTTCGCATAGAGGCTCTCGCTCTCCGCATCGGCGCCGATCGCTGACAAGTGGACCATGCGCGCAACGCCCAGCTCTGCCGCGATTCGGGCGATGCGCTCGGCTCCTTCATGCTGGACCGCGTCGAAGTTGTTCTTGCCGCCCTTGTCGAAGGTTCCGACGCAGTTCACCACGGCGTCGGCGCCATTCATCACCGCCCGGACACTCTCGTCGTCGCGGATATTGCAGAAGACCGGCTCCACCTGGCCGACCGCGCCGTAGGGACGGACAAAGATCGCCTCGTTCGGGCGCCGCACTGCGACTCGAACACGCCACCCTTCCTTGGCCATGCGACGGGCGATATAGCGTCCGACGAACCCGGACCCCCCATATATGGTGACAAGCTTGGACATCTTGCATCTCCAGTCGGTGGTTTCGAGGTCAGAAATACCCCGCCGGTCCCTTGGCTGCAAGTTGCCGAGATGCCGCGCTTCGGCGTTTTGAAAAAGAGTGTTGACACCCCCCGGCAGGAGCCTTAAACGCCTCCCTCACCAACCCATCGTGCCCAGATGGCGGAATTGGTAGACGCGCTGGTTTCAGGTACCAGTGGCTTAACGGCCGTGGAGGTTCGAGTCCTCTTCTGGGCACCATGAAAAGCCCCTAAGGTGTTGACCTTAGGGGCTTTTTTGCCTTCTGCTCAGGTCAGTTTCCTGGCCAGAAAGGCGCCGAGGTCCTTCAGGCTCAGGGGTTTCGTCAGCACCTCGGTGTCCGCGTAACGCGCAGGTCGGTCGCTGTAGCTGCCGAACCCGGACATGAGGGCAATCGACAGATCCGGTCGCTGGGCAGCAACCCTGTCAGCGAGATCGAAACCGTTTTCCTGTCCGGACAGCGACAGGTCGATGAAAACCAGTTGCAAGGACGGAGTCGCGCCGATCAACGCCAGTGCCGCGGTGCTGCTGGTCTCGACGTGCGTTTCGTGGCCAAGCGCCCCGCAGGCCGCCGCCATCATCCCTGCGAACTCGAAATCATCGTCCAGAATCAGGATCTTCGGAGTCGCCATGGTATGACCTGAATGCCTCTACGCCGTTTGGAGTGTCCAGCCTGTCTCACGCAGACGGGCGCGGCGCAGCAGCCTGTCCGCTTTGACGATGTAGCACCCGTGGGGGTGCAGACAACCGCAGATTTGCACCTCTCCCGTGCACGGCGGCGGTCCCTCGGTCCCGCGTTAACACAATCCCTTTTGTTTTCCGCCATGACGTCGCGTAGTGTTGCGGCGTACCTCGCGCGACGGTCCCGGATCGTCGTGCACCCGAGTTTTCCGTTTCGAAAGGCCTGTATGCTGCCCCGACTGATACGCGTCTGCCTCGCCTGCCTGCTCTTCGGTTTGAGCAGCCACGCTGCAACGGCGCAGGAGGATCAGCTGACCGTTCCATGGGCCCCGGTCATCGGCATCTACGAAGACATCGACGGCACCTTGACCGGGTTTTTCGCCGATCTGGCGAATGCTGTCGCCAGACGCGCCGGGTTCACCCTCGAGTTCAAGCCCTACCCCACCCGGCCCGCGGCGCTCGCGGCGCAGGCCCGGGGCGAGACGAACATGATGGCCGGTGTCGTGCGTCTGCCGATCCTCGAGGGCAACGTGGTATTTTCCGATCCGCTGGCGGAAATGCCGATCTACCTGTTCGTGCTATTGGAACCGGGGCTCTTGCCCCCCTCGTCGGACATGACAGGCAAGAAGGTCGGTTTCGTCAGGAATACCGCGGGCAGCAATCTTGCGGATTTCGGCGGGGCTGCCGTGCCGGTGGCCTTCGATGACCCGTCCGCCGCCTTTGCCGCCCTGCTCGTCGGGCAGGTCGACGGCGTCGTGGCATTGCACAAGATCGGCGCAGACTTCCTGCAAAAATCCCGTCTCGATTACCGCATCCAGGTGGTCGAACCGCCGCTGCGAACCGAAGCCATCCACGTTGTCCTGTCCCCGGACAAGGCCGACCTGATGCCCCGGGTAAACGCGGCGCTCAACGCGATGATCGTGTCAGGCGAGATGGAACAACTGCTGCGGCGCTGGAACATGATCGCACCGGAACCGGCGCCCGATGTTCTGACCGTGGGCGTGACCGACTTCCCCCCCTACCAGGTCATCGACAGCGACGGTCAGTTTACCGGCTTCGGAGTCGAAAGCCTGCGCGAGATCGCCCGGCTTGCCGGTTTGCGGCTGCGCTTCGTGCCGATCTCGACCGCGGAATGGCAGCTCGGTCCGGTATCGGGACTCTACGACATGCTGCCGCCGATCAGCGTGACACAGGGCAAGCAGCGGGAGATGGATTTCACCATTCCAGTACAGCAGTCGCCCTACGCGATCTTTCTGCCCGCCGGGTCGGACCGGATCGGCACGGTCCATGATCTCGACGATCTGACCGGGCTGCGCGTCGGCGTGATGGAGCAGAATATCGCCCGGGAGCGCGCAGAAGCCCACGGCGGGCTGACCCTGAGCGTCTACACCAACCGCGATGCCCTGATCGACGCGTTGCTGACCGGCACCGTCGATGCCATCCTCTTTCCCTCCGCCACGACGCGCAGCCTGCTCGAAGAAAGAGGGCAGAGCGAGGCCGTGCACGAGGTCTTTCCCCCCTTCCACGTCTCGCAGCGCGCCGTCGCGCTGCGCTTCGGCCTGCCGGAGGTACGCGAGCGGCTGAACGCGGTGATTCCTGGATACCTGTCGTCCGAGGCCTATCTGGACTTGCGCCAGCAGTGGCTGGGCGAGCCCGTGTTCTGGACAGCCAAACGCATCCGCTGGGCGCAGGGACTGGCCGCGGGAACGGTGATCCTACTCGGGCTCGGATTGGTCGCGCAGGCCTTGCGCGGCAAGCGCAGAGCCCAGCAGCAGGCCCGCGATATGCGTCGTATCACGACGCGTCTCAGCGCGATTCTCAACACCACCCGCAGCGCCATCGTCGGCCTGCATCGCGACGGCCGGATCGCGGTGGCCAATCCCGGGGCGGTCTCCCTGCTGGGACTGGACGACGGGCCCTGGCCAGTGGACTGGCCACGCCACGTCCGGTTCGTCGAACCGGAAACCAACCGCCCGCTGGATGCGTCGGCGGACCCGATGCACAGGGCGCTTGCCGGAGCGACCATGGTGGCGGAACATGCCATCCTGCAAACCAGCGCGAACCACCCGGCCCGCCTCGTGCGCATTTCCAGCGCCCCGGTCGAGGCGCAGCGGGCCACGGACGTGGTTACGGTCCTCAGCATCGAGGATGTCACCGAACAGGAGAACACGCGGCAACAGGCCGAGCGGGCCGGCCGCCTCGACGCGCTCGGGCAACTGACCGGGGGCGTGGCCCATGACTTCAACAACATCCTGGCGACGATCCAGTACGCCGCGCAACTCGCCGAAACCACCGCCGACGAGACGCAGCGCAAATACCTCGAAGCCGCGCTCGGATCGGTGAAGCGCGGAGAGGCGCTGACCCGGAGGCTTCTGACCTTTGCCAAGCGCCAGCCGGGCCAGGACCAGACGGTGCGCGTTGCGGACGCCTTCGCCGATCTGCAATCTTTGGCCCAGCCGCTGCTCGAGAAGTCCATCACCCTGACCTTCCGCAGCCCGGACCCGGCGCTGACCGTCACCTGCGATCTCAGCCAACTCGAGAACGCGCTGCTCAACCTCGTGCTGAACAGCCGGGATGCGATCCTCGAAAAGAAGGAAAGTGGCACCATCACCGTGAGCGCCAGGTCGTTCGACACCGGGGATTCAGGGCGCGGCACAGTGGTCGAGATCGCGGTTCGGGACGACGGGCCCGGCATGCCCCCGTCCATTCAACGCCGCGCCATCGACCCGTTCTTCACCACCAAATCCCATGACCGCGGCACCGGGCTCGGCCTGTCCATGGTATACGGCTTTGTCGAGCACGCCGGCGGCGACATGCGGATCGACAGCGCCGAAGGCGTGGGCACGACCGTGACCCTGCGCATCCCGCAAGGCGCGGCCACCGTCCCGGGCAGCACGGACCTTGCGCCGGAAGGCGTGATCCCCGGCCAGGGGGAAACCATTCTGATCGTCGAAGATGAACTCAAGTTGCTGGAACTCACCGCCGAGGCTGTACGTGCCATGGGGTATACCGTGCTGACTGCCACGAACGGGCAGGAGGCGTTGGACCTGATCGCGCGGGAGAATCCCCCCTTTGATGTGCTGTTGACCGACGTTGTCATGCCGCAAGGGGTCGGCGGATTTGAACTGGCGCGGCGGGTCAGGGCCAGCCGGCCCGAGGTGCCGGTGGTCTACATGTCCGGGTACACGGGCATCGGGGAAGCCAATCGCGGCGACGTGGTTGGTCCTGTGCTTGGAAAGCCCTGCGCCCCGGACGAATTGTCCCGCACCCTGCGCCGCGTGCTGAGTGCCGCGCAGGCGTGACACTCCGGGATAGTTTGGCAGTCAGCCATGATCCATGAGGCTTGCGGAGGGCTGCGGACGTGTCTGGGCGAAGCGCGGATTGCGTGGCACCAACCCCAGCCGCCGCCGCCAGTCCGACTCCAACGCTCAGTGCGCAGGCCCTCAGGGTTTGACGAATTTCGCAGCCGGGGCGCGCCGTTCGAACTCCGGCGAAGCCGGGACACCCGGCCCTGATGCGTCTTCGCCCGCCACAGGCCCCGCGCGGACCCCGCGATTGATCCGCGCAGTCCCTGGCACATCCTCGGCGTTTGCCAGCGCATTGCCCCGCACCAGGGTACACAGGATCGCAGAATTGAACCCCGGATCGTCCGGCAGTCCAAGGCGGGCCGGGCATGTATCCTGCGGGTTTGCTGTGCGATCCGCTGCCAGAGCCCGGGTGACCCGCACCTCGGCAAGGCCGCCGGGCCCGGCATAGGGACGCGGCGGCAGGGCATCCGGCTCGGACAGCGTCCATGCCCCGGGCTCGACGGCAAGCAGGACGAGGCCATGCGACACGATCTGCACCTGATAAAGCGGCCCGGGTTGAGGTCCCGCACCCGCGGCGGCAATCCATCCAAGCACCGGGGCGCGATAGAGCGGCAAGCCGTCGCCATCGCGGATGAAGACCACGATCTCGGTCACCTGCGCATCCGCCTCCGCCTGCCGCAGAAGACACTCCGCCGCCACCGTGGCATGCCGCGGGCCAACAACGACCGCCGGACAGGTCCGGCCGCTGACCAGCAGGTCTCCGGCCTGAACCGGCTCCTCCAGAAGCGCGGGCGGCGTTCCCTGCGCCATGGCGTAACCGGAGCAGAGCACGCCGAGCAGCGCTCCTGGGGACAGGATACGCAACGGTCTCATGGCCGCACGAACTTCGCTCCCGAGGTCTGCGCCTGCGGCTTGCCCACCGTGATCCGCCGGGCACCGTTGGTCGGCTTGGGACGGGACCCATCAACGTAGAGCTGTCCCATCAACGTCTGAACCTGCTGCGGCAGGGTCATGCCGAACGCCCGTTTCTGGCCATCCGGCCCGCGCCCCATGGCGGAAATCACCGACAGGATGCGCAGCCGCCCGTCCACCATCCCGAAAACCGGAGCGCCGGACGATCCGAAGGTCACGTCACAGTCGAAGCCGAGGACACCGCCGCCGTAATGCTCCGTCAAGTTGCACCGCGCCTGCCGCGAGAGCACTTCCATCCGGCCCTGCCCGTAAGAAACCACGCTGACCTCCAAGCCGTCCGGCGGGGCGTCGGCCACGGCGAACGGATCGGCCTCACTCGAAAAGATCTCTGCGTCCAGTTTCAGCACCGCAAGGTCGTTGGCGATCATCGCCCCGTCGATCTTGCCGCCTGCTCCGGCCCGGTATCCGGCAGCCACGACATAGTCCGCCACCCGCCGCTCGGCGATGGCCTCACCATTCTGGTAGCCCGCCCGAAATCGCAGCCGGTCAGGCGCGATACGCGTCCCGCCCGCATCGAAGACGCAATGCGCGGCGGTCAGCACGAAGGACCGTGCGATCAGCGTGCCGGTGCACATCCCCTGCCCGGATTCGACCCGTCCCACCGCCTCCCAGCCGATCACCGCGCCACGGCTGGCCATGACGTCGAAATGCGCTTGCTGCGCAGAGGCGGGCTGGGCCAGAACGGCCAGAAGGAACAGCGCGACCGCTCTCATGGCTTCACGAATTTCGCGCCGGTTTCCTCGTTGCGGATGCCGGCCGACTGCCGGGTCAGTCCGCGCGGCAGGCCAGCCCCTTCCGACACCAGCGCCCGCAGGATCGCCAGCGGCGCGTCCAGCGAGATGGCCAACGAAACCGGCGCACCCGTGCTTTCGTCCCGCGCCTTGGCCGAGATGACGGAAACAAGGCTCGGCGTGCCGTCCGGTGCGATGGAAAAGACCGGCGAGCCAGACGCACCGAATTCCACTTCGCACGACAGAATCAGGATTCCGTCCTGCCGCGACAGGAGCTTGCACAGGTCCTGCAGGGTCGGCGCTTCGGACCGGTTGTGCGCGTAGGACACCACGCCGACCTCCGCCCCCTGATCCGGACGCTCCCCGGTGGCGAAGGGCATGATCGTCGTGTTCCGGATCGGATGCTGCAACTCGATCAGCGCAAGGTCCTTGCGTACGCGCTCCGTGTCCGCAGGCGCGGCGAAGTCGTAGTTCGGCAGGTGCACCGCCTGCCTAACCCTGCGATAGGCCGCAGCCCGCCCGTTGCGCCATCCGGCGAGAAACTGGATGTCGTCTATCGCCACCGGCGCGCCGGTGGAGGCGTCGAACAGACAATGGGCGGCGGTCACGACCAGCTTTGGCGAGATCAGCGCCCCGGTACAAAACGCATCCCCGGGCAGTTCCAGACGCCCGACCGCTTCCCAGCGGCGATCCCCTTCCTCAGTGCCACGCGAAAAGAAGCCCTGCGCCTGCAGGGTTGTTCCCCAGAGGAGGCTCAGAATCAAAAGAAGAAATCGCACACCGTTCGCCCGCAGTTATTGCTCACTCCGGATTAACCAGCAGCTGGGGCCAAATTAGGGCATCAATCGAAAAACCCGGTGCGCTGTGGCTTCCGCGTCAGCCTCTTTCCAACGCCCGCGGTTTGGGCCCCCCCGTGGCCCAGTCGAGCAGTTCGACCGTGTGAACGATGGGCACCTGTGTGCCGGAGCCGATCTGCATCATGCAGCCGATGTTTCCGGCGGCGATGATGTCCGGAGCCTTCGCCTCCAGCGTCCTGACCTTGCGGGTCTTCAACTGTTGCGAGATCTCGGGCTGGAGCAGGTTGTACGTGCCCGCCGAGCCGCAGCACAGGTGACTGTCCGCCGGTTCGACCACCTCGAACCCGGCCCGTTTCAACAGATCCTTGGGATGGGTCTTGATCTTCTGGCCATGCTGAAGCGAACAGGCCGCGTGATAGGCCACACGCAGTCCTTTCGCCGCGCCCTCCGGAATTTCCAGCATCGTCAGCACTTCGGAAATGTCTTTCGCCAATCCGGCCACCCGCGCGGCGTCATCCGCCAGGGCGCTGCCTTCGAACATATGGCCGTAATCCTTGACGGTCGTCCCGCACCCGGACGTGTTGATGACGATGGCATCGAGGCCGTCGCCCTCGATCTCCGCCCTCCACGCCTTGATGTTGGCGGAGGCGGAGGCATGACTGAGGTCCTCCTTGCCCATGTGATGGGTCAGCGCCCCGCAACATCCCGCACCTTTCGCCACCACGACCTCGACCCCGAGCCGCGTCAGCAGCCGGATGGTGGCGTCGTTGATGTCGGTGTTCAGAGCCTTCTGTGCGCAGCCGGTCATCAGCGCCACCCGCATCCGCTTCGCGGCCTTCGGCGCGAAACTCTGCGGATCGTCGTTGCGGCTGACCGGCGGGATGGTCTTTGGCGCCATGTGCAGCATCGCCTTCAGGCGCGGGTCCGGCATGAACCGCGCAAAGGGACGGCCGATCTTCGCCCCGAGCAGCGCCAGCCGGAACCGCCCTGGATAGGGGATGATGCGCGCCAGGATCCAGCGCAGGGCACGGTCCGACCACGGCCGGTCGTAGTGTTTTTCGATATAGGCCCGGGCGTGGTCCACGAGGTGCATGTAGTGCACGCCGGAGGGGCAGGTCGTCATGCAGGCGAGACAGGACAGGCAGCGGTCGATGTGCTTGACGGTCTTTTCGTCAGGCACACGCTCGTTCTCCAGCATGTCCTTGATCAGGTAGATGCGCCCGCGCGGGCTGTCGAGCTCGTCGCCCAGCACCTGGTAGGTCGGACAGGTTGCCGTACAGAAACCGCAATGCACACAGGTCCGCAGGATCTTGTTGGCGCGGGCGGTCCCTGCATCCTCGAGCTGTTCTTCGGTGAAATTCGTTTGCATGCGTCAGACCATCAGTCGGGCCGTGGCCAAACCGAACCACGGCAGGGTTGTCGAGAGCAGCGCCACGATGGTGACGAGGCGGCGTGCGCGAGGCGCGGTGAGGCGGCGCAGGACGGCATGACCCGTCATCGCCACCGCCAGCACCCAGGCCAGCCAGAGCAGGATCAGAGAGGAGAGCATCCGCATCGGCCCGAGGCTTTGCAGCATGAGAGCGAGCATGACACAGACGATCGACGCGAGCCCCAGCCCGATGAGCAGCGACAACCGCGTCGGCAGGCGGAGCAGCAACGCGCACAGAAGCGGACCCGCCACGAAGATGATGACAAAGGCAAAGAAGGGCATCGCGGACATCAGCCCATGATCCCTTGGTTCAGGATTGCCCTCGGGTCGAACTTCTGCCGGATGCCCTGCGCAAGGGCCGCCACGGGCGCGGGCTCCGGCTGGAACCGGGCAATCCGCTGGCGGGTCCCGGAAGAGGCGCGGATCAGGGTGGCGTGGCCTTTGAAACCGGAGGGCCGGATATCGTCACCCGGCTCCGTTTCGACCCAGACCAGACCGCCGCCCCAGTCATACAGCACTGAGCGGACCGCGCCGCGCCGCCGCAGCACATCGACCAGACCCGGCGCATCGGACGGCTTCACGGACAGCCGCCAGACATCGCCTTGCGTGCCCGTCATCGGATGGACATCGCGAACCCAACGCCACCCGGCGGCCACCCTCTCGGGATCGGAGTCCACCGTAACATCGTGGCTAGCGAACATCTCCCGCAGTCGCCCGGCGCGATAGGCCACCGAGCCTTCGAACCCCTCGATCCGGATCATCGTCACAGGGTGCCCGTCGATGCCGGAGGGCGTATGGGCGGCGCCGGTCACGTCATAGGGCGAGCCAAGAGCCTTCGCCATGGCCCCGACCGCCTCCGCGTCGCTCAACCCGTCGATCAGCACACAGGCCGCCGCCTCCGGCTTCGGCAGGACCTTCAGACTGACCTCCGTCAGCACGCCCAAGGTGCCGTAGCTCCCCGCCATCAGCTTCACGAGATCATATCCGGTGACGTTCTTCATCACCCGCCCGCCGTTCTTCACCACCTGCCCCAGACCGTCGACAAAGCGCACACCGAGCAGGAAATCCCGCGCCGCGCCGGCCTGCACGCGCCGCGGCCCGCTGACGTTGGCGGCGAACACCCCGCCGATCGTCGGCTCTCCCGCAGTGCCCAGAAGCCCGCGCGCGTCCATCGGCTCGAAAGCCAGCCGCTGCCCTTCCGCCTCAAGCGCCGCTTCGATCTGCGCCAACGGCGTGCCCGCCTTCACCACCAGCGTCAAAGATCCCGGATCATACAGCGAAATCCCGGTCAGCCCGCCGGTCTCCAGCACCTCGCCCGGCGCGTCCACGCCCCGCGTGCCGCCGCCCTGCACCCGCAGCGGCCCCGCCGCCCCGGCAATGATCTCGGCCAACTGGCCTTCTGTCTCAGGTCTCATGTGTTTCTTCTTGGTCCAAATACCCAAAACGGGGCGAAGCCCCTACTCCGCCGCCATCCGGCTCGCCCGCCGTGCCTCGGAGGACGCCAGCGGGAAGACCTTGGCGGGATTCAGCAGCCACGCCGGGTCGAACACATCTTTCACAGCCATCTGCGCTTCCAGATCGACCGGATCGTACTGATCCACCATCAGGTCCCGTTTCTCGATCCCCACCCCATGCTCGCCGGTCAGGCAGCCGCCGACCTCGACGCAGAGCTTGAGGATTTCCGCCCCGAAGGCCTCGCAGCGCTCCAGTTGCCCGGGTTGATTGGCGTTGAACAGGATGAGCGGATGCATGTTCCCGTCCCCCGCGTGGAAGACGTTGGCAACGTCGAGGCCGAACTCCTTCGACATCTCGCCGATCCGCCGCAGCACGTAGGGCAGTTCGGACACCGGGATGGTCCCATCCAGACACATGTAATCGTTGATGTTCCCCATCGCACCAAAGGCCGACTTGCGCCCCAGCCAGATTCGCGCCGCCTCGTCCGCCGACTTCGCCTCGCGCAATTCGACCGGATTATGCCGCCGGGCGATTTCGGTGATTTTCGCCAGTTGTTCGGCAATCTCCGCCTCGGAGCCTTCGACCTCGACGATCAGCAGCGCCTCGCAATCGGGATAGCCCGCCTTGGCGAAGTCTTCAGTGGCGCGGATACAGGGGGCGTCCATGAACTCGATGGCGACCGGCAGCACACCCGCCTTGATGATGTCACTCACGCAGGCGCCCGCGACCTCGTTGCTGTCGTAGCCGATCAGCACCGGCCGTGCGCCCTCGGGCTTGCGCAGGATGCGCAGGGTGGCTTCGGTCACGACGCCAAGCTGGCCTTCGGAACCGCAGACAACCCCGAGCAGATCGAGTCCACCGGCATCGAGATGTGCGCCGCCCAGTTCGACCACCGTGCCATCCATCAGCACCATGGTCACGCCCATGAGGTTGTTCGTCGTCACGCCGTATTTCAGGCAGTGCGCCCCGCCGGAATTCATCCCTATGTTCCCGGCAATCGCGCAGGCCAGCTGCGACGAGGGGTCCGGCGCGTAGAAGAAGTCGTTTTCCTCGACCGCGCCCGTGACGGAGAGGTTCGTACGCCCGGTCTGCACCCGGATGAAGCGGTTCTCGTAATCCGTCTCCAGCACCTGGTTCATCCGTGCCACGCCAAGGATCACACTGTCCGCGGTGGGCAAGGCGCCCCCGGCCAGCGACGTTCCCGATCCGCGCGGCACCACGGGCACCCCCTCCTCGTGACAGATGCGCAGCACGTCCGAGACCTCCTGCGTGTTCGACGGCAGGACCGCCACCAACGGCGGACACCTGTACGCCGTCAGCGCATCGCACTCGTAGGCGCGGGTTTCGGCGGGATCGTCGATCACCGCGCCCTCTGGCAGCACCTGCCGCAGACGGGCAACGATGCGCGGTTTGCGGGCGATGATCCCGGCGTCGGGCTGTGGCATCTGCATGGATAAGCCTCCTCTCCTCCCCGCAATCGCGGCAATTGGTCAACTTATATAACCAAAATACCCGGTTTGCGAGTCCCAAAACGCCAAGAGTCCGGCCCCCCTTGCGCATTTCGGCGGATCAAGGTCATTTGCCCCCATGGCATGGGTCAAGATCATACACATTCTTTGCGTCATGGGGTGGATGACCTCCATCTTCGCCGTGCCGCGCGCGATCATCTACTGGAAACGCGACTTCCAGAAGACCGGCGAACAAGGCCCCCTCGGGGATCTGACGTACCGGCTCTACCGGTTTTCCTTTGGTCTCGGCGTGATCGCCATTTTGACGGGTCTCTGGTATGCCCACTGGCTCGGCTGGCCGGCCTGGGTGCACCTGAAACTGACCCTCGTGGTGCTGCTGGCGCTGCACTATCTCTGGACCGGCAGGCTGGTGAAGCGGGCGCAGCAAGGCATTTTCACCGAATCCGACATGTATCTGCGGATCTTCAACGAAATCAGTGTCGTCGGAACCATCGCGGTCCTCTGGGTCGTCGTGGTTCAGCCGTTCTGACATGGACATCCTGTCCGAGCTTTCGTTGTTCTCGCGGGCGGATTACTTCGCTCTCGGCCTTCTGATCCTGTCGTGGTTCATCTCGACGCGCGTGATCGAGCATTCGCCGAAATCCCGCCCCTCCACGTCCAGCCTGATGGCAGCCTACCGGCGTGAATGGATGGTGCAATTCGTCACCCGGCAGCCGCGCATCTTCGATTCGCAGATCGTCGGGCAATTGCGGCAGGGCACGGCTTTCTTTGCCTCCGGCTCCATGATCGCCATCGGCGGCGGGCTGGCCCTTCTGGGCAACACCGAGCGCCTGCGCGGGCTGGCGCAGGACCTGACCCAGCAGACCGACCCCATGGTCGTCTGGGAGATCAAGGTGTTCGTGATGCTGGCCTTCGCGGTGAACGCCTTCCTGAAGTTCGTCTGGTCGCATCGCTTGTTCGGCTATTGCGCCGTGCTCATGGCCTCCGTCCCGAACGACGCCGAGGACCCGAACGCCATGCCCCGCGCGACGAAAGCCGCGGAGATCAACATTCTCGCCGCGCGTGGCTACAACCGCGGATTGCGCTCGGTCTACTTCGGCATCGCCTCGACCGCCTGGCTGGCGGGGCCCTGGGCGCTCATGGCGGCGACCGTGTTTACCGCGGGCGTGATCCTGCGCCGCGAATTCGCCTCGCAGTCGCGCGCTGTTCTGATGGACCAGGGCGATCACACGCAGACGTGACCTGCTCCTGCAGTCGCCTCGTCTAGGCTGCCTGCCATGCGACGCGCCGCTCCTCTTGCCAGCTTGCTCCTCGCCGCCCCCGCGTTGGCCGATCCGCCGGAGGTGCGCATGGCCCAATGGGCGCACGGCGGCGGAGCCGGTCGCATCGTCGTCACGCTCGCCCACCCGGACACCGGGTGGGACCATTACGCGGACGGCTGGCGGGTGGAACTGGAGGACGGCACGGTGCTCGGCACACGGGTGCTCGTGCATCCGCATGAAGCCGAACAACCGTTCACCCGCTCGCTCGGCGGTGTCGTGATCCCCGAAGGCATAGAAGCCCTGTATATCCGGGCCCGGTGCCTCGTGGACGGCTGGAGCGCCGCGCGTTTCAGGCTCGGCCTGGACTGACGTCAGACGTCGAGTTCCACCTCGCCGATCGGATTGGAACAACAGGCGAGGATGTAGCCGTCCTCGATGTCGTCGTCCGAGATGCCGCCGTTGTGCACCATGTGCACCTGCCCCGACAGCTTTTTCACCTTGCAGGTGCCGCAGACGCCGAAGGTACAGCCCGACGGGATATTGAGTCCGGAAGACTTCGCAACTGCCAGAACCGTGTCGGTTTCCGTGCAATTCGCCGTGACGCCGGACTTCGCGAAAAGGATCGAGGCGTCCGCCTTGTCATCGAGCACCAGGTCGTCCTGCTCCGGGGCCTGCTCCTCGGATTTGACCGGGGCCTGGAAGCTCTCCTGGTGGTAGTGCTCCATGTCGTAGCCCAGCGCGATCAGCATCTCGCGCACGGCGTTCATGAACGGCTCCGGACCGCAGCAGTAGACCTCGCGTTCCAGGTAATCGCCGGCAAACAGGCCGATCATGATCTGGTTCAATCGCCCGCGCAGGCCCGTCCATACCGTGTAGGGATCATCTTCCTCGACGATGAACCACAGCTTCATCGACGGCAGGCGCGAGGCCATCATCTCGAGCCGCGCCCGCCCGATGATCTCGGAGGGGCGGCGGGCGCAGTTGACGAGCACGATGTCCGGCGGCGTGCCGCGGTCATAGAGGTAGGTGACCATCGACATGGACGGCGTCACACCGGAGCCTGCGGAGATGAACAGGTACTTCTTCTTCTCCTTCGGCGGCAGGGTGAAGATGCCCGCCGGTCCGGAGGCCGTGATCTGCATCCCCGGCCGCAGGTGATCGAGCATCCAGCGCGTGCCGATGCTGTCCGCCTGCGCCTTGACCGTCACCGAAATGCACAGGGGACGGGATGGTGAGGACGAGATCGTGTAGGTCCGCCAGACCGTCCCGCCCTGCGCAGGCAGTTCGAGCGTGACGAACTGCCCCGGCAGGAACTTGAACATCGCGCCCGACGGCGAGACGAAGCTGAACGTCGCCGTGTCAGGGGCTTCGGGCACGACGGAGCAGCATTCGAGCGGCTCGGAGTCGACCCAGATGCCCGCGTCGGCTTCGGCAAGGAAGGGCTGGTTCATGGCTTACTCCGCTGCAACGGCGCGCGGGCCGGTGATCGCGTCGATCATGGTCTTGGCGTACCAGTCGACGAACTGGATGTTGCCCTGCTCGTGGGTCGGCGAGTACGGACCCGGCTCGTAAGCCGGCGACAGGATGCCGCGCTGGTTGTTCTCGACCACCTCGCGGTCCTCGTCGTTGGTGGCGTTCCAGACTTCGGTCAGACGCTTGACGTCATAGTCCTGACCTTCCACCGCATCCTTGTGCACCAGCCACTTGGTGGTCACCTCGGTCTCCATCGGACCGATCGGCGTGATGCGGAAGACGATGGAGTGGTCCGACAGGAAGTGGTTCCAGGACACCGGGTAGACGAACAGATGCAGCGATCCCGCGTCCTTGAACGGGAAGGACGAGTTCGGCTTCTGCACGGCGACCTTGCCGTCCAGGGTGTAGCTCTCGGCCGTCCCGAGCAGCGGAATGCGGATGAACCGCCACTCACCCTGATCGGAAATCCGGAATTTCGACGGTGCGCCAACGGCCTCGCAACGCTCGGCGTGCTTGCTCAGGATGTCCGAGAGATTGCCTTCGATCTCGTCGCTCGCGGCGAGCGGATCCTCGGGATAGACCCGGCAAAGCGACGGGTGGTTGCCGGAGCAGTGATAACACTCCCGGTTGTTTTCCCACACCAGCTTCCAGTTGCCGTGCTCGACGATGGTCGTCTCGTAGGCGATCTTGGAATTCTCCAGGTCGTGCGGCGCAAGATAGCGCTTGGCCTCGGCCTCGTAGCCGGAGAAATCCGGTGCGTGATCGGCAAGGCAGATGTAGACTAGGCCGCGGACGGTGCGGCAATGCACGGGCTTGAGCCCATGTTTCGACGCATCGAAATCCGGCCCCATGTCGCGCGCCCAGAGCAGGCGGCCGTCGAGTTCGTAGGTCCACTGGTGATACGGGCAGACCAGCTTCGGATTCGTGCCCTTCTTCGTCTTGCACAGCACCGAACCCCGGTGTCGGCAGGAGTTGTGGAACGCCCGTATCACCCCGTCGCTGCCGCGCACGATGACAACCGAATAGGCACCGACCTCGTAGACCACGTAGCTTCCGGTTTTCGGCACCTCGCAGGCGGGAATCGCGAAAAGCCACTGGCGATACCAGATCTTTTCCATGTCGACCTGGAACACGCCGGGATCGCAATACAGATCCTGCGGCAGGGAGTGGGCGGGTTTGCGACGCATGAGCTGGGCCAGAACATCCGGTTCACGCAGCATGGGTAGTCTCCTGTGGAGGACCGATGCGCAGGGGAAGGGCCTGACACCGGCCGGAACATCATGTGAGAGGCGGCAGACCACGCGCACGCAAAGGCGCACCGGACCACAGCCGAGCCGGTCCCACCCTCTCACCATTTCAGAAAAGCGCATCATCCTTTTGCGACTTTCGGGAAATCTATCGCGACTTGGGCCTGTTTTCGGGCCGAACGCGGCCGATTTTCGGCATCGGCCGCGCCCGAAAATTCAGCATCTCGCGCGGCACGCACACAACCAGGGCGTTATCTTCTCGGGATTGGTCGGAACCGGATAACGGGCATTTTAATCATTATGACCGTGCGAACAGGGCTCGATTCACATTTTCTTAGGGTGCCGGAGAGACTGTGTTCCGGAAGGACGGGGGCGTCAGTTGAACAGCAAACCAGCAATGTGGAGAGATCACGCCATGGCCACCGCCGCGCCCCAGATGCAGTATGCACCCGAACAGGACGTCACCGAGCCGCTGAAGGTCTTGTTCCTGGATGACCAGCAGCCGGATCGCAACCGTCTCAAGCGGTTCTGCCGCAAGGCTGGCCTGAAATTCCAGCCTTACGACGCCGCCAACCTCGACGAGTTCCGCGCGATTCTCGATCAAGACGTGATGGATATCGTCTTTCTCGACTACTACCTCGACATGGAGACCGGGTTCGACGCGCTGAAGATCCTGACCGCGCACGAGGAGCAGGTCGACGCCGTGCCGATCATGGTCACCAGCGTCGCCCGTCACGACATCGCGGTGGAGGTCATGCGCAACGGCTGCGCGGACTATCTGACGAAGGAAGAGCTGAGCATCGAAAGCGTGCGCAAATCCATCGTCTCGGCCCTCGAACGCAGCATCCTGATTGCCGCCATCGGACAGGCGACCTCGCCACGGGCCGCGATGCGCGTCTCCATGACCCGGGTGTCGAAAACCTGCGGGCCGGAAATCCGCGCCGTGCTCGCCGCGACCCTGCGCCACGTGCGCGGCCTGCGCAACAGCACGCAGAGCCAGTCCACCATGGCCGCAAATCTTGACGCGCTTGAGAAATCCTGCAGCGACATCAATATCTTTCTGGACGAAATCAAGGAGATCCTCGACGGTCATTCCGAGATCCTCACGCCACGCGCCAAGCCTGACACGCTGCTCAGGCTACGCTGAATACCTGGGATGATACACAGCACCCCGGGACACCGCCCCACGCTCACGCTGAGGGGAAAAATCATCGGCCTGATCCTGGCGGCAACAATCGGATCGTTGCTCGTCCTCTCCGTGGAGAACTTCTTTTCCACACGGACCCGCGAGCACGCTCTGGCGCTGGAGGCGCTCGAAGTGGAGGCACAGCGCTATGCCGACCAGATCGAAAGCCTGTTTCAGGGGATGGAAAGCGATGTCGTGCTGCTCGCGACGATGCCGACGACCGACGCCATCGGGGCGCTTCTGGACGAAGCCCCCGGGACAAGACGCGACGAGGCCCTGAACGCGCAGCGCGCGCGTCTCGAGTCCTTCTATTCGAAAATGTTGCTTGCGCGGCCGCACTACTCCCAGCTGCGGCTGATCGGACGGGACGACAACTGGCGCGAACTCGTCCGGGTAAACCGGGTCGAGCGGCGCATCGAAGTCGTTCCCGGGAAAGATTTGCAGCAAAAGGGCGATGAGCCGTACATGCAGCGCATTCGATACCCCATCAGAGGGCGAAACTACTTCTCGAACATCACCCTGAACCGCGAACACGGTCAGGTTGATGGCCTCGCAACCATCCGCATCGTCCGGCCCCTGTTCAATCACAACAACAAGCCATATGCGGCAGTCGTCATCAATGCCGACGTGGCGGCACTGCTGCACGAGGCCGCCCCCAATGTCGCGGACAACATCCGCACAACAGCGGTGACGAGCAATCTTGACTACATGACGTTCGAGTCCCGGACTTCGCAGCCGCGGCTGCACTTCCACACCGATTCCGACTGGACCGAAACCACCGCCATCCGCGCTCTGCTTGCATCCGACGGATCGCAGGCGGCGATGTTCCATGACGACCATGCGGTCTACATCCGGGAAGTGAGAGCGACCGGGACCGACCGTCCCTTCTCCCTGTACATGATCACGGAAAAGAGCCGCGCGGACCTGTTCGCCGCGGCGAAAGACAGGCTGAAGAAGGACGCAATCATCTCCTTCGCGCTGATCGCGATCGCAGGGTTTGCCGCGCTGATTACTGCCAGCCGGTTGACCTTTCCCTTGCGGGAATTGCGGCGAAAGATCTCTGCGTTGGAAGACAGCAGCGAACCCATCGAACTCGGAGCCCTGTCGAAGGACGAGGTCGGCGACCTCGCCGGGATCTTCATGACCCGGTCCAACGATCTTATGCCCGCCGCCCTGCGAGCCCGAGCCGTCTTCGATTCCGCCGGCCACGCGATCATTGTCTTCGACGAAAACGGCCTGATCGAAGAGGTAAACGAAGCCGCGGCGCAGCTGTTCGGGGACGAGGCGACGGCGTTGGTCCGGCGCCCGGTCTCGGAATTGCTGATGAGCGACCAGATCTGTGGTCTGAACTGTTTCAAATGCACCGGGCCGCAGCATTGCATCGACACGACGGTTTTCGGCAGGCATCGGGACGGGCACAGGATCGCCTTGGCGATTTCGGTTGCCAGAACGCGCTACGCCGGCGCCAACCACGTGATCGCGGTGATGCAGGACGTCACCGAGCAGAAGCGGGCCGAGGCCAAGATCCAGCGCCTGGTCAACGACCTTGAGCGGTCGAACGCGGAACTCGACCAGTTCGCCTACGTCGCGTCGCACGATCTCAAGGCGCCGCTTCGGGTGATCGAGAACACGTCGAACTGGCTTGCAGAGGATCTCGAGGATGTCCTGACCGAGGACACCCGCGACAGCCTCGACCTGTTGCGCAACCGCGTGGGCCGCATGACCCGCCTGCTCGACGCACTGCTGGCGCATTCCCGCATCGGGCGGGTACCGGTGGACCGCGACTGGATCAGCTTCGACGTGATGATCGACGAGATCGAAGGTTTGCTCGATTCGCATGACGGCTTCGAGATTGCCGTCGATCCGGAGTTGCTCCGCTGCACTGTCATCCGTCTGCCGCTGCAAACGGTCCTGCTGAACCTGATCAGCAATGCCATTCGGCATCATGACCGCGATCGAGGCACCATCCGGATCGGATTCCGCGATCTCGGCGATGTTGTGGAATACAGTGTCGCCGATGACGGACCGGGTATCCCGGAACGCTTTCACCAGAAGATCTTCGAGCCGTTCCAGACCCTCAAGCCGCGCGACCAGGTCGACACCAGCGGCGTCGGTCTTGCGATGGTGCGCAAACATGTCTCGCTCGTCGGCGGGACGATCAGGCTCGAGTCCGACGGCGTCCGCGGGACCACCTTTTTCGTCGTCTGGCCCAAGGACGACGACCTCTCCAACCACTGCAACGACAGAAGGCTTGCATCTTGAACTGCGAAGGACCCACCTACTCTCTCGCCCCGCTGCATATCGTCCTCGTGGAGGACGACGACGGCGACGCAAAGGCCGTCAGCCGGGCATTGGCGCGAAGCCCGGTTCGCACTGTATTGCACCGGGTCTCCGACGGCATCGAAGCCCTGAAACTGATGCGCGCAAGGGGTAGCGCACTCGCGGACACCTATATTGTCCTCGCCGACCTCAACATGCCGCGCATGAACGGCATCGAATTTCTCGCCGAATTGCGCCGTGACCCCATCCTGCGCAGAACCGTCGTCTTCATGGTCTCGACCTCGGACTCCGAGGAAGATCGCAATGCCGCCTACAACTTCTCCGTCGCCGGCTTTTCGCCCAAACACAAACTCGGGAAGAATCTTGAGAAATTGATAAAGGTTTTGGACGACTATGCCCGGATCGTGGACCTGCCCCGGATGCCATGATCACCGGAGCACCGAGCCAGGGAACGCCATGCAAACCATATCTGTCCTGATCGTGGAAGATGACGACGCCGACCGGAAATGGATCCGGCGCCTGCTGTCGAGAACCGAATACGAAGTCAGGATCAAGGATGCCGTCTCGGTCGAACAGGCGCTGGATTTCGAAGAACCGGATGTCCATGTGGTGTTCCTCGATCACCGGCTCCCCGGGGCCAGCGGTCTCGACTTCATTGCGCAATTCCGGCGGACCTGGCCGAAGGCCGCGATCTTCTTCCTCACCGGCCAGGGCGACGAGGAACTCGCCAAGTCGGCCATCAAGTTCGGCGCGACGGATTACGCTCCGAAATCAAACCTGAACCAGAATGCCATCGACCGTATGCTGAAGAACGGTCTCAGCCAGGCCCTTGCGCAATGGCGGCTCGACGAACAACGGCGGGATCTGGCGACGTTCACCGAAGTTCTTGTCCACGACTTCCAGGCACCGATTCGCGCCGCCGCCTACCTTGCGGAACAGATCGAGGAGGACATCGAGGACGGCGACATGCAGGAGGCGCGCGAAGGGCTGCGGATGTTGCGCAAATCCGCGACCCAGATGCAGGAGATGCTGCGAAGCCTCGCGGACCATGTGCGCCTTGATCGCGACGAGATCCTTTCGGAGACAACGGCGCGTGACCTTATCGACCGGGCACTGACGGCGCTCGACCGGGAAATTGCCGAAAGCCGGGCCGTTGTCGATGTGGACTCGGACGCGCTGGACCGGCCCATCTTCTGCCATCCCCCGCAGATCGCGCAGGTGCTGCAGAACCTTGTCGCCAATGCCATCAAGTATCGGGGCGACAACCCGCCCCGCATTCGTCTTGCAGCGCAGTTCGAGGAAGGCAACCGCGCCTTGTTCACGGTGTCGGACAATGGGATCGGCGTACCGGACGATCAGAAGGACCGCATCTTCGAGCCCTTCAAGCGAGTGTCCACGCACAACGGCATTTCGGGTACGGGCCTGGGACTTGCAACGTGCCGCAAGTTCGTCTCGCGGCACGGAGGGGCGATCTGGTGCGCAGACGATCCGGACGCTGTCACCAGTATCTGCTTCCGGATACCCGCCGGGAGCATGGGAACAAACGAGCAACACCTCAATTGACAGTCCCCCGACACTGTATCCCTCGCCCCGGCCCTGGTGCGGGCTGACCGACCAGCCATTTTACCGCGCGGGGCCGTTGTCGGGGGCCCGGTGGTCAGGACAATTGATTGATTTGATTATGGCTGTATATATTCAAGAACCTGAAGCATTTCGAAGACCCGATCCATGCGCCTTTCAAAGTTCACCGATTATTCGCTTCGGGTCTGCCTGTACCTCGGCGCTCATGCCGGTCGCCGCGTGCCGATTTCGGAGATCACCCGGGCGCACGATCTGTCGCACAGCAACCTGATGAAGGTGGTGACCCAGCTGGTGGACGGCGGGTTTCTGCAATCGACGCGCGGACGCAGCGGCGGTGTCGAACTGGCCCGTCCGGCACAGGAGACGAGCGTCGGGGCGATTGTGCGGTACATGGAGGGAGATGCGGCGATGGTCGATTGCAGAACCTGCATCCTGTTCCGCAAATGCGGTCTGGTGCCCGCCTTGCACCGCGCCAAACTCGCCTTCTATGCCGAACTGGAAGACATCAGCCTCGCCGACGCTATGACCGCCCATCCGGCGACTCTCGGTATTCTCGAAAACGCCGCGGCAACCGAATCGGATTCGGTTTTCGCCCGGTAAACCGCTGCAGCGCGTCGGCCCGGTCAGACCTGTTCCTAGGCGCATCGGACTCGCCAGCACGAGAAAACCCGTTTGCGACATGCCTGTTTTTGAACCGGCCCGCCCAAAATCCGGCCGAAACTCCCGCATCTTCGCAAGGCACCGCCGCAAAGGGCGGCAGTACCGGACATATCAGGGCATTTCTTGTTGCCTTCAAACAATTCATCCGAGATGAAGATATGAGAGCGACGGGGGCTGCCCCGGTGCTCGCCGCAACGGCGCGGCATTTCAGTCAAGACGCCTCATACGGGGCATGCGGCAAAGGTGTCGCATAGGGACCGGCTCGGAGCCGGACTGCCCCTGGCCGGGAAACCTGACCGAAATCGCCGCGGCGCCCGACTTCCGGCTCCGCGTTCATCCCTGAACCGGAGTGTCGCATGTCCACGCATCACCGCGTTGTTTATCGCCACCGCATTGCAATGGGCTGGCCGCTCGACCCCGTATTCCGGGTTCCGGCCAATCGCGTGGATCGCCCGCACCAGATCCGCACGATGGTCCGCGAGGGCCCCCTTGCGTTCCTGCAAAGCCTACCCGGCGGCGGCAATCGGAATACCGCCACCCAAAATCACCCCCGCGCGTCCGCCGGGGCCGCGGACCTCCTCCCCTTCCCGACACGTCGCGCCTGACGCGCGCCCTCACCAGAAAGGACCAAACCCATGTCATACGTCATGCCCAAGGAATTCGCGGCCAAGATGGTCGATGCCGGCGAATCCAAGATCTTCATGTCCACCAAGGACACCCTGATCCGCGCCTATATGGCCGGAGCCATTCTTGCTCTCGCCGCGGCCTTTGCCGTGACCATCGCGGTCAACACCGGCAACTTCCTTGTCGCCTCGCTGCTCTTCCCCGTCGGCTTCTGCATGCTCTACCTCATGGGATTCGACCTGCTGACCGGCGTGTTCACCCTCGCGCCGCTGGCGGTCGTCGCCAAGCGTCCGGGCTGCACCTGGTCCGGCGTCTTCCGCAACTGGGGCCTCGTGTTCTGCGGCAACTTCGCGGGCGCGATGACCACGGCGATCCTGATGGCCATCGTCTTCACCATGGGTTTCTCGACCGAACCGAATGCCGTCGGACAGAAGATCGGCCAGATCGGGGAATCGCGGACCGTCGGCTACGCTGCCGCAGGCGCCGCAGGGATGCTCACCGTCTTCACCCGTGCCATCCTGTGCAACTGGATGGTCTCCACGGGCGTCGTTGCCGCAATGATGTCGACCTCGACCTCGGGCAAGATCATGGCGATGTGGATGCCGATCCTGGTGTTCTTCTACCTCGGGTTCGAGCACTCCATCGTCAACATGTACCTCTTCCCCTCGGGCATCATGCTCGGCGGCAACTTCACCTGGTTCGACTACCTCGCCTACAACGAGATTCCGGTGATCCTCGGGAACCTCGTCGGCGGTCTGACCTTTGTGGGCGGCATGATCTACATGACCCACTTCAAGGAAAGCCCGAAGCGCAACCTCGTCCGCAATGACGACAGCGCCGTTCCGGCCGAGTAACTCTCCCTGACTGATGCGGGCTGCCTCTCGGGGTGGCCCGCCTTTTCCTTCCCGGAGTTCCCCCATGCCCAAGGATGCGCGTGCCAAGCCCGGCCTGACGGTCGCCATCGGCCAGCATTCGTCTGCCGGGCAAAAGCCGGAGAACCAGGATTTCCACGGGGCGCTGATTCCCGCCGGGCAGATGCTGGCTCTCAAGGGCATCGTGCTGGCCGTCGCGGACGGGATTTCCTCCTCCGCCATCAGCCGCGAGGCCGCCGAGCTTTCGGTCAAGGCCCTGTTGACCGATTACTACGCCACCCCGGACGCCTGGACCGCGCGCACCGCCGCGACGCGGGTAATTACCGCGACCAATGCCTGGCTCTTCGCCCAGAACCGGGCCTTGTCGGACATCAACGCCGGGCGGGTCTGCACCCTCTCCACCTTGATCCTCAAGGGCCGCGAGGGCCATATCCTGCATTTGGGCGACAGCCGCGTGAGCCGGTTCGACGGCGCCAGTCTCGAGCCGCTGACGGAAGATCATCGGGTCGTCCTCTCCGCTTCCGAAAGCTACCTTGGCCGCGCCATGGGCATGGCGGGCAAAGTCCAGATCGACTACCGCCGCCTGCGCCTGCGGGTCGGTGACGTCTTTCTTCTGGCCAGCGACGGCGTGCATCAGCATGTCTCTGCAAAGACCGTGAAACAGGCGATGGAGGCCCCATCCCTGGATGAAGCCGCCGAGCGTATCGTGCAGGCCGCGCTGGACGCGGGCAGCGACGACAACCTGACGGTGCAGATCGTCCGGATCGAAAGTCTGCCCGAGGCCGACGACATGCCCGGTCTCGACGCCGCGGGCCTGCCCCTGCCGCGGCAGGTGAAGCCCGGCGACGTCATCGACGGCTTCCGCCTCCTGCGCGAGATCCACACCACCGCCCGCAGCCGCGTCTTCCTCGCCAGCAGCCCCGATGGTTCGAAGGTCGCCTTCAAGGTGCCCTCCGCCGAGATGGCGCAGGATGCAGCCTACCTCAATCGCTTCGTCTTCGAGGAGTGGATCGCCCGGCGCATCGCCTCCCCGCATGTGCTTGCCGCAGCAAAGCCGCCGGAGCAGCGCACGGCGCTCTACGTCGTCACCGAGTTCGTGGAAGGCACGACCCTGCGGCAGTGGATAACCGACAATCCCAAGCCGCCTTTGGGAAAGGTCCGCGACATCGCCACCCAGCTCGCCGCCGGGCTGCGTGCCTTCCATCGCCGCGAGATGCTGCATCAGGACCTGCGCCCCGAGAACGTCATGATCGACAGCAACGGCACGGTTAAGATAATCGACCTCGGCTCGACCGCTGTCGCCGGTGTCGAGGAGGCCGCGCCCGGCACGCTCGGCGAGCTGCCCGGCACCTTCCAGTATACCGCGCCGGAGTATCTGTCGGGCGAGCCCGCGTCGTGGCGCTCCGACCAGTATGCGCTTGGCGCGATCCTCTACGAGATGCTGACCGGCCGCCTGCCCTACGGTCCCGCCGTGGCGCGGATCACCAACCGCCGCGAGCAGATGCAGCTGAGCTACCTGCCCGCCCGCGATGCGGGAAATGGCCTGCCTGCCTTCATGGATGCCGCTCTGCGCCGCGCCTGCCATCCCGATCCGCTGCGCCGCTACGACGCGCTTTCGGAATTCGTGCAGGACCTGAAAACCCCCGGCCCCACGTTCCGCGCCACCCGCCACGTCCCGCTGGCGGAGCGCAATCCCGTCCGCTTCTGGCAAGGCGTCAGCGCCGCGCTGGCGCTCGTATGCCTGATGCTTGCCTATCACCTCACCAACTGACCCAAAGACAGGAGAGAGAGACCATGAAGGACCTGATTTCCGGAGAGCTTCTGACCAAGGAAGACGTCACCGCGCTGATCATCATTGCCAGGAAGAAGGCCAAGCTGGGCTGGACGGCGATTGCCGAAAAGATCGGCATGTCGCCCGTCTTCACCCATTCCGCCTGCATGGGCATGAACGCTCTCCCGCTGGAGAAAGCAGAGAAGCTGGTTTCCCTCCTTGGCCTGCCGACCGAGGCTGCCGAGGTGCTGGCAGAGAGCCCGAACAAGGTCTTTGCCCAGACCGTGCCCACCGATCCCTGCATCTATCGCTTCTACGAGATCGTCGGAGTGTATGGCCCGACACTGAAAGCGCTGATCCACGAGGAATTCGGTGACGGCATCATGTCGGCCATCGACTTCGACATGTCCGTGACCCGGGTGCCGCATCCCAAGGGCGACCGCGTCAAGGTCGAGATGTCCGGCAAGTACCTGCAGTACAACGCCTGGTGACTCCCGCTCCCGCGCCGACCATCGTGAAGGCGCGGGGGGTTGTCTTGCGTTGAAGCGGCCTGACGGAACGGGTAAGAGGGCCGTGGTCCACTACAGGAAGGCAGCCTGCCCATGCGAATGCGCGACACGTTCATCAAACCGATGCACCCGGAAGGGCGCCGGTTCGTTGCGATCTTTGCCGCCATTGCATTGGCCCTGTTCCTGATTTCTGATTTTCTCGGTTGGATCGGGGTCGGCCTGACCGTCTGGTGCTACTATTTCTTCCGCGACCCGAAACGCGCCACGCCGATCGGCGACAGCCTCATCATCAGCCCTGCCGACGGCGTCGTTTCTCTGATCGAACCGGCCATTCCCCCCGCCGAGCTTGGCATGGACGACAAGCCCCTGACCCGAGTCAGCGTCTTCATGAGCGTGTTCAACTGCCACGTGAACCGCGCGCCGGTGGGCGGCACGATCAAGGCCATCGCCTACCGCCCCGGCAAGTTCCTCAACGCCTCGCTCGACAAGGCCAGTGCCGACAACGAGCGCAACAGCCTGTGCATCGAACGCGCAGACGGCACGCAGATCGCCGTGGTCCAGATTGCCGGCCTCGTGGCGCGGCGCATCGTCTGTTTCTCCAACACCGGCGACAACATCGAGGCGGGCGAGCGGTTCGGCCTGATCCGCTTTGGCTCCCGTCTGGACGTCTACCTGCCCGAAGGCGTGCAGCCCATGGTCAGCCTCGGCCAGACCATGGTGGCGGGGGAAACCGTGCTCGCCGACCTCGCCTCGCACGCGCCCGCCCGCCTCGCCCGGACGCGCTGAGCCATGACTGACCCGGACGACATCCCGGACGATCCCGCCACGCCGGAGACCCGGCGCGAGCGCAGCAAGCTGCCGATTCTGCACCTGTTGCCCAACCTGCTGACCATCGCCGCCATCTGCGCGGGCCTCACCGCCATCCGCTTCGGGTTCAACGGCGAGTATGAGAGCGCGGTGAAGCTGATCCTGCTCGCAGGGGTCCTCGATGGTCTCGACGGGCGGCTGGCCCGCCTGCTGCGCTGCCAGAGCTCCGTCGGCGCCGAACTTGACTCCCTTGCCGACTTCCTCAATTTCGGCGTCGCCCCTGGCCTGATCCTGCACGCCTGGGCGCTGCACGACTTCCGCGGCATGGGCTGGATCGCGGTTCTGGTCTATACCATCTGCTGCGTCCTGCGACTCGCCCGGTTCAACGTGATGAGCCGCATGGAGGACAAGCCCGCGGGCGATCACTTCGTCGGCGTGCCCTCCCCTGCCGGAGCGGGCCTTGCCATGCTGCCGATGTATATCGCGTTCCTCTATCCGGACATGGACCACCTGCCCGCCGAACTGATCGCGCTGTACCTGCTGCTTGTCGGCTTCCTGATGATTGGCCGCTTGCCCACACCGTCCTTCAAGAACTTCACGATCCGCCGCGAACACGCCCGCTTCCTGATCGTCGGAGCAGTGCTGATTGCCTCGGCATTGTTCACCTATCTCTGGGCGACCCTCGTGATTGCTGCGGTCGCCTACATTCTTGGCCTGGTCGTGGCCTTCGTGTCATGGCGCAGAAACAAAGCCTGAGGATCTTTCCCCTTGGATATCGAAGCCGTCAAATCTTCCTACGCCCGCTGGGCGCCGATCTATGATCGCACCTTTGGCGCGGCGACCCATGCCGGACGGCAACGGGTTGTCGATTACATCAACCGATGCGGCGGCCCGGAGGTCCTGGAAGTCGGCGTCGGCACCGGTCTGGCCTTGCCGCATTATCGCGCGGGTCTGAGAGTGACCGGCATCGACTACTCAGACGAAATGCTGCAAAAGGCCCGCAAGAAGGTGCGCGAACGCAGGCTCGATCCCGTCACGGCCCTGCTCCAGATGGACGCCCGCTCGCTGGACTTTCCGGACAACCGGTTCGACACGGTCGCCGCGATGCATATCGTCTCCGTCGTGCCCGAGCCGGAGCGTGTCATCGCGGAGATGGCCCGGGTCTGCAAACCCGGCGGGCGCATCGTGATTTCCAACCATTTCGCGGAGGAAAGCGGGTTTCTCGGCCTGATCTCCAAGCTCTCCGCACCGCTGGCCAACATCATCGGCTGGCATTCGGATTTCGAACTGGCGACGATCCTCGGCGAGCCCTCGCTGCGGGTGATCGAACAGGAAACCCTGCCGCCGCTGGGCATGATGACCTTCCTCGTCATGGAAAAATCGAAAGCGGAGGCCGTCGCCGCCGGCAAGGATGTGCCTTTGGCCGAGACCACCTGAGACAGCCGCGCCGCAAGGCGTTACCATGGGCGCATCCTGTTGTTTTCGAACGAGGCCCCACGATGCTGCGTATCGTCCTTCTTGCCGTTCTGCTGCTGCTCCCGGGGCTGGCCACTGCCCAGAACAGGGCCGCCATCGAAAAGCAGTTCCAGTCCTGGCTACAGTCCGAGATATGGCCCCGCGCCCGCGCGAAAGGCGTCTCGCGGGCGACCTTCGAGGGGTCGTTCCGGGGGGTGACGCTCAACTGGGACCTGCCGGATCTCGTTCCACCGGGAAGCAAGCCCTCCGGTCCGCGACAGCAGCGGCAGGCCGAGTTCGGCTCCCCCGGAAAATACTTCAACCGAGGCTCCATCGACGGCGCGACCTCCGTCGGCCGCACAATGATGAAACGCCACGCGCAGGCGCTGGCCGCCACCGAGCGAAAGACCGGTGTGCCGGGCCGCATCATCCTCGGGATCTGGGGGCGCGAGAGCGGGTACGGACAGGTCCCGATCCGCAACAATGTCTTCGAGGTTCTGGGGACAAAAGGCTTCATGAGCACCCGCGCCGCGTATTTCGCCGATGAACTCGTCGCCGCCCTGCAGATCGCTCAGGCGGGTCACGCTCCGGAAAGCGCAATGAAAAGCAGCTGGGCCGGCGCTCTGGGCCAGCCGCAATTCATGCCGTCGAATTTCCTGAAATACGCGGTGGACGGCGATGGCGACGCGCACGCGGACATCTGGCGCTCCGAGGCGGACACCATCGCCTCCATCGGCAACTATCTCGCGAAACACGGCTGGGTCAGCGGGCGCGACTGGGGATTCGAGGTCGAGGTTCCCGCGTCGGTCTCCTGCGCCCTGGAAGGCCCGGATCAGGGCAAGCGCATCAGCGACTGGCAGGCCATGGGCATCCGCCGCATAAGCGGCAAGGCCTTCCCGGAGCACGAGGCGAAGGCAGAAGGCTTCCTTCTCATGCCCGCGGGACGCAGCGGTCCCGCCTTCATCGTCACGCCGAATTTCTACGTCCTGAAGGATTACAACATGAGCGATCTCTACGCGCTCTTCGTCGGCCATGTGGGCGATCGCATCCAATACGGCATGGGCGATTTCAGCGGAAGCTGGGGGAAGGTTGGCGGGCTGCTGCGCTCCGACGTTGCCAGCATGCAGCGCGCATTGGAGAAGATGGGCCATGACGTCGGCGGCGCGGACGGCCTGCCGGGCTTCAAGACCCGCCGCTCCATCGGACGCTGGCAGGAAGCGACCGGGCAAACCGCCACCTGCTTCCCCGAAGCGGCGATGAAATCAAAGCTGCGCTAGCCTTGGATGGCGGGGCTTCTATATCCACGGAGAATGCCCTGAAAGGACCGGAACATGCCGCACACCGCCATCATCGTGAGCCACGGCCAGCCGTCCGAGCCGGAGGTCGGCGAGGCGGAGATTGTCGCGCTGGCGCAGGCGGTTCAGGCACATCTGCCGGACATGACCGTGCGCGGGGCGACCCTTGCGAAGGAGGGCGCACTGGAAGCGGCGATCAGCCCCGGCGCACTGGTCTATCCCTTCTTCATGGCCGATGGCTGGTTCACCCAAAAGGCGCTGCCGAAGCGGCTGGCCGGGTTCGACGTGACGCAGCTTGCGCCCTTCGGCCTCGACCCGGACCTGCCCGACTGGACGGCGGAATGGCTGCGCGAGGAACTGGACGAGGCGGGCTGGACGGCACAGGAGACCGCGCTGTTCATCGCCGCGCATGGTTCGGGACGCAGTGACAAACCTGCATCGGTGACGAAGGGCTTTGCCGAACAGCTGGGCAAGCGCCTGCCCTTCCGCACCATTCGCTGCGGCTTTGTCGAGGAAACGCCGTTTCTGGCCGAGAGTGCGGCGGGGTTGGGAGAGAAGGCGATTTGCCTGCCCTTCTTCAACATGAAGCGCGGGCATGTGCTCGATGACCTGCCGCAAGCGCTTGAAGAGGTTCGGTTCAGCGGCCTGCGGCTGGAACCCTTCGGCTGCCAGCCGGGCCTGCCGGAGTTCATCGCGAAACGCCTCGGGCGGAGCTGACCCGGAAACTTTCAAGGTTTCCGGATCGAAGTCTTTGCAAGACTTCGCCCCCGCCCGGCACTAACCAATAATTAATAACCCACTGAAATAGAAAGGAAAAACCTTACCCGTGGGTAAGGTCATGCCAGCCGCTTGCCCGGTGCCAGCAGGTCGCGGTCCTGCACGATCTCGATGAGGTTGACCCCGCCCTGTGCCCGGACCTCCGCCAGAGCCGCAGCGAAGCTGTCCAGATCCGTCGCGCGATACGCCCCGGCGCCGAAGGACTTCGCGAAATCGACGAAGTCCGGGTTGACCATCTCGGTCCCCGAAACCCGTCCCGGGAACTCGCGTTCCTGATGCACCCGGATGGTGCCGTAGCGCGCGTTGTTCACCACGATCACCGTCAGCCGCAGGCCGTATTGCACCGCCGTCGCCATCTCCTGACAGGTCATCATGAAGCAGCCGTCCCCGGCGAAGGCATAGACCTCGCGCTCCGGCGTCGCGACGGCGGCCCCGATGGCGGCGGGCAGGCCGTAGCCCATGGAGCCCGATGTCGGCGCAAGCTGACTGCGCGGGGTCCTGTAACGGTGGAAACGGTGCAGCCAGGCGGAGTAGTTCCCCGCGCCGTTTGTCATGATCGCGTCTGCCGGCACCGTCTCGGACAGGTGCTTGTAGAGCGGCGCGAGCATGTCGTTGTTTACGGAGCTTGTCGCGTTGAACGCCTCGTACGCCCCCCGCAGCCTTGCCCGGCGCTCGGCAAAGCGCTCCGGCGCGATCGGCTCCCATTCCGCCACGGCGCGGCAGAAACTCTCGGTGTCGGAAATCAGCGTGATCTCCGGCTCATAGACCCGCCCCGGTTCTTCCGGTGCAGGGAAGACATGGGCCAGCCGCTGGCTCGGCACCGGCGGTCTGGGGTTGGTATAGCCGTTCGTCGTCATCTCCCCGAGGCGCGGGCCGATGGCGATGAGCAGGTCGGTCTCCTCCAGCGCTTCGGACAGATACGGCACCTTGCCGACGGCGAAATGCCCGGCGTAGCTCTCGTGATCGTTGTCGAAGAGCCCCTGCGCTCTCAGGCTGACCGTGACCGGGATTCCCTGCTTCTCGGCAAAGACCTGCAAGGCGGCGATCCCCGCCTCCGTCCAATTGCCGCCGCCCGCCATGATCAGCGGCTTTTCCGCCCCGGCAATCGCCTGTTTCAAGGCTTCCAAGGTGTCCGGCGCAGGCTGGTAGCGCGGCGCTTCGACATAACGCGGCGCAGGCGGCACCGCGACCTCGTCGTAAAGCATGTCCTCCGGCAGCGCGATCACCACCGGCCCGGGCCGCCCGGACATCGCCACCCGGTAAGCCCGCGAAATGTACTCCTGCATCCGGGACGCATCGTCGATCTGCGTGACCCATTTGGCCATCTGGCCGAACATCCGGCGGTAGTCGATTTCCTGAAAGGCCTCGCGCTCGACCATGTCCCGCGCCACCTGCCCGATGAAGAGGATCATCGGAATGCTGTCCTGAAACGCCACATGCACGCCCGCGCTGGCATTGGTCGCGCCCGGGCCGCGCGTGACCATGCAGACGCCGGGACGGCCGGTCATGCGGCCATGGGCATCGGCAGCCATCGCCGCGCCGCCTTCCTGCCGACAGGTCACGAAGTCGATGCCCTCGCGCGCGTGCATCGCGTCCAGCACGGCAAGGTAACTCTCGCCCGGCACGCCGAAGACATGGGTTGTTCCCTGCGCCACCAGCAGGTCGACAAGGTGATCGGCGGCGCGGCGGGTGGTGGCGGTCATGGGAGTCCTCATACGGGTTTTGCACGTTGTCCGACATATGCCTAAGGGCATTCCGCGGAAGCGTCCAGCGCCGAGGCCGCGGGGCGGAGCCCCGCGCTACAGGCAGTCGCGGCAGGCTAACACCGTGCGGTACCGAACACCGCCCCGTAGGCCGGGGCTATGCCCCAGGCCCCTCGCGGCGGGCGACCCAGCGGGCCACGACCGGGGCCAGCGTGATGACGAGGATCAGCCGGAACAGGTGGTGCGTGACGACGAACGACAGGTCCGCGCCGACGACGATGGCAATCACCACCATCTCCCCCTGACCGCCCGGCAGGAACGACAGGAAGCTGTCGAGGTGATCCGCGTGGGCAACCCAGTGGATGAATTCGATGAACCCGAGGCTGATGACCGACAGCAGCAGCGCGAAACCCAGCCCCGCGCCGACATAGAGCTTCAGCTCGCGCCCGGTGATGCCGACGTATTTCACGCCCACGCCGATACCGATGAAGAACTGCGCGGCCCAGATGATCTCCGCAGGCGGGCGGTGCGAGATCACGCCGGTCAGTGACAACGCAGCCGTCAGGATCATCGGCCCTAGCAGCGACGCGCCGAACAGGCCGACCCGCTCCGCGACTTTCCAGCCCACCAGCGCCGAAGCGATCATGAGGGCAATTTCCACCGGGTCGGTGTCCCGCGCCGATTGCCCCGGCGGCGCCGACAGGTCCACCTGCCAGAGCCATTGCATCAGGATCGGCGCGATGGTCACGATCACCAGCACCCGCGTCGCGTGGATCAGCGACATGGCCCGGACGTCGCCGCCCGCCTCCTCGCCGAAGATCAGCATATCCTGCAAGCCGCCGGGCATGGCCGAATAGAAGGCCGTCGCATGGTCCATGCCGAAGACCTTGCGCAGCAGAGGGTAGCCGGTCAGGCCGATGATGAGGACGAACACCGGCACGAACACGAGCGTGTTCAGGTAGGAAGGGATCTGTGCCACCACCTCCGGGTTGATCGAGCTGCCCACCGCCACGCCGAGGAACGTCCGCATGAAGGTGCCGAAGATCCCCATTCCCCGAAGCGGCATCCCTGCCATGCCCGCGCAGAGGCAGGCCAGCATCGGCCCGAGTAGCAGCGGCAACGGCAGGCCGATCTGGACAAAGAACGCCGCGCCGAGGGCCGCGATGACCAGCGTCAGCGCCATGCCGGCGGGTTTACTCAAGGATCATCTCTTCCAGCAGCACCGCGTATTGTGCCCCGTGCTGGTCACGGTCGAGAGGGGCACCCTGCGGCACCGGCCTCGGGAAGCTGAACTTGATGACATTCAGACGGGCGATGTCGAAGCGTTTCAATTGCGCGGCATCGACACGATAGAGCGCGGCCACGGCTTCGGTCGAGAGCCTGTGACGGATGTCGTCAAACGCGTCCTTCGTGCCGCAGAACAGGTCCACGGTGACCCAGAACGGCCCGGCGTTCTTCGACCGGATCTTGACGGTTTCCTCGGCAAGCGTGGTCATGCGCGGAGCGCCTCCGTCTCTATGCGGAAGGCGTCCATGGGGGTGTCGAGGGTCAGGATGTGGTTCATGGCAAATTCATAGAGCGCCCCGCGTTCGGAATGCGCCGGGCTGTAGGGGAACGCAAAGGTCGGCAGTTCCTCGTCCCGGGTCAGCGGATAGTGCAGCAGGAACGGGTTGATGAGCTTGGCAATCTCGGTGGCATCGGCCTGCGTCGGCGCGGTGACGATGACGAAGGCACCCACCTCGGTCGGATCGCCCTTGCGGGCCTCCAGCGCCCCGAGTGCCGAGTCCACACCGATCAGGCGAACGTCGATCGTGTAGCTGTCGCGCGGCAGATCGAGGGACGCGGCCAGTTTGCCATCGAGGAAAGCCAACAGCTTGTCCGCCCACTCCTGCGCGTTCTCGACGTAGCGTCGGTTGCGCAGCGTGGCGAGGAGCGTTGTCTGGTAGCCTGCGGTGCGGGCGGCTTCCAGTTTGACGGTGTACGTCCCCGGATGCCATTCGGCGCCGGTCACGCGCACGGAACGCTCGTCCACGGCGATGTAATCGGCGTTCGTCACGTCGAGATGCCCGCCCGGCTCATAGAGGATGAACGGGTCGGAATTTTCGTAAAGCATATGGGCACAGACCGAATGCGGGGTGCATTTCGCTCCGTCCGCCAGCGGGGTCACGGTGAAGCCTTCGCGGTCGAAGTCGATCTGGATGACGCCGGAGGTCGGATCGCTGGAGCAGAGCGCCCCGCATTCGCCGATCTTGGCACCATGCCATGCCGCGCCGGGGTGTTCCTGCCTTGCCAACGGCAGGGCGGCGATGATGGCGGTGTCGGTGGTGCGCCCCGCCAGCACGATGTCCGCGCCGGTCTCAAGTGCCGCCTGCACCTGCTCCGCCCCGGCGAGAGCGACGATGGCGGTCATGGACGCGAGGTCTTCGCGGGAAAGCGCGGGGGCCGGATCGAGCGGCGTGATGGCGTCGAAGCGGGCTTTCAGCCTGTCCGGGGATTGCTGGGAGTACAGCCGGGCGACCTTGACCGATTGGCCCAGCTCCTGCGCCAGTTCCTTGGTAATCTGATACATCCAGTCCACATGCGCATCCGCCCCGGCGGTGCCGCAGGTGCCTATGACCAGCGGCACGCCCGCCTCCGCCCGCGCCTTCATCAACACGCGCCATTCCGCCTTGATCGCAGCGCGGGCATACTTCGAGGTGCCGGTGCCGAGGGAGGCCGGGCCGCTGTCCGTCGAGCCGCCGTCGATAGCGATAAGATCGGGCTTTGCCGCGACGCCGCGCCAGAGGGCCGCCTCGTCGAAGCCGAGGCCGAGGACGCCGGAGGGGATCAGGATACGGGTTGGCATGGGGTGTCTCCGGGTGACGGGAGGGCGATGGCGCGGGGCCATACGGGGTCGTTAAAGCGGATCGGGCGGGGATTGAAGCCCCCGCCCGATCACGATTTCAGTCGGAGATCGCCTGCGGTTTCTTCATGACGGTCCGCAGGTACAGCGGTGCGATGAACCCGGCGATGGCGAAGACCCAGAGCCCGATGGCGATCGGGGAGCCGAAGAGATAGCTCACGTCACCGTCGGACAGCGTCATGGCGCGGCGCAGCGCGTCTTCCATGGCGGTGCCGAGCAGGATGCCGAGGATCACCGGAACGGTCGGGATGTCGAGTTTGCGGAACAGCCAGCCCATCACCCCGAAGCCCACCATCAGCAGCAGGTCGAAGTAGCTTCCGGTCAGCGAGTAGATACCCACGAAGGAGATCATCGTCACGCCGGGCAGCAGGATCGCCGGGGGCACCATGAGGATCCTCACGAAGACCTTTACCATCGGCACGTTCATGGCAAGCAGGACGAAGTTCGCGATGAGCAGCGTGGCGATGAGGCCCCAGACAACCTCGGGGTTGTCGGTGAACAGCGTCGGACCCGGGGTGATATTCAGAGTCATCAGGAGCGCGAGCAGCACCGCCGTGGTGCCGGAGCCGGGTACGCCCAGCGTCAGCATCGGGATCAGCGCACCACCGGCGGCGGCGTTGTTGCCCGCCTCAGGCGCGGCCACGCCCCGCGGATCGCCGGTGCCGAAGCGGCCTTTCGACCCGAGCCAGGACTTCTCCGCCATGTAGGCGAGGAAGGAGCCGAGCGAGGCTCCCGCCCCGGGCAGCACACCGGCGACGAAGCCGATCAGCGAGCCACGCATCATGGTGCCGGAGGAGTCCTTCAGGTCGGACCAGGGCACGCGCACCTTGTCGAGCTTGACCCCGATGGAACTGGACTTGCCATGGCTCTCGATGAAGACGAAGACCTCCGCGATGGCGAACAGGCCGACGATGGCGACGAGAAAGTCGATGCCGTCCATCAGGTGCAGGTTGCCGAAGGTAAAGCGCGGCGTGCCGCCGGACCCCTGCCCGATCATGGCGATGGCGAGACCGATGAAGGACGCCATGGCCGCCTTGGCCTGGTTGTTCGACGCGATGCCCCCGAGGGTGGCGAAGGCGAGCAGATACAGCGCGAAATACTCCGCCGGACCGAACTTGTAGGCCAGACGCGCGATATAGGGCGCAAGCAGCATCAGGAAGATCGTCGCGACAAAGGCGCCGACGAAACTGGCGACGCCGGAGATCACGAGGGCGTCCCCGGCCCGGCCCTGTTTGGCCATGGGATAGCCGTCGAGCGTCGTCATCAGCGCCGGCTCGTCGCCGGGGATGTTCAGCAGGATCGAGGAGATCCGCCCGCCGTACATCGCGCCGTAGTAGACGGAGGTGAGCAGCACCAGCGCCTGGGTCGCATCGAACCCCATGGTGAAGGTGATGGGAATGAGGATCGCCACGCCGTTCGACGGCCCGAGACCGGGCAAGGCGCCGATGATGGTGCCGAGAAAGCAGCCGATCACCGCCAGCAGCAGCGTATAGGGAGACAGCGCGATCGAGAAGCCGAGCGCCAGGTTCGAAAGAAGATCCATCAGCCGATCATCCCTTTGGGAAAGGGCACGAGGCCGAGGCCTAGTGCATAGCGGAACAGGACGAAGAGCCCGATCGACAGCCCGATGCCCGTAAGCGCGGCAAAGGCCGGGCGCGGCGAGAGTTGGTAGCTGAGCACACCGGCGGCAATCGCCGTGGGTACGATGAAGCCGAGGGGCTTGAGGGCATAGGCATAGCCGACCATCACGACGATGGCGACGGCAAGGGAGAGCAGCGTGCGCGTTTCCGGCCAGTCGGCCTCCGGGTCGGGTTTCAGGACCATGAACAGTCCCGTGATGATGATGCCGCCCGCGATCAGGTAGGGAAAGGACTTGGGGCCCATCGGGTCGGGAAACAGCGGCACCTGGATCGTACTGGCGCTGAGGGCATACCCCAGCGCCAGCAGGATCATGACCGCTCCGAAGATGCGGTCACCGGTCACTGGAGCACGCCGATTTCTTTGGAGAGCTCGACGGTCTCGGCCACGACGCCATCGACCCAGGACTGGAAGTCGCCGCCGACCTTGGTGAACGGCGCGAGACCATTGGCCTTCATCGCCTCCTGCCACTCGGCGCTGTCCGCCACCGCCTGCAGCTTGTCGGCCCAGGCCTGGAATTGCTCGTCGGTGATGTCCTTCGGCACGTAGAGGCCACGCCAGTTCACCGCGACCACGTCGAGACCCTGCTCACGGGCGGTCGGGATGCCGTCGAAGCCCGGCACGCGCTCTTCGGTCAGCACGCCCAGCGCCTTCACTTCACCGGAGTTGATGAAGCCGACGATCTCGGACATGTCGCCGGTCATCGCGGTGGTGAAGCCGCCGACCGTCTGGGTGACCGCGTCCGCGCCACCGTCCACGCCGATGTACTTGACCGCGCGGATATCCTCGATGCCACCGGCCTTGAGGACCTGCAGAACCTTCAGGTGGTCGAAACCGCCCGCGGCGGAGCCGCCGGCGAAAGAGACGTTCTCACCGGCCTTCACCGCTTCGACGAGGTCGTTCAGGCTGTTCATCGGGCTGTCCTTGGCCACGACGATGACGCCCGGATCGGCGCCGATGGCCCCGACGAAGCGCACCTGGTCGGCGGTCATGCCGGCAAAGGCATTCTGCGCGAGACGGGTGGTGGTGGCCGAAGACGCCGCGACGATCAGATCGGGATCGTCGCCGCGCTCGTTGACCACATGCGCGAAGGCGAGACCGCCACCGCCACCGGCCATGTTGGTGACCTGAACCGGCGCGTCGACCTGGCCGATGTCATACAGGATCTTGCCGATCTGACGGCAGGTGAAATCCCAGCCGCCGCCGGGGTTTGCCGGTGCGATGCACTCGGTTGCGAAGGATGCGGTGCCGACGAGCGTCAGCGCGGCGCTCGTGACGAGCGCGCGGATGGACATTTTCATGGTATTCCTCCCAAAAGGTCCGGCGCCCCCTCCCGGGACGCCTTGCATCGCGCAAGATTGGGCGACAACCTGACAGTAACCTGTCATCCGTCGGGGGCGAGGAGAAAAAATGCGATTTCTGCTGGTGGAGGACAGCGCGGACCTGGCCGAGACCGTCCGCACGCAGCTCGCCATGGATGGCCACGCCGTCGATCACGCGGCGACGCTGGGCGAGGCGGAAGACCTGCTGGCGGTCGCGCCCTACGACCTGATCCTGCTCGACATCATGCTGCCGGACGGCGACGGTCGCGACTTCCTCGCGAGGCACCGCGCGGCACGGGAAGCGACGCCTGTGATCGTGATGACGGCCCGCTCCGCCGTCTCCGACCGGGTTGCCATGCTCGACAGCGGCGCGGACGACTATATCACGAAGCCTTTTGATTTTCTTGAGCTTTCTGCCCGGGTCCGGGCTGTGCTCAGGCGACGGAACGGCCATGCGGAGAACGTCCAGACCTTCGCCGGGCTGACCTTTCACCCGATGGAAGCGGCGATTTCCTTCGGCGATGAACGGCGCGAATTGCGCAACCGGGAATTGCGCCTGTTCGAGATCCTGATGAGCGCACCGGAGCGCATCTTCTCCAAGGCACAGCTGTATGACCGGCTGTTCTCGGTGAGCGAGGCGGTCAGCGACAACGCCATCGAGGTCTACGTCGGACGGCTGCGCAAGAAGCTGGACGGCAGCCGCGCAAGGATCGAGACGGTGCGCGGCGTGGGCTATCGGCTGACGTCGGGATGAGCCGGACCCGCCACACGTTTTCCATTCGCCGCCGCCTGACCGCGCAACTTCTGGTGGTCGCGGCGGTGCTGTCGGGGCTGCTGTTCTACTCGATTCGCACGGTGGCGGATGCGGCGGTGGAGCAGACACAGGACCGGATCCTCGGCGCGGCGACCCTGGCCATCGCGGAAGAGTTGCGCGGCGGTGCGGAGGGGATCGACATCGACCTGCCGTATTCGGCGTTCTCCATGCTGGGAGCCTTGGGGAACGACCGCATCTTCTACCGCGTGGACGTGAACGGTGCGCTGGCCACCGGCTATGCGGACCTGCCTTTGCCCGACACCATCCCGTCGGGCCTCAATCCGGAGTTCTACAATGCGGTGCAACTGGGCTACGCCGTCCGGGTTGCGGCGGTCGGACGCTCCGTGCTGGTGGAGGGCAGGCCGGTGCCTGTGCTGGTCGCGGTTGCGCAGACGCGGTCCGTGCAGGACAGCATCGTCGCCGGGTTGACCAACCGGGCGCTGCTGCTGGGAGCGGGGTTCTTCTTGCTGGCGGCGCTGCTGGCGGTGGCGATGGCGCGCTCCGTACTGCAGCCGGTGGGCGACCTGGCGGATGCGGTGACCCGGCGCGGCCCGCAGGACCTGCGCCCGGTGCGGAGGCAGGTGCCGGAAGAACTCGGGCCGTTGGTCAATGCGCTGAACGGCTTCATCGGGCGGCTGTCCGGGGCGTTGTCACGTACCGAGACCTTCATCGCCGAAGCGGCGCATTACATCCGCACGCCGCTGGCGACCTTGCGGGCGCAGACCGAGATTGCCCTGCGCCAGTCCGAGGACGAGGCCGCGCGGGAGCAGCTTCGCAAGATCATCCGCCTGGCCGACAACACCGCCCGCTCCGCCAGCCAGCTCCTCGATCATGCCGCCGTCATCTATCGCACCGACCAGCGCAGCGACGAGGACATGGACCTTGGCCGGGTGACGGAAGGGATCGTGGACGGCTTTCGCCCGTCCGCCGAGCTCCGGGACATCGACCTCGACTACATCGCGCCGGACGCGCCGGTGACCATCGCCGCCGACCGGCTGCTGATCGAAACGGTGATCCGCAACCTGATCGACAACGCGATCAAGTATTCGTCGGAATTCGGCGAGGTCTCCATCACCCTGGAGCGGACGGACACCCAGGCGGTCCTGACCGTCGCGGACACCGGGCGGGGCCTCGCCGGGCTGCGGCTCGACGCCCTGGGAAAGCGCTTCGAGCGCGGGGGAAACGTGGCGGACGTGGTCGGCTCGGGCCTTGGCCTCGCCATCGTGACCGAGGTGGCGGCGGCTTACGGCGGGACGCTGGACCTGACAGACCGGGAAGGAGGCGGCGCATGCGCGCGTTTTTCGTTGCCCTTGGCGTGATGCTGCTGGCCTGCCGGGCCATGGCGTTCGAGGTGGAGGAGGACCGCTGGTTCCGGGCCGATCCGGAAAAGGCCGTCCTGACCGTTCTGTCCTCCACGGACACCCGCATCTTCGCGCCGCTGATCGAAGCCTATCAGGCGGAGCACCCGGGCATCTCGGTCCACTACGTGGTGAGCAACACGCAGTCGGTATTTGACGCCATCGCCGGAGAGGGCGCGGCCTTCGATCTCGCCATATCATCGGCCATGGACCTGCAGATGAAGCTCGCGAACGACGGGCTGGCCCTGACGCACGGCTCGGAGGCCACCGCCCGCCTGCCCGCCTGGGCACACTGGCGCGACCAGCTGTTCGGCTTCACGCAGGAGCCGGTGGTCATGGCGGTTTCGCGCAGGGCTTTCGGCCCCGGCCCGCTGCCGCAGACGCGGCAGGACCTGATCGCGCTGATGCGCGACAGACCGGAGGTCTTCGACGGGCGGATCGGCACCTACGATCCGGCGGCGAGCGGCGCGGGATACCTGTTCGCAAGCCAGGACGCGCGGCAGTCGGATACCTTCTGGCGCATGTCGGAGGTCATGGGCGGGCTGTCGCCGCGGCTGTATTCCTCCACCGGGGCGATGCTGGATGACCTGCAATCGGGTCAGCTGGTGCTGGCCTACAACGTTCTTGGCAGCTATCTCGCCGACCGGCTGGACGGTTGGCCCGATGGCGCGATGGTGGAACTGAGGGACTTCACACAGGTCCTGCTGCGCACGGCACTGGTGCCGACCACGGCGCCAAACCCGGACCTCGGGCGCGGCTTCATCGATTTCCTCATCTCCGATGCCGGCCAGACCCTGATCGCCGAGCGCACCGGATTTTCCCGGATCGACGAGGCGGCGCTGGCCGGGGGGCCGCACCTGCGCCCGATCCGGCTCGACCCGGGCTTGCTGATCTATGTCGACCCGCTGAAGAAGTCGCGCTTTCTCGAGGAATGGCGCGCGGCGGTGGTGCAACGGTAGAACCTGCCAGCCGCCACTCCCCCACCCTGACCCTCCCCAAGGGGGAGGGAACCCGCGCCACGACCGACCCTCCGCACATCGCCCAGCGCAGCCCCGCCGACTCCGCAGCCTTCCTCTTGCCCAAGGCTTCCCCGCTTCTTATTACGATCAAAGCACAACACGAGGGCCCCATGCGTTTCGATCACCGCCACCTTCTGGGAATCGAGCCCCTGCGGCCCGAAGAGATCGCCACCGTTCTCGATCTCGCCGACAAATACGTCGCCCTCGGCCGACGCCGCGAGAAAAACGCCTCGGTACTGGCGGGGCTGACGCAGATCAACATGTTCTTCGAGAACTCCACCCGGACACAGGCCAGTTTCGAACTTGCCGGAAAGCGGCTCGGGGCGGATGTAATGAACATGTCGATGCAGGCCTCCAGCATCAAGAAGGGTGAGACGCTGATCGACACCGCCATGACGCTCAACGCCATGCACCCGGACCTGCTGGTCGTCCGTCATCCGCATTCCGGCGCGGTCGATCTGCTCAGCCAGAAGGTCAACTGCGCGGTGCTGAACGCCGGGGACGGCAAACACGAGCACCCGACGCAGGCGCTGCTCGATGCGCTGACCATCCGCCGTGCCAAGGGCCGGCTGCACAGGCTGAACATCGCGATCTGTGGCGACATCGCCCACAGCCGCGTTGCCCGGTCCAACATCCTGCTGCTGCACAAGATGGAGAACCGCATCCGCCTCGTCGGCCCCGCGACCCTCATGCCCTCCGGCATCGAGCATTTCGGCGTCGAGGTCTATGACAACATGGAAGAGGGCCTGAAGGATGTCGACGTGGTGATGATGCTCCGCCTTCAGAAGGAGCGCATGGACGGCGGGTTCATCCCCTCCGAGCGCGAATATTACCATCGCTACGGCCTCGACGCCGAGAAACTCGCCCACGCCAAACCGGACGCCATCGTCATGCACCCCGGCCCGATGAACCGCGGCGTCGAGATCGACGGCACCATCGCCGACGACATCAACCGCTCCGTCATCCAGGACCAGGTGGAAATGGGCGTCGCCGTGCGCATGGCCGCCATGGATCTGCTGGCCCGCAATCTGCGGGCGCGTCCGAAAGAGGTCATGGCATGACGACCATGAACATCAACGGCTCCGAAACCGGGACCTTCCGCCTGTTCCACCTCGACCTGCCGCCCGAAGCGGTCGAGCGGTTCACCGCCATGGCCGGGACCGGCGAATGGCCGCTGAAATACGGGCTGGGGGCGACGAAGCTGCGCCCGGCCTTCGTCGACGTGGTGGACATCCGCGATCTCGGCGACATGCCGCTGTCGCGTTACCTGGTGGAGGCGCACAATGCCTCCGGTCCGGATTTCAAGGCGGCGAAACCGCAAATCGACGCGCTCAAGGGCCATGTCATCGTCCTGCCCAGCCAGGCCTTCGACAACACCTCGCAGACCCTGACGATTGCCGCCCCGCTGCGCTGGATCGGCACCTTCCACGAGGACCAGGGCAGAACGCGCGGCGCGAAGCTGCGCAGCGCCTCCGCGCAGGGCACCCTGACCGGCCCGGACGCCAACGACCCGCCGGGCAGCACCAACACGCTCAAGCTGGTGCTGGCCGCGGTCGCGGTGGTCATGCTGATCGCCATCATCGTCGCGCTGCTGTGAGAGCGGCGGCGCAGCCTGCGCCCCCGGGCTGGGAGGGCCTGCTCGACCCGGGCGAGGAGATCCTCTGGCAAGGCCGCGCCGGCACCGGCCTCTCCCTGCCCAACCCGGAGCCGATGCGCCACGTCATCGGTGTGTTCTTCGTCGGCTTCTCGCTGTTCTGGATGAACCTGACCGCCGACATCGCCGGAAACGTCCCCGGCCCGGTCAAGGTCTTCCCCGCCTTCGGACTGATCTTCTTCTTCATCGGCCTGTGGAACGCCGGGCTCTTCGTGCTCTGGGACGCGTTCAAGCGCAGCCGCACCACCTACACCCTCACGAACCGCCGCGCCTTCATCGCCACGGACCTGCCGGTGCAGGGCAAGACCCTGTCCAGCTACCCCATCGACCGCTCTTCCGTCCTCGAATTCCACGGCGACGACCCCGGCTCGATCTGGTTCGGCGAACGCACCGTCCGCACGAAGAACGGCAGCCGCACGCGGCGCATCGGCTTCGAACAGATCGACGACGCCCGGACGGTCTACCGCCTCCTGCGCGACATCCAGCAAGACCCGCGGAGCAAGCCATGACCGAATTCCGCCCCGACGCCCGCGTCTACCTGCAATCCCTCGCCACCCTCGCCGCCGTCTTCATGGCTGCCGGGATGGCGATCCTCTGGTTGATCGGCAATCCGCACGTCTGGACCGGGGCGATCGGCGGGCTTGCGGCGGTGGTGGTGCGAGGCTGGTATCTGCGGGACGAGGCTTTGGGCGAGGTCTGGACGCTGGACGAAACCGCCCTGCACGGCCCCGGCGGCCGTCATGTACTCTTGTCGGAGCTCGCCGAGGTCAAACGCCTCGGCTCGGGCGTGCAGCTTGTGACGAAGGGCGGTGACAAGCATGTCATCAAGTTTCAGACGGACCCGGACGGGGTGGTGGCCAAAATCAAGACGGCAGCCCCGCCCGACTACTGACCATCGGTCCGTCCATGGAAGAAGGCCCCGCGTCAGCGACGCAGGGCCTCGAATGGATTTCCCGATCGGCGTGTTCCGTCAGGCGCTCTTGCGCCGCCGCGCCACCGCGATGAAACCAAGGCCGCCAAGCAGCAGAGGCAGGGTCGCAGGCAGCGGAACAGCGGACATCACTGACAACTCGTACTGCGCGATCACCACGCCGTTCGCCCCGGACCCTGCAATCTGGTAATTGCCCGAATAGCCGCCCGAACCGCCACCGGCGCCATAGCCCTGGCCACCCTGACCGGCGGTGAAAGAGGTGGAGATGCCATTCCCGCCACTAAGCCCGAAACCGTTGACGAGGATACCCCCGCCGCCGCCGCCGCCCTGGTGCGAGCCCGCACTCTGTGCGCCGCCCGTGCCTGCTGTGACGGAGGCATCGGTAATCAGCGCCAGCAGCGCCCCCCATTGGGACGTGCCCTGACCCGTCCCGCCAGCGTAAGTCACGCCATTGATGCCGTTGGAACCGCCAGTTCCGCCTGCGCCGCCACTGCCGGCGTTCCCGGCACCACCGCCGCCAGAGCCGCCTGCGGCTGGAGGCGATCCGAAAAATCCTGCGGCGTTGCCGCCGCCCGCTGCCAACAAGTTGCCGAAGCTGGACGTTGTTCCGCCGTTACCAGCGCAGGCGTTGCCCGCACAGCCGGCGCTCGCGCCACCCTGACCCACCGTAACTGCGTAGACATCGCCCGGATTGACCGCGAAGGTGCCCCCGGCGAGGTAGCCACTCGCGCCGCCGCCGTAATGCGAACCCGCCCCGGCGCCGCCACCGCCGATCATCAACAGCGTGATGCTGGTGACCGCATCGGGGATCGTGAATGTCGTCGTGCTCTCGAAAACGCTGACCGTGGCCGCGTTCGCCGCTGCCCCGGATACGGCAAGGATGGCCGCTGCCACCGTTGCTCTGAATGCCTTGAAAATCATCAGTCTGCCCGCCCATTAATCATCCGTTAGCTTTGATGATCGCGAACCCCTGTGCTGTCAATGGGGATTGAAGTCCAATGGTTAACCTTTGGATCATCATTTCTGACCCGATCCGAGGACGGTTCCCCCTCTCCCCGTTTTGCCGTAGGAGTATCCCGAACCACCCGCAGACGGCTGACCATGACCCGAACCCTTCTTACCAACGCCCGCCTGATCGACCCCGAAGCCGACGCCATCATCGAGGGCGCGCTTGTGCTGGAGGCCGGGAAGATTGCCGAAATATTGGTGCAAAGCGCTGATTTGTCAGAGGATCACCTGACAGACACCAATCGCATCGACTGCGGCGGTGCCTTCCTCGCGCCCGGGATCATCGACATCGGCGTGAAGGTCGGCGAGCCGGGGGAGCGACACAAGGAGAGTTACAAGACCGCGGGTCTCGCCGCGGCCGCCGGAGGCGTGACGACCATCGTCACCCGCCCCGACACCCTGCCCGCCATCGACACGCCGGAGGTGATGAACTTCATCCGCGAGCGGGCCGAGGACGATTGCCCGGTGAACGTTCTGCCCATGGCCGCCCTGACCAAGGGCCGCGCGGGGCGGGAGATGACGGAGATCGGCTTCCTGATGGACGCGGGCGCGGTGGGTTTCACCGACTGCGACCGCGTGGTGACGGATACCAAGGTGCTGGCCCGTGCCATGACCTACGCCCGCAGCCTCGGCGCGCTGGTCATGGGACATCCGCAGGAGCCAGGGCTGTCGCAGGGGGCCGCCGTGACCTCCGGCAAGTTCGCCACCCTGCGCGGCCTGCCTGGCGTCTCGCCGATGGCCGAGCGCATGGGCCTCGACCGCGACATCGCGTTGATCGAGATGACCGGGGTCAAGTACCACGCCGACCAGATCACAACCGCCCGTGCCCTGCCCGCGCTGGAACGGGCGAAACGGAACGGCTTCGACATCACGGCCGGGACGTCGATGCACCACCTGACGCTGAACGAACTGGACGTGGCAGACTATCGCACCTTCTTCAAGGTCAAGCCGCCGCTGCGTTCCGAAGACGACCGTCAAGCGGTGATCGAGGCCATCCGGACTGGCCTCATCGACGTCATCGGCAGCTTCCACACGCCGCAGGACGAGGAGAGCAAGCGCCTGCCCTACGAGGAAGCCGCCGCCGGGGCGGTGGGTCTCGAAACCATGCTGCCGGTGCTGCTGCGCCTCTACCACGCGGGAGAGCTGGATCTGCCGACACTGTTCCGCGCCCTGTCGCTGAACCCGGCGAAGCGGCTTGGCTTGCCGGCGGGACGGTTGGCCAAAGGTGCACCCGCCGACCTCGTGCTCTTCGACGCGGACAAGCCGCTGATCCTCGACCGCTTCAAGCTGCGCTCCAAGTCCAAGAACTCCCCCTTCGATGGCGCCCGTCTGCAGGGTCGGGTGCTCGGCACCTGGGTCGCGGGCCAACGCATCTTCACCGCCTGAGGAGACCCCGATGGACCTCGCTTCGCTGCTCTGGATCGTGATCGGCTACGGGCTCGGCTCGATCCCCTTCGGTATCGTCATCAGCGCCGCCCTCGGCCTCGGCGACCTGCGCAAGATCGGCTCCGGCAATATCGGTGCCACCAACGTCCTGCGCACCGGCAACAAGAAAGCCGCCGCCGCCACGCTCCTGCTCGACGGCGCGAAAGGGGCCATGGCGGTGCTGCTGGCGCGGCAGTTCGGCCCCGAGGGGATCGCGCAATGGGCGGGGCTCGCCGCCTTCCTTGGCCATTGCTACCCGGTCTGGCTGAAGTTCCGGGGCGGCAAGGGCGTCGCCACCTACCTCGGCGTGGTGCTCGCGCTCAGCTGGCCCGTGGGCCTCTTGTGCTGCGCCACGTGGCTCTTCGCCGTGCTCCTCACCCGCATTTCCTCGGTCGGGGCGCTGACTGCCGCCATGTCCACAACGGTCTGGATGTTCATGATGGCCCGGGTCGACCTGCTGGTGGTCGGCACGATCCTGACCTTCCTGATCTACTGGCGCCACCGGGCGAACATCAAACGCCTCAAGGACGGGACCGAACCGAAAATCGGCAAGAAATCCTGACGCCACGAGACGCTCCGACGTCCCCTGTTTCTTCTCTTTGAAAATACTCGGGGGCTCCGGGGGCAAAGCCCCCGAATGAAAATTTTGCGAAGACAAAATTTTCCCCCGGTCGGGTCTGGTCACAGACCCGAAATCCCCCGCGCCACCGCCTCCGCATGGGTCAGCACCAGCATGTGTCCCGCGCCCGGCACCACCACGTCCCGCGCATCTGGCAGCCGTTCCATCAATCCTGCATGAACCTGCTCGATGATCGGCACGGTCTGCTCGCCCCGGATCAGGGTCACCGGACAGCGCAGGGCCTCCAGACGGCCCGGGGCCAGCAGGCCGTGGCTGTCGCGCCAGAGGCTCGGTTCGGTGGCGGCGACGAAGGGCATGCCAAGAGCCATACCTTCCTGCACCGCCGCCGGAAAGCTGTCCCAGGGAATGCCGCCGCCCCAGATGGCATTGAAGCAGCGGGCAGCCGCCGCGTGATCCCCGGTCTGGAACACCGCGAAGAACGCTTCTTCCCGCTCCCGGTGCGCCTCGACCCCCTCCCGCCCTTCGGCGGCGGCGAAGAACACCGGCTCGATCAGGGTCAGCGCAGCCACCCGTTCGGGCGTCTCCAGCGCCAGACGCAGCGCCACGGTGGCCCCGAAGCTGTGGCCGACGAGGTGCAGATCGTCGCACATCAGCGGCCGGACCGCTGCTGTCGCCTGATCGTGTACGTCCGGCCCGTCCCGGAAGGCCGCGCTGCGGCCGTGGCCGGGCAGGTCCGGAGCCGTCAGGGTGAACCCCGGCAGGTGCGCAGCGACCCCCTTCCACATGGTTCCGCTGCCCAATCCGCAATGCAGGGCCAGCATCCGTCCGGCCCCATCCCCGAAGCTGCGCAGCCCGATCGCCGGTGCCTCGAGCGTCGTCATCAGAGTGTTCCGGCAAGATGCGCGTCGAGATCCTCCAGCCGGTCCTGACCCCAGAACAGCTGCCCGCTGTCCACCGCGTAGGTGGGCGCACCGAAGACACCGCGCGTCACCGCTTCGTCGAGATTGCGCTCGTACGTCTCCGCCCCGACAAGCAGGCCGCTGTCCGCCAGTTTCGGATCGAACCCGGCTTCGCTCAGGCAGGCGCGGATGGTCTCGTCCTCCGCCACGTCCTTCTGATCGGCCCAGACGCTGCGCGTGATGGCATGACACAGCAGGCCAAGGTCTCCACCGCCGGCGTTCTGGGCCGCGATGACGGCATAGCTGCTGGGCGCCATGTTGGTCGGCCAATGCGCCGGTTTGAGATTGAACGGCATGCCCAGCTTCTTTGCCTGCCGGGTCAGTTCCTGGGCGCGGTAGGCCATCCGGTTCGGGTGTCGCTCGCCCGGGGGCGTGCCTCCGGTGCGGGCAAACAGCGCGAGGATGTCGAGCGGCTTATAGGTGATCGTCGCACCGTGCCGGGCCGCGATCTCCTCCAGCCGGGTGCCCGCGAGATAGGCATAAGGCGAGAGTGTCGCAAAAAAGTAGTCGATGTGAGCCATGGTGTCGCCCTTCCCCCGTAACGCTGGCAGGGACAGTACGGTCATGTTAACGGGACCGCAACTGACCGAATCCTGACCCGCCGGAGCTGCCGCCATGCCCACCGTCATCGAACCGAAGCTGATCTCGGGAAATTCCAACAAGCCGCTTGCGCAGGCGATTGCCAAGCGGATGTCACTGTACCGGGGGATGAGCGTCGGTCTCGTCGATGCCCGGGTCGAGCGGTTCAACGATGCGGAGATCTTCGTCGAGGTCTACGAGAACGTGCGCGGCGAGGACATGTTCATCATCCAGCCGACCTCGAACCCGGCGAATGACAACCTGATGGAGCTGCTGATCATGGCGGACGCGCTGCGCCGCTCCTCGGCGGCCCGCATCACCGCCGTCATTCCCTACTTCGGCTATGCCCGTCAGGACCGCCGCACGAAGGCACGGACGCCGATCACCGCCAAGCTTGTGGCGAACATGATGGTCGAGGCGGGGATCGAGCGCATCCTGACGCTGGACCTGCACGCGGCGCAGATTCAGGGCTTCTTCGACATCCCGGTGGACAACCTCTACGCCTCGCCGATCTTCGCGCTCGACATTCTCAAGCAGTTCAAGGGCCAGATGGACGACATCATGGTCGTCTCGCCGGACGTGGGCGGCGTGGCGCGGGCGCGGGAACTGGCAAAGCGGATCAACGCACCGCTGTCCATCGTGGACAAGCGCCGGGAAAAGCCGGGCGAGGTTGCCGAGATGACGGTGATCGGGGAAGTCACCGGCAAGAAATGCTTCATCGTCGACGACATGTGCGATACGGCGGGCACGCTGTGCAAGGCGGCGGAGGTGCTGATGGACCACGGCGCGACCGAGGTGCACGCCTATATCTCCCACGGCGTGATGAGCGGCCCGGCGGTGGAGCGGGTGTCGAAGTCCGTCATGAAGTCGCTGGTGCTGACCGACTCGATCCAGCCGACGGAGGCTGTCCTCGGCTGCCCGAACATCCGCATCCTGCCGACCGCGCCGATGTTCGCCCAGTCGATCCTGAACATCTGGAACGGCACGTCAGTTTCGTCGCTGTTCGAAACAGAGACGCTTGGGCCGATCTATGAGGGTATTCTCTGAGCCGGTTGATCCGGATCATTGAGGGTTTTGAAGGGCCGTCCCAAACTCGGGGCGGCCCTTCGTTTTCGGGAGTTCCGCATGCGGTTACTGCTCGCCTTCCTCCTCCTCTGGCCCGCGCTGGCACTGGCGCAGGCCGATGCGCATGACGTCTATGAGAGCGCCTGCGCCCGCTGCCATACGGCGCACGCCGGGGCCTTTGTCTTCGAGGCGATGAAGGCACAGGACGGCGTTCTGACGGGTCTGAGGAGCGGCAAGCCGGTGGGGGCTTTCCTTGCGCAGGGGCATGGCAGGGTGAGCGCAGAAGAGGCGACGCTGCTGACGGAGCATTTCAAAGTCGTGCTCGCAGGCGGGCGGGTGTTTCAGGAGAAATGCGCCATCTGCCACGGTCGGGCGCGGGAACTGGTGCGGCTCAAGCTGATCGTGAAGGACGGGGTGCTGGTCGGGCGGTATTCGGGCGTGGAGGTCGAACCGTTCTTGAGCGGCCACGGCAGGCTGCGCCCGGAGGAGGTTCCGGTGGTGCTCGAGCGGCTCAGGCGGTTTCTGGAATAAAACCCGTCAATAAAGCTCCCAATCATCCTCGGAGGTGACCTCGCCAATTGCGGTCCAGCTCATGCGGACACGGGCGACGCGAGTGTCGGACCAGGTGCGGAAGACGAGGTCGAAATGCTCCTCGGTGATGTTCTCCGCGGCGATGTCGGCGCGGACGTTGGCGCCCTGATCCATGTCCCAGAGCGACAGCGAGACCTGCACGGTTGGGATACTGCGGAAAGGCTCGGAGAATTTCACCCGCTTGCGGCGCTCGCGGGAGCCGTGGCCGGTCCACATGTCGCCGCCGGAGGCGAAGTCGGAAAAGACCTCGTCATTGCCCTGATCCACCCCGATCAGCGAACCCACGTATTTCTTCATAAGGCACCTCGTCGCAATGCCCGGACTTTGGCCGAGATCGCGCGGGATTTGAACGGGCAAGATGCGGGAAAGGTCAATTTCGCGGTAAGCCTTTCATTCCGGGTCCAGCACCGAGCCTTCCTGCGAAGGTGGCAAACGCAGCGCACCGACTTCGTCGAGACCGCCGAGGATGGCATCCACGGCGACGGTGGCGAGCACGATGCCCATCACGCGGCTGATGACACCCGCTCCGGTGTTGCCCAGGATCTTCTTGAGCCGGGCGGCCAGGAGAAGGAGCAGCAGCGTGACCAGCATGACGAAGGTCAGCAGCCCTGCGGTGATCACCTGCTCCTGGACGGAGTGGCGATGGTTGTCGGTCAGCACCACGATCGCCAGCATGGCGCCGGGCGAGGCGATGGACGGCATGGCAAGCGGGAAGACCGCGCCGGAGAGGTGATCGCGCTCGGCGGAGTGGATCTCCTGCTCGGGCTTGCTCTCGCCGAAGATCATGGTCAGCGCAAAGAGAAAGAGGATAATTCCCCCGGCAATCTGGAACGAGCCAAAGCGCAGGCCGAGTCCTTCGAGCAGCCATTGCCCCGCCAGCAGGAAGGCCAGCAGCACCAGCCAGGCAACCAGCACGGCGCGGATGGCGAAGCGGCGATGCAACGCCACGGGGACTGTTGCGGTTGCGAAGTAGAAGACCGGCAGGGTGCCGATGGGGTCGATGACAACGAAGAGCGTGATCAGCTCCCGCAACATGCCGGTAAAGTCGAGTGAGAAATCCATGGCTGTCCTGTATGCGCTCCCTTGGCAGATAGCGTTTCTGCGGCGCGGCGCAACGGGTATTGGCACCGGTTGCGACGGTTCAGCGGTTTTGGGCAAACCACTGCACGATGGCGGGCATGTCGCGCTCGAAACCGCCGGGCAGGAAGATGTTCAGGAGGGTTGCAAGCGCGTTGGTGCGATTGCGGAAGTCATGCGTGACGCCGGCCGGGATACGCAGGAAGGCGCACGGTGCGTGGCTCTACCACTAGTCTCCGACCAAAAGTTCTGATGTGCCGGAAAGGACAAGGAACAGTTCGTCATTGGCCTCGTGCAAATGGGGGCCGACATCCTCGAAACCGGGATGCACGGTCCATTCGGAGACAGAATACCGCGCGCCGGCTTCCGCCTCGTCGGCTTTGAACCGCGCTTGCAAGAGACCCATGTCATAGGGAAGGCCCTCTCCTGCCGCGAAACTGATGACCTGCTTTTCAGGATCGTCCTTAACGGCGACGGGTCGGGGGGGCGGTATGCATGGCGACGCGCTCTCCTGCGATGGGTGTCAGACTCATCCTGCCGTATCGGCCCTGGTAATGTCATCCCGGTCCCGCACCAACTATACCACAAGGCAAAAGGCCCCGCGCTGGGAGCGCAGGGCCTTTCGTGTTGGGCATTGTCGACGCGTCAGAGCGAGGGCTGTTTCGGATCGAGGCCGATGTGCGTGCCCACGGCGACCATGTCCTGCAACAGCTTGGCCGCATCATCGACGGGGCCGGGCTCGTTCTGGAAGGCTTCCTTGGTCTGCTTGTAGGCGTTGTGTGCCTCTTCGACCAGGGCTTCGTAGGTGGCCTGGTCCATGTCCGCGCGCGGCAGCGCCTTCTCCGCCAGAACGGACAGGCTCTCGCCGATCTCGGCGAAACCGCCGGTCACCACGAACTGCTCGGTTCCCGTCTCGGTTTCGACCGTGAGGATGCCGGGGCGCAGGGTGGTGATCGTCGGGGCGTGGTTCGGCATGGCGGTCATGTCGCCATCCGCACCCGGGATCTGCACGGACTTGACCTTCGTGGAAAGAAGGCTGCGCTCCGGGCTGACCAGATCGAATTGCATTGTCTCTGCCATTTGGCTCTCCTTGGAGCGCAAGGTGGGTCACAGCCCCACCCTACACCACGTCTTGAGACTGGGGTGTAGGGTGGGTTTTCAACCCACCCCCGCCCGGTTTATCAGGCGGCGTCCGCTGCCATCTTCTCGGCCTTGGCCAGCACCTCGTCGATGCCGCCGACCATGTAGAAGGCACCTTCCGGCAGGTGGTCGTACTTGCCGGCCACAACGTCCTTGAAGGACGCGATGGTGTCGGCGAGCGGAACCTGCACACCGTCGGAGCCGGTGAAGACCTTTGCCACGTCGAACGGCTGGGACAGGAAGCGCTGGATCTTCCGGGCGCGGGCCACGGTCAGCTTGTCCTCTTCCGACAGTTCGTCCATGCCGAGGATGGCGATGATGTCCTGCAGCGACTTGTATTTCTGCAGGATACCCTGGACGTCACGGGCGACGTTGTAGTGCTCTTCGCCGACGATCTGCGGGTCCATGAGACGCGAGGACGAGTCCAGCGGGTCCACGGCCGGGTAGATGCCGAGTTCGGAGATCGCACGCGACAGAACCGTGGTTGCGTCGAGGTGGGCGAAGGTGGTGGCCGGTGCCGGGTCGGTAAGGTCGTCCGCCGGAACGTAGACGGCCTGGATCGAGGTGATCGAGCCGTTCTTCGTCGAGGTGATGCGTTCCTGCATCGCGCCCATGTCCGTCGCCAGCGTCGGCTGGTAGCCCACGGCCGACGGGATACGGCCGAGAAGTGCGGACACCTCGGAACCGGCCTGCGTGAAGCGGAAGATGTTGTCCACGAAGAACAGAACGTCGGTGCCGGACTGGTCACGGAACTGCTCCGCGAGGGTCAGGCCGGTCAGGGCGACGCGGGCGCGGGCGCCCGGCGGCTCGTTCATCTGGCCGTAGACGAGGGCCACCTGGGACTCCTCGAGGTTGTCCGGCTTGATGACGTTGGATTCGATCATCTCGTGGTAGAGGTCGTTGCCCTCACGGGTGCGCTCACCCACGCCGGCGAACACGGAGTAGCCCGAGTGCACCTTCGCGATGTTGTTGATGAGTTCCATGATGAGAACGGTCTTGCCCACGCCGGCGCCGCCGAACAGGCCGATCTTGCCGCCCTTGGAGTAGGGAGCCAGCAGGTCGATGACCTTGATGCCGGTTTCGAGCACTTCGGAGGCAGTGGACTGCTGTTCGAAGGTCGGGGCCGGCTGGTGGATCGCGCGGTATTCGGTCGCGTTCAGCGGTGCGCCTTCGTCCACCGGCTCGCCGATGACGTTCAGGATACGGCCAAGGGTCGCGTTGCCGACGGGCACGGAGATCGGGCCGCCGGTATCGGACACTTCCTGACCACGGACGAGACCTTCGGTCGCGTCCATGGCGATGGTGCGCACGGTGTTTTCGCCGAGGTGCTGAGCCACTTCCAGAACGAGGGTCTTGTCGCCGTTGGTGGTGTTCAGCGCGTTGAGGATTTCCGGCAGGTGGCCGTCGAACTGAACGTCGACCACGGCGCCAATCACCTGGGTGATCTTGCCTTTTGCGTTTGCCATAAAATGGTTCTCCGGTGTCTTAGAGCGCCTCGGCGCCCGAGATGATTTCGATCAGTTCGTTCGTGATGACGGCCTGGCGCGAACGGTTGAACTCGATGGTCAGCTTGTCGATCATCTCGCCCGCGTTGCGCGTCGCGTTGTCCATGGCCGACATCCGGGCGCCCTGTTCGGAAGCGCCGTTCTCGAGCAGCGCCGAGAAGATCTGTGTCGCCACGCCGCGCGGCAGCAGGTCAGCAAGGATGGCTTCTTCATCGGGCTCGTAATCGTAGAGCGTCGATGCGCCGTCCGCTGCCTCCCTCTCCGCCTGTTCGTAGGCAGCGGGGATGACCTGCAGGGCCGTCGGAACCTGGGCGATGACGGACTGGAACTTCGCATAGAAGATCGTCGCCACATCGAATTCGCCGTTGTCGAACCGGGTCAGAAGCTCGCGGGCGATGCCCTGGGCGTCGCCGTAGCCGATCTTCTTGACCTCGCTCAGGTCCACGTGGCCGACCGAAAGCGAACCGTAGTCACGCTTCAGCTGTTCGCGGCCCTTCTTGCCCACGGTCAGGACCTTGACGGTCTTGCCCGCAGCCTTGAGCTGCTCGATCCGGGTCTTGGCCAGTTTCACGATGTTGGTGTTGAAACCACCGCACAGGCCGCGTTCCGAAGTCATCACGACGAGCAGATGCACGTCGTCCTTGCCCGTCCCGGCGAGGAGCCGGGGCGCGCTGTCACTCTTGCCGACCGAGGCGGCCAGCGACGCCATCACACCATTGAAGCGGTCCGCATAGGGGCGGGCCGCCTCGGCCGCATCCTGGGCGCGGCGCAGTTTTGCTGCCGCGACCATCTGCATGGCCTTGGTGATCTTGCGGGTCGACTTGACCGACACGATCCTGTTTTTCAGGTCCTTGAGGCTCGGCATTCGTCGATCCCCTTACGCGAAGTCTGCGGCGTATTCGTTCAGAACGGCCTTGATCTTGTCTTCCGCGTCGCCCTTGATCTTCGGATCCTCGTTGGTGATCCACTCCAGGAGCTCCGGGTTCTTCGAGCGCACGTGCGCCAGAAGACCGGCCTCGAAGCGGCCAACGTCGCGGACGGCAACCTTGTCGAGGTAACCCATGGTGCCCGCGCAGATCACGAGAACGATCTCGGCGTTGGTCAGCGGCGAGTACTGCGGCTGCTTCATCAGCTCGGTCAGACGCGCACCGCGGTTCAGCAGCTGCTGGGTCGCGGCGTCGAGGTCGGAGCCGAACTGGGCGAAGGCCGCCATTTCGCGGTATTGGGCCAGCGACAGCTTGATCGGGCCTGCGACAGACTTCATCGAGTTGGTCTGAGCCGAGGAACCCACGCGGGACACGGACAGACCGGTGTTCACGGCGGGGCGGATGCCCTGGTAGAACAGTTCGGTTTCGAGGAAGATCTGGCCGTCGGTGATGGAGATCACGTTGGTCGGAATGAACGCGGACACGTCACCGCCCTGGGTCTCGATGATCGGCAGAGCCGTCAGCGAGCCGGCGCCGTTGTCTTCATTCAGCTTCGCGGACCGCTCGAGCAGGCGGGAGTGGAGGTAGAACACGTCGCCCGGGTAGGCTTCGCGGCCCGGCGGGCGGCGGAGCAGCAGGGACATCTGACGGTAGGACACGGCCTGCTTGGAGAGGTCATCATAGATGATGAGGGCGTGCTTGCCGTTGTCGCGGAAGTACTCGGCCATCGCGGTTGCGGAGTACGGCGCGAGGAACTGCATCGGAGCCGGGTCGGAGGCGGTGGCCGCCACGACGATCGAGTACTCGATCGCGCCGGATTCTTCGAGCTTCTTCACCAGCTGCGCCACGGTGGAGCGCTTCTGACCCACGGCGACGTAGATGCAGTAGAGCTTCTTGCTCTCGTCGTCACCTGCGGCGTCGTTGTAGGACTTCTGGTTCAGGATCGCGTCGAGCGCCACGGCGGTCTTGCCGGTCTGACGGTCGCCGATGATCAGCTCGCGCTGGCCACGGCCGATCGGGATCATGGCGTCCACGGCCTTGAGGCCGGTGGCCATCGGCTCGTGCACGGATTTGCGCGGGATGATGCCCGGTGCCTTCACGTCGGCGATGCGGCGCTCCTCGAACTGGATCGGGCCCTTGCCGTCCAGCGGGTTGCCGAGACCGTCGACGACGCGACCCAGAAGGCCCTTGCCCGCCGGAACGTCCACGATGGAGTTCGTGCGCTTGACGGTGTCGCCTTCCTTGATGTCCCGGTCGGAGCCGAAGATCACGACGCCGACGTTGTCGGTTTCGAGGTTCAGGGCCATGCCCATGATACCGCCGGGGAATTCGACCATCTCACCGGCCTGCACGGCATCGAGGCCGTACACGCGGGCAATACCGTCACCGACGGAGAGCACGCGGCCGATCTCGGCAACTTCGGCATCCTGGCCAAAGTTCTTGATCTGGTCTTTCAGGATCGCAGAAATCTCTGCTGCTTGGATACCCATTTATCCGACCTCTTTCATTGCATTCTGGAGGGAGGCGAGCTTGGCCTTGATCGACGTGTCGATCATCCGCGAGCCCAACTTGACGACAAGACCGCCGATGAGGCTTTCATCGACGGTCGCATTGATTTTGACATCGCTGCCAACCTGCGCCTTGAGCGTCTCGGCGAGACGGGCGGACTGGTCGGCGCTGAGCGGCTGGGCGGAGACCACGTCCGCGGTCACTTCGCCCTTCTCGGTGGCGATCATCTCGCGCAGGCGGCGCACCATGGCGGGCACCACGAAAAGACGGCGCTTCTGGGCCATCAGGCCAAGCGCGTTCGTCAGGACATCCAGCAGGCCCATCTTGCTTGCCACGGCCGTGATGGCCGCACCCTGTTCGTCGCGCGCATAGATCGGCGAGCTGAGCAGATCGCGCAGTTCGGCGCTTTCGTCCAGCGCGGCAGAGAGGTCATCGAGACTGGCTTCGAGCTGGGGAAGCGCGTTGGCTTCCTTCACGAGTCCGAAGACGGCGGTGGCATAGCGCTCGGCGATGCCGGAGGAAACTGAGGCTGATTCAGACACGTCCACCCTTCCGATATAAGGCCCCCGTGTCGCACGGGTACTCCCGGCGGCCGAGGGCTTGGTCGCACCTTGAAGTCTGACAAGGCGATATTGATCGGGGCGGATGTAGCAGAGCCCTTGGTTTGTCGCAACATCCTAACAGTTATTTAAGACTCGGTAGTTTCCCTTTCAATTCAAGGTCTTGCCTCAAGTGCGACCATAGGTGCGGCAAAAAAGGGCAAAATTTCTCGGGTTTTGCGGCAAGAACGGCGGGTCATCGGCGGATTCTGCCTGTGTGAGCGGGCGTCGATTGCCTCTCCTGACGGCCTCCACGAGCGGCCCGCATGGATTTCGGCAAGGCGCGGGGCGCCGCTGCGGGACGGCGGGCGGGGCGCCTTCCGGCTTCCCCGACGGGAAGCCGGAACAGCGGCGTCCGGCGGCCGCGTCAGACGGGTTTCGCCACCTTTCCCGGCTTCGGCGCCAGCACTTCCAGCGGATTGAGCATCCGCGCCGCCTCACCGACGCCGCGCCGGGTCGGCGGGTAACGTTTCGAGGCAACGACCATCATCACGCCCCCTGCCATCACCGCCGGGATCGCGCGCCCGGTGTTTTCCCAGATCGGCGCGGTCTTCATCCAGAACCGCCGGGTCGAAGGCGGCTGGTAGAGCACGCTGACGTGGCTTTCGGGGATGAAGTCGTGCCGCTTGAGCTGCGCCTCCAGCTGGCTGCGGGAATAGGGGCGGCCATAGCCGAACGGCGTCGCATCGGACCGCGCCCAGAGCCCGGAACGGTTCGGCAGGATGAACAGCGCCTGCCCGCCGGGGCCGAGCACGCGATAACATTCGTCGAGCAGTTCGGAGGGGTTTTCGGAGGTCTCCAGCCCGTGCATCAGAACCAGCCGGTCGATGTGCCCGGTCTCGATCGGCCAGCTGTGCTCTTCGCAGAGGACCGAGACGTTGGGCATCCCGGCAGGCCAGGGCATCACCCCCTGCGGCCCGGGCATCAGCCCGATCACCCGGCGCGAGTCCGCGAGGTACGGGCGCAGCAGCGGCACGGCGAAACCGAAGCCCGCCACGGTCTGGCCTTTCAGTTTCCCTTCAGGCCAGAACACCCGTGTCTGGCGGCGAATGATGGCCTGCGCCGCGCGCCCGAGCGCGTTGCGATAGTAGAAATCCCGCAATGTCTGTACATCCAGATGCATTGCACCTCGCCCGCCGATGGGTTTGACTGGAGTTAACCCCGACCTCGCGCGAAAGGAAAGCCCATGGCCCTGGAGATCGTCACCGTCCCCTGTCTCAAGGACAACTACGCCTATCTGGTGAAGGGACCGGATGGCGTGGCGGTGATCGACGCACCGGAAGCCGCGCCCCTGATCGCGGCGCTGGACGAACGCGGCTGGACCCCCGGTGTCATCATGCTGACCCACCACCACTGGGACCACGTCGAGGGCATACCCGGCCTCAAGGAGCGTTGGCCAGACTTGGTGATCATGGGGCCGAAGGCCGAAGAAGCGAAACTCCCGCCCGTCGACATGGTTCTGGAAAACGGCTTCGAAGGCGGAACGGACGAAGGCCTCTGCCGTGTGATCCCGGTGCCGGGGCACACGCTCGGGCATGTGGCGTATCACTATCCAAAGGCGGGTGCCGTGTTCACCGCCGACAGCCTGATGGCCCTTGGCTGTGGACGGGTCTTCGAAGGCACGCCGGAGATGATGTACGAAAGCCTGATGCGTCTCGCCGCCCTGCCCCCGGAAACAATGGTCTATTCGGGCCACGAGTACACAACGTCGAACGCGAAATTCGCGCTGACCATTGAACCCGGCAACACCGCGCTTAAATTGCGGGTAGACGAGATTTCCCGTGCCCGTGCCGACGGGCACCCCACCGCCCAGGTTCCGCTCTCGCTGGAACTGGCCACCAACCCTTTCCTTCGGGCCTCGGACCCGGGCGTCAAGGCCGCCCTCGGAATGGAAACCGCTTCGGATGTCGCCGTTTTCACCGAAATCCGCGCCCGCAAGGATCGCTTCTGATCCGGTGAGCATTTCATCACACGCATAAAATGTGACCGGCCCGGACTGAGAAAATACTTGAAGGTTTGGCGTTATAGACCAAACTTTAAGGTAATGAGGCGAAGCTGATCCCCGGATCGGCGCATAGCAAGAGGAGCACACTCGTGCCTTCATTCTCGAACACCCTGGAGCAGGCAATCCACTCGGCGCTGGCCCTGGCCAATTCGCGCAGCCACGAGTTTGCCACCCTCGAACACCTTTTGCTGGCCCTGATCGACGAGCCCGACGCCGTGCGCGTCATGAAGGCCTGTTCGGTCGATACCGAAGAGCTGCGAACCACCCTGGTCGAGTTCATCGACGAAGACCTGTCCAACCTCGTGACCGACATCGAAGGCTCCGAAGCGGTGCCCACCGCCGCGTTCCAGCGCGTGATCCAGCGCGCTGCCATCCATGTGCAGTCGTCGGGCCGGACAGAGGTGACCGGCGCAAACGTGCTGGTCGCCATCTTCGCCGAACGCGAGTCGAACGCGGCCTACTTCCTGCAGGAGCAGGAAATGACGCGCTACGATGCGGTGAACTTCATCGCGCACGGCGTGGCAAAGAACCCGGCATACGGCGAGTCCCGTCCGGTTCAGGGCGCCCCGGAAGAGGAAGCGCAGGCCCCGGAAGCCGAGGCGCCGTCCGCCGACAAGGAATCCGCGCTTGCGAAATACTGCGTTGATCTCAATGCGAAATCTCGCGAGGGCGACATCGACCCGCTGATCGGCCGCGACCACGAGGTCGAGCGCTGCATCCAGGTGCTCTGCCGCCGTCGCAAGAACAACCCACTCTTGGTGGGTGATCCCGGCGTGGGCAAGACTGCGATCGCCGAGGGTCTGGCGCGCAAGATCGTCGCGGGCGAGACGCCGGAAGTGTTGTCCGACACCACGATCTACAGCCTCGACATGGGGGCGCTGCTGGCCGGCACCCGCTATCGCGGCGACTTCGAAGAGCGGCTGAAGGCTGTTGTGACCGAACTGGAGGATCACGAAGACGCGGTTCTCTTCATCGACGAGATTCACACCGTGATCGGCGCCGGGGCGACCTCTGGCGGCGCGATGGATGCGTCCAACCTGCTCAAGCCTGCGCTGCAGGGCGGCAAGCTGCGCTGCATGGGCTCGACCACCTACAAGGAATTCCGCCAGCACTTCGAGAAGGACCGTGCGCTGAGCCGCCGGTTCCAGAAGATCGACGTGAACGAGCCGTCGGTCGAAGATGCGGTCAAGATCCTCAAGGGCCTCAAGCCCTATTTCGAGGAGCATCACGGCGTGAAATACACCGCCGATGCCATCCGCACCGCTGTGGAACTGTCGGCCCGCTACATCAACGACCGCAAGCTGCCGGACAAGGCCATCGACGTGATCGACGAGGCTGGTGCCGCGCAGCATCTCGTCACGGAGTCGAAGCGCCGCAAGACCATCGGCGTCAAGGAGATCGAGAATGTCGTGGCGAAGATCGCCCGCATTCCGCCGAAGAACGTCTCCAAGGACGACGCGGAAGTGCTCAAGGATCTGGAGAAGTCGCTCAAGCGCGTTGTTTTCGGTCAGGACAAGGCCATAGAGGCGCTGTCGTCGGCGATCAAGCTGGCCCGGGCCGGCCTGCGCGAACCGGAGAAGCCGATCGGCAACTATCTCTTTGCCGGTCCCACCGGCGTCGGCAAGACCGAGGTGGCCAAACAGCTGGCTTCTACACTGGGCGTCGAGCTGCTGCGTTTCGACATGTCTGAGTACATGGAGAAGCACGCGGTCAGCCGCCTGATCGGTGCACCTCCTGGGTATGTCGGCTTCGATCAGGGCGGCCAGCTGACCGATGGCGTGGACCAGCATCCGCATTGCGTCCTGCTGCTCGACGAAATCGAGAAGGCACATCCGGATGTCTACAACATCCTGTTGCAGGTGATGGACCACGGCTCGCTGACCGACCACAACGGCCGGACGGTGGATTTCCGCAACGTGATCCTGATCATGACCTCCAACGCGGGGGCCGCGGAGCAGGCGAAGTCGGCCATCGGCTTTGGCCGGGATCGTCGCGAAGGCGAGGATACGGCGGCCATCGAACGCACGTTCACGCCGGAGTTCCGCAACCGCCTCGACGCGGTCATCAGCTTTGCGCCGCTGCCGAAAGACACGATCCTGCAGGTGGTCGAGAAGTTCGTGCTGCAACTGGAAGCCCAGCTTCTGGACCGCAACGTGACCATCGAGCTGACGCGCCCCGCCGCGGAATGGCTCGCGGACAAGGGCTACGACGACAAGATGGGGGCCCGCCCGCTCGGCCGCGTGATCCAGGAGCACATCAAGAAGCCGCTGGCGGAGGAATTGCTGTTCGGCAAGCTCGCCAAGGGCGGCGTGGTGAAGGTCTCCGTCAAGGATGGCGAACTGGTGCTGGGTATCGAAGGGCCGGAGAATCCGCGCCTGAGTTCGAAGAAACCGCCGCTTCTCACCGCGGAATGAAACCGGGTCTTCCTTTGCCCTGAAACGCCTCACCGCCGCGGGACCAGCTCTCGCGGCGGACGCATGTCTGGACCTGTCCATTGCCTGCACCCTCGGGCAGGATTGCACCATCGAAGCCTATGGCGGTCGTGAGCCGGGGCCGGACCGGATGGATCCGAACTGCGGGTTGCCGACGCGGGACGGACACCGGGGTATCGACTTTGCCTGGGGCGTCTACGATTCCGTGAATTCCGGCATCGCCATGCTCACCAGTGCCAGCGGCATCGTCGAGGCCGTGCGCGGTGGCGTGCCGGACACTTTCCCTGCCACAGGATTCGAGGGCGATCAGCAGTGCGGCAACGCGGTTCGACTCGGCCGCTCACGACCCTGACCTGCCAGTTGGCGGCCGGTTCTTTCCGCCTCCGGACCGGGAATGCGGTTCGGGCGTAACAGCGCCTCGGCGCTCGTTGGCCAACTGCACCTCCTTCACAATTCTCCCATGCTCGCTGATCACGAAATTTGCGGCATTCTCAAACGAAACACCCAACCCCCCAAAAGCCTCGTCCCGTAATCTTTCTATTGGAGCCGATACGGGAATGGCGCCAGCTTGCCCTCGATCTCGTAACGGGAAGGGGCGGGTCACGACGCAGCTCCCGTTTCGGCATCTCATGGATTAGCACGTTTCAGCACGGGCTTTGGAACAGGCTGCGCAGGCGACACGATTCAACAGGAGGCCGCTTGACGTCAAGTCGCGTCAGAAAGCGATTGTGCCAAGGCGCCGCCTATGGTCTGACGGAGTTGTAATACACTGATAAAATGAGTTTTCCTTTATGGCTACTGCTGGACTTCTACCCACCCCGAGCACCTGGAACATCGATTATTCAAACCTCGGAGAACCGCTTTCCATTCAGAGCACGGTTCTGACCGACGGCACCGTGATGGTGGTCTGGGTTGCGTGGGATGGGTCGCAATTCAGCAACATCGTGCAGAATACCCGGGTCCTCGGCGCACGCTTCACCGCGGACGGAACCCCGATTGGCGGCGTTGTCGAGTTGAACGGTTTCACCAACGAAATTCGCGTCGGCGCTCTGCCAACCGGCGGTTTCGTGGTCACCTGGAGTTCTCGCGCCGATGGCAACATCTACCAGCAAGTCTACGATGCCAACGGTCTGCCTGCGGGAGCAGAAACACAGGTCAACACGCTGACGACAGGGTTCGAATACGATCCTGATATCATTCCGCTCGACGACGGAGGATACCTGATCGTCTGGGATAGCGACAGAACGGCGATCTATTTCCAGCAGTTCGACGCCTCCGGAACGATGATCGGAGGGCAGACGCTTGCCCCGGTCAGCACTGCGAACGTCACGAGAGGATACGCCAACGAGCCGATACCTTTTGTCCAGCTCGACGATGGCAGTCTCGCAACGGTGTACCGCGACGGGGACAATATGATCGTCACGACCTTTGATCTCGACGGCAGTCTGCGAACGGCGATGACAATCCCGGTGAGTGCCCCGAATGGCTACGACATGAAACTCATCACGATTCTGGAAGACGGCTCTGTCATTCAGATCTGGGAGGAAAGCGCAGGTGTCGGGCGATCCGACTACAAGGCCGTCATCCTGGCTGCGGATGGTACCGTTCTGGTGCCGGAATTCACGATGTTCGCGGATGCGTTTGACGATCGTGTCATCGACTCTGCGATCCGGTTGCCGAATGGCACCTTGATCGTTGCCTGGCATGACTATGGTGGGAAGACGATATTCGGACAGGTGTTCGATACCGCGGGTGTGCCGGTGTCGGAACCGGTGGAACTCACCTATGGCCCCGCCTTGACAACCAAGACCGACTTCGATGTCATGGCTGATGGCAACGTGCTCGTGACGTTCAACGGCATGCAAAGCCTTGGGGGTCAGATCATCGGGTCGGTCTTCGACCTGTCACAAAACGCAGTCGTCACGAACCTGACGACGGGCGACGATTCGTTGGATGCGGGACCCGGCGACGATATCATCGACGGGCTGGCCGGGAACGATACCGTCGATGGCGGTGCGGGAAGCGACGTGCTGATCGGCGGGCCGGACGACGACAGCCTGACCGGCGGCGACGATCCCGATTATCTCGCGGGTGGCGACGGCAATGACGTGCTCTTCGGTGACGCTGGCAACGATCTGCTGCTGGGCGGTGCGGGCTATGACATCCTCGATGGCGGCCCGGGCAACGATACGCTGGACGGCGGCCTCGGCAACAATGCCTTGCATGGCGGCGACGGCGATGACCTGATCACGGCCGGATTGAAGTATGCCAATTCCTACACCACCATCATGCTGTGGCAAACCATCACCGGCGGCGCCGGGAATGACACCATCACGGCGTTCGATTCATGGGGAACCATCGACGGCGGCCCGGGTGACGACTGGATTGACGGTGCCGGGACGATCGAGGGTGGCGACGGCAACGACTACATCAAAGCCGGTATGGACGACTCTTTCGAATTCGGCCCCGGACAGATCAACGGCGGCGCGGGTGACGATACCCTGAACGTGGCCGTCTTGAACCACGTCGATGGCGGACCCGGACGCGACGTGCTCATGCTGGTGGATGCCATGGAAGTCGACGTGACCGCCGGCACGATGAGAGAATATGGCCCGTACAGCGGAACCAATTATTCCGGAACCTTCACCGGAATCGAAGTCTTCCGGTTCGGCTCCAGCTACGACACAACCGCCAATCAGCTCCGAACCGTCTTTCACGGCAGCGCCGGATCGGAGGAAATCTGGTACTCCGGCGAAAAATTCTACGGTGAGCTCGGCGGCGGTGACGACTTTCTCGCGGCCTATTCGCGTGGCGTGTCCACCACCCGAACCAGTCGGTACGCCAGCAACGATACGATCCTTGCAGGCGCAGGCGACGACACCATCCTTGCGGATATCGCAAACGACTCCATCGACGGGGGCGCCGGAAACGACTCCCTCTTCGGAGGGCGGTTCAACGACACCCTGCTGGGCGGAGCCGGTAACGACACCCTGGGCGGGGAGGCGGACGATGACAGCCTCGACGGCGGAGAAGGCGATGACCTGCTGCTCGGCGGCGATGGCATCGACACGCTGGCAGGCGGGCTCGGCAACGATGCGATCTGGGGGGGCAATGGTGGCGACCGCGCATGGGGTGGCGCGGGCAATGACACGCTCGGCGGCGGCAATGGCGACGACATGCTGCGGGGCGGCGATGGCGATGACGAAGTCTGGGGCGGCGGCGATGACGATTCCCTCTACGGAGACGCCGGGAACGACACGCTCGGCGGTTATTCCGGGGACGACTATCTCGCCGGGAACGCGGGGAACGACGAACTCTGGGGCAACACCGGCGACGACACCTTGCTGGGCGGGACCGGCGACGATCTGCTCGGCGGCCATGACGGGGCGGACTTCCTCGATGGCGGCGAAGGCCATGACACCCTCGGCGGCGGCGCGGGCCGCGATACGCTGTTGGGCGGCCTTGGCGACGACGCGCTCTGGGGCGGCGGCGACGACGACATCGGCTATGGCGGCTGGGGCAACGATACCCTCGGCGGCGGAAACGGCAACGACACGATGTACGGCGATCTGGGCAACGATGTCGTTGGCGGCGGGTACGGCGATGACCAGCTCTTCGGTGACGCGGGCGACGACACGCTGGGCGGCTTTGGCGGCGACGATACGCTGGACGGCGGCGCGGGCGACGATGTGCTCTGGGGCAACACCGGCAATGACTCGATTCTCGGCGGCGACGGCGCGGATCTGCTGGCGGGGTTCCACGGAGCGGACACGCTGGATGGCGGTGCCGGGGCCGACGAACTGCGCGGCGGGCCGGGTGACGACGTGCTCTGGGGGGGCAGCGATGCCGATACCTTCGTCTTCGACTGGTCTCACGGGAACGACACGGTGAAGGACTTCGAGGACGGAATCGATGTGATCCGGATCTCCTCGCCGGGGATTTCGACCTTCGCGGACCTCTCGATGAGCCAGGTCGGGAGCGACGTGGTCCTCCACCTCGCCAAGGGCGACGTGACGATCGAAAACGTGAACCTCGGCCAGTTGACGGACGCCGACTTCGTTCTTGTCTGACAGACCGGAAGGTCGGGCGCTGTTATCGGTGGCACTCTTTCGGAATGGGCTAAAAAATCTGGCGTCACCCAGGCGACATCAACCCGGAAAGCCCCGGCACTACGCCCATGCCAACCGCTCCAACCGGACGGTCAAACACGAAGGGCCGGCCTTGTACTTTCGCGATGGCATCGAGGAAGTCCGTGCGTGGCATGGCGTGGACACGAGACGGTTTCGACAACCTTATCCGGTTTCGTCCGGTTTGCGCTCGGCGTCGGAAGAAATCGCGTAGCGTCGCATCTTGTCGTTTAACGTGCGGCGCGGCAGCCCGAGGGTTTCCGCCGCGCGAAGGGTGTTGCCTGCATGGGCATCCAGAACCGCGGAGATTTCACGCGCTTCGAATTCGGCGACACGATCGGCAAGGGTCTTCGGGGCGGACGCGGGTGCGCCGGTGCCTTCGAACTCCGCCAGCCCCAGCGCATAGGCCTCGGCGCTGGTCTTCAACTCGCGCACATTGCCGCTCCAGACCTGGCGTTTCAGAGTTTGTGCCAGCGCCCAGGGCAGTTTCCGCGCCTCCCGGCCATAGCGGCGGGCGGCAAGCTGGGCGTAATGGGCAAAGATCAGGGGGATGTCCTCGCCCGCTTCACGCAGGGTTGGTGTCGTCAGTTCCGCTCCGGCCAGCCTATAGAAGAAATCCGGCCGGAACGTATCGAGCACGCGCAGGTTGGTTTTCGATGTCGCGATCACCCGCACGTCGAGGGGCCGCGCGACCGTGTCGCCCAGTCGCTCGAAACTGCGTTCCTGCAAGACCCGCAAGAGCTTGGCCTGAATGCCCCCGGGCATCGTTTCGACCTCGTCCAGCATCAGCGTGCCACCCTGCGCCGCCTCCAGCTTGCCGACCCGCCCTGCGGCATCATGCGCAAGAACGCCCTCGGCATGGCCGAACAGAATGGTTTCCGCCATGGTTTCCGGCAATGCCGCGCAATTGAGTGCCACGAACGGCCCATCAGACCGCGTGCTTGCGGCGTGGATGGCGCGGGCGGCCAGTTCCTTGCCCGTGCCGGTCTCGCCGGTGATGAGCACGTCCAGATCGACCGACGCCAGCACGGAAATGCGCTTGCGAAATCGTTGCATCGCACGCGACCGTCCAAGGATGCTGTCGTCGGCGCGCTCGGCCAGAACCTGTTGCAGGCGGGCGACCTCGTTGCGCGTCGCCTGCGCCTCCAGCGTGCGACGGATGACCGCCAGCAGGTGCGCGGACTCGTAGGGTTTTTCGAGGAAGTCCTCAGCGCCCGCCCGAATGGCGTCAACCGCGTGGCCGACATCGCCGTGACCTGTGAGCAGCACGACGGGTACGACCTGTTTCTGCAGCCTGAGTTCCTTGAGCAAGGCGATTCCGTCCATGTTCGGCATACGCAGATCGGTGATGACAAGATCCGGCTGTTGCGTCATCGCCGCAAGGGCAGCCGCAGCCCCGCCGAAGGTTTGCACGGTGTATCCCGAGGCGTCCATCAGGTCGGCCAGTGCCGAAAGATGATCCTCATCGTCATCGACAATGAAAATGCGTGCGCTCATGCGGCCTCTGCTCCGGTTGCGATGGCGAGGGGAATGGAGACGGTGACCTCTGTGCCCCTGCCCGGTTCGGACTCGATGTCGAGCGTGCCATGAAAATCGGACAGGATCGCCTTGCAGATCGCGAGGCCCAAACCGAGGCTCTCCCCGCTGACCTTGGTCGAAAAGAACGGCTCGGTGACTGTTGGCAGGTCGGCTTCGGGAATGCCCTTGCCCGTGTCCGCCACGCAAAGCCGGGCCAGGCCGTCCCCGGCCGCAAGCGTGACGGTGATCTGTGCGTCTGGAAAACCGGCCACCGCGTCGAGAGCGTTCAGCAAGAGGTTGGCCACGACCTGTTCGATGCGGACGACACCGGCCATCACTTCGATCCTTTCGCCCGGTGTGTGAAACACCGGCACGACACCAATGTCCCGCGCCCGGGGCGCGACCAGTTCCAGCGCCGAAGCCACGGGTGCGCCAAGGTCGATCAGCGAGCGCTCCGCAACGTCCTTGCGAGCGAAGCTCTTAAGATGTTTCGTCGTGCGCTGCATGCGGCGGATCAGCCCGCGCGCCTTGTCGAGCCGGGTGGCCGTGGCGGTATCGCCCTTGGTCAGGCCCAGTTCCGCCGCCGACAGCGTGGCCTCCATCGCGGCGAGGGGTTGGCTGATCTCATGCACGATCGCAGCGGACATGCGGCCAAGAGCGGCCATCTTTTCAGTGTGAACGAGCGCCTGCTGCGTGGCACGCAGGTCGACCTCCACCTGGGTTCGGGCCTCGATCTCCCGCGCCAGATCGGCGGTGCGGGCACGGACCATGGACTCCAGCTTGTCGGATTGTGACAGCCGCAATGCGATAATCTGCCGGCGTTGGTCCCAGGCCTTCAAGGTTCCGACGAGGGCAAGCGTCGCGAACATGGCCAGCACCGCCGCACCCAGGGACAGCAACTGCAGCCCGGACGTGGAACGGGCGGCAATCACTTGCCAGCCCGTCGACGGCATCGTGGCGATGCGTCCGATCCAGCCGTTCCCCGCCGCATCTTCCGGGTCCGACGGTTCCGCCAGAAGCGGTTCCGCCGCAGCCAGGTCCACGCCCGCGAACGCGCGTGTGACGGCCAGTTCCGCAAGTGTATCGGGGCGGAGCGGTCTCAGCGGACGGTACTCCCAATCGGGACGCGCCGACAGGAACACCACACCATTCTCATCGGCCAGGGCGACATCCGCATCCGCCGTGCGCCAGATCGCCTGCAACGGGCGCAAATCCATCTTGACCACCAGCACGCCCCGCGCGTCACCGACGTCGATCCGCTTCGCCAGGAAATATCCCGGCACGCCGGTGGTCACGCCAATGCCGTAGAAATGGCCCTGTCCATGCTCCATCGCCTCCTGGAAATAGGGCCGGAAGCCGTAGTTCTGACCGACAAAACTGCCCGGCCTGTTCCAGTTCGACGCCGCGATGGTGTCACCGCGCGCGTCGATCAGAAACAGGTCTCCGGCCTGCACGTGAACCGCGACCGTCTCCAGGTAGATATTGGCGGCCTGCAACGCGCCGACCCCGGCCAGCGCGTTGCGCACACGCACGTCCTCGGCCGCGACGGAGGGGAGCGAACGCAAGCGCTCCACCTCCGCCTCGACCGCGCGTTCGGTCAGAAGCAGGGTTTGGTCCAGTTCGGTGCGTGCGAGGCCGAGCGAGAGGTTCTGGGCGAAAACCCAGACCAGCGCCCCGACAAGCGCCGCAAGACTCAGCGGCCGGACCAGCATCATGGCTTCAGAGGTCCGGCGCGGCCTGCGCCCGGGGCGGACCGCCGGGCAGGTCCCTGTCCCGCCGCGCCTGCGCCCAGTTCATGGTCAGCAGCAAGGCGACCAGGGCAAAGCCTGCCGCCTCGATCCCCAGATCCGGCCAGAACAGGGCCACGACACCCGGCACCAGCAAGACCCGGACCCAGACCGGAACGGGCCGGAACAGGAAGCCTTCGAGCACGGCCGCAAAGGCCACCAGTCCCAGGATCGCGACCGCGCCCGCCCACAGGACCAGGGGCAAAGGACCGCCAACGATGATTTCCTCGTTGAACACCATGAACAGCGGGATCAGGTAGAGGCCCTTGGCGTATTTCCATGCCTGAACGCTTGTCTCCATCGGCTTCGACCCGGCAATCGCGGCACCGGCAAATCCCGCGAGCGCCACGGGCGGCGTCACGTTGCTGTCCTGAGAGTACCAGAACACCACCAGATGCGCGATCAAAAGCGGGATGCCGAATTGCTCGGTCAGCGCCGGGCCCACGAGGATGATCAGCACGATATAGGCCGCCGTTACCGGCAGACCCATACCCAGAACGAGGCTGGCCAGCAGAACAAGGATCAGCGCGAGGACGATGTTGCCACCGGAAAAGGCAATCATCATGGCCGAGAATTTCAGCCCGAGGCCTGTCAGCCCCACGACACCCACGATGATGCCCGCTACCGCGCAGGCCACGGACACCGCGACCGCATTGCGCCCCCCGAGGTCGAGCGCCTCGACGGTCAGGCCGATGCCGCGTTTGCACAGATCGACGAAGCCCGATGCCGTTGGACCGGAGGCCACGAACGTCCAGAGCGCCCGGGCCGAGGCCGCGGCGATGATGGACAGGATGGCGTAGAAACCCACCCGCATCGGCGAATAGCCCGCCACCAGCAAGGCGACCAGCGCTACGAGCGGCAGCAGGAAGTGCCAGCCTTCGGCCAGGACCTTGCGGGTATCGGGCAGGTCTTCGGCGGCAAGCCCGGTCATGCCCTGCTTGACCGCGGCGATGTGCACCAGCAGGTACACCGTGCCGAAGTACAGCACCGCCGGGAAGATCGAGATCAGGACGATGTCGACGTACGGAACGCTGGTGTATTCGCTCATCAGAAAGGCACCGGCCCCCATCAGCGGTGGCATGATCTGCCCGCCGGTCGAGGCGGCGGCCTCGATCCCGCCGGCCTGCGCGGGTCGGTAACCCAGCTTCTTCATCAGCGGAATGGTGAAGGCCCCGGTCGTCACCACATTGGCAATGGCCGATCCGGAAATCGAGCCCATGCCCGCACTGGCGATCACGGCCGCCTTGGCAGGGCCGCCGCGCTGTTTGCCGGCGGCGGCATAGGCGAGGTCGATGAAGAACTTGCCCGCCCCCGTGACTTCGAGAAATGCGCCGAACAGGACGAAGATGAAGACAAAGGTCGCCGCGACCCCCAGCGGAATGCCGAAGATGCCTTCGGCGCCGAGGGTCATCTGGCTGGCCAGCCGGTCCAGCGAATAGCCGCGGTGGTTCAGGATGCCGGGCATCCAGTCGGCCAGAAAGGGCAGCCCGCCCCGGTTACCAGCGAAGGCATAGATCAGGAACACCACCCCGATCAGCGTCATGCCCAGGCCAACCGCCCGCCGGGCGGCTTCCAGCACGACGATGATCGTCGCGACGCCCATGACGATGTCGATGGTGCGCGGGAATATCTGGTTGGCGATGGTGTCGATGTTGAGCGGCACCCAGGCGCCGGCGCCGATGCTCATCACGATCAGCGCGCCGTCGATGATCCATCCCGCCACCCCGCGTGTGCGGTGGCGTCCAAAAGCAGGATGGATCAGGAAACACAGCACCAGGACAAAGCCGAGGTGAATGGGCCGTTGAAAGAACAGCCCCAGCGGCTGCAGCCCGGCCGTGTAAAGCTGAAAGAGCGAGAGGGCGATACCGATCACCGCGATCGCGCGCACAACCGTCCTCGGCTGCTCGATCGGGGCAAGAGGGTCCTCTGTGGTGGTGGTCATCGGTCCTGTTTCCTTTCCAGCGCGATCCGCACCCGTTGGTGCTGCGCGACCGCGGACAGGGAGACAATGCTGTCTCCGACCTGCAGGCGGTGATTTACGGGACCGGCACCGGGGCGCAGAATATAGGCATTGCCCGGGACCGGCTCATTGATGTCGAGAATGAAATAACCGCCCTGCCCGTCTGTCACCTGGCGTCCGCGTCCGGGGATGTGATCCAGACCGGCTGCGAAATCGGGAAGATGCGCGGTGACAAGGACCATCCGGCCCGCCCGGTTCTCGTAGCAATCGGAAACCGGAAAGCCCTTGACCGAATGGTTCCAGAGCACGCACCACCCGGTGCCTTCGGGAACGTCGAAGCGGGCAATTTCGGGGCCGTCCACAAGCGTCGCCGTCAGCGCATCCGCCCCCGCCGGCACCGGCGACAGCAGCAGAACGAGAAGAGGGAGCCGTCTGACTCCCCCTCCCCATAGCGCGTCGATCATGGACGGAGTTTATCCGGAATGGTGGCGCCGATCTCTTCGTAGTAGCGGATTGCACCGGGATGCAGCGGCACGGGCGTTGCCGACAGCGAGAACTCGACCGTCGTCTCGCGTGCCGCCGGATGCACTGCCTGCAGCTCTGCAATGTTCTCGAACATCGCCTTGGTAATGTTGTAGGCCACGTCATCCGACATTTCGGACGAGACCGTCAGCACGTTCGGAATGCCCAGCACGGTGATGTCTTCGTCGACGCCGGTATAGCTGCCGCCCGGAAGCGTGGTCTTCGCAAAGGTCGCATCCGCGGCCATGGCTGCGTCCAATTGGGCTTCGGTCAGGGCAAGGATCACGATGTCCTGCGTCGTCGCAAGGTTGAGGATCGAGGACGTGGGCGCCCCCACGGACCAGAAACCGGCGTCGATGTCCCCGTTCGACAGCGCGTCGGCGGTTTCGTTGAAGTTCAGGCGCTGTTCTTCGATGTCGTCGTAGCTGATGCCGTTCGCCGCGAGGATCGCGTTGGTGTTCACCTCGGTCCCGGACCCCGGTGCGCCGATGGACACCCGCTTGCCGCGCAGATCGTCGAGCGAGGCAATGCCGGAGTCCTTGAGCGCCACGATCTGCACCATGTTGGCATAGAGCGACGCCAGACCGCGGATCATCGGCAATTGCTGCCCCTCGAAGCGGCCCGTGCCGGAATAGGCCTGTGCCACGGTGTCGGCGAGGCCGATGGCGAGATCCGCGTCGCCGCGTGCGATCAGGCCCATGTTCTCCACCGACGCGCCGGTGACTTCGGCCGTGGCGGAGTATCCGTCGATGTGGGTGTTGATGATTTCGGCCAGACCGCCGCCCATCGGGTAATACACGCCGCCTGTCCCGCCGGTCGCAATGGACAGCTGGCTTTGCGCCATCGCTGGCGCGCCAAGGCCGGCAGCCACGGCAAAAGCGGTCCCAAGCAGGCCAAATGCCCTGCGGCTAATAGATTCTGTCATGTTCGTCCTCCCGTTGCGGGCACGGTGCCCAAAATTTCTCCCGACTCCTCTTCGAGATACTCGAAGGTTACGCCCCTTCCGAACGTGCGTCGGCCAAGAATTGCCGTGCAAATGACGTTTCGTGGCAGTTCGCCGCCCGCAGTTTGGCGAATATTCGCCAAAGCGGCGGATACGGCATCGTTTCGGATGGAGCGGGTCTTGCCGCTTCGGCCCGCGCCCGGCCGGCCCGCAGTCGTTGAGACGCTCGCGGTCTGTGCCGCGATCCGCGCGCAGGCGCGAAACACCGCCTCATGCTGCCAAGGGGTCTCAGGTGAAGCCGTGATCCAATTGGACTACATGGCCAGACGCACCGCCTTGCGGAGTTCCGGGTGCAGAATCCAGTTGCCCGTCGCGTCTTCGGTCGCCGTTGCGCCTCTGAATCCGAGAATTGCGGTGCCGTCGCGGGTGATCGGGGCATCCTCGGCCTCAGTGCCTGCGGAAAGATATTCGGCGATCAGCAAGCCCGTCGCCGCGAAGGACCTGTTGGCCGAAGTCTCGGACTTGTAGCCCGCAGCGTAAGCCATGCGCGAGTCCGCCAGACCGTCCTCCCCCGCCAGAGACAGGGCAGTCAGCATGGCGCGTTGCGGGCCGGACAGGGTGACCTGACGGACCGCTTCCACGTATTCTTCGACGCTGGGGACATCGACGCCGTTTTGAGGATCCCTTCGCCGTTCGCCCGTCCTTCGATCTTCCCGCGCGTCGATCACCTCGTGCAGCGCGGAAATCGCGGCCTCTTCCGTCGCGCCAGTCGCCTCGGCGATCATGCCGCGCGCCGTCGTCGGCGGTTTCGGAAACGCGCGGGCGACGAATGTCCCCGCGAGCCAGCCCGACTTGATCTGATAGCGGCTGTGCTCGCCAAGAAGGACGGCGGGAACGTCCTTCGGCTGCTCCGCGGGCTTCTTGGCCTTGGGCATTTTTCTGAACGGGTCCTGAACGGCATCGGCGCGTCTTCTTGGAACGTTGGTCGGCATGCTTTGGCTCCTTTGGGTCGAGGGATGGGACCATCAGGGCGGTGCCCTGAGGCCACGTAAAACGCTGCGCGGGTTGCGGGACCAGGCGGAGAAACCCGGGGCCAATGCCCGGTCACCAACGCCAGACAGAGATCGGAAAACGCATCGGCGATCGCGTTCGCCCGCCGTATCGAGTCCGTGAAGACCGGGACTGAACGCCAGAGAGCGGCCTTGATGACCGGCCCGTACCGGACTTCTCGCAGTTCGAAGAAAACGCCTGACCGCATTGCATGGAAGGCGAAAAAGGATCGCGCCGCCAGACGATTCGACCACACCGGCCGGGACAGGCAGGCCAACGCAACGGGTCGGCCAATCGGCAGGAAACACACGGATCGGCGGCGCCAACCGGGGCTTTGGTAGCCCCGCATTTCGTTCTCAGGGTTCGAGACACATGCCCAAGGCTGTCGCGATGGCGCCTGTCACGGCTGCGCGGCGCGGCGTTTGTCCGGGCATTGACGAACCCGGTCCCGCAAATGGTCGGGCCGTGCGCGCAGGACGCGCCCACGGCCCCAATCGTTCAGGCCAGCGCCAGATTGGTCGCGCTTTCGCGACCGTCACGGCCGGTTTCTACATCGAACGTCACCTTCTGGGCGTCCGAAAGACCGGTGAGTCCCGCGCGTTCGACAGCGGAGATGTGGACGAAGACGTCCTTGCCACCCGTTGCCGTTTCGATGAAGCCGAAGCCTTTTTGGGAATTGAAAAATTTCACGGTGCCATTGGCCATATCCGTGGTCTCCTGTTCAAGTGCTGCCCACAGAATGCGGCAGCCCGGCAAAGTCAGACTGAGAGATCGACTGAAGCCGGATGAACGGGAGCAGAGGGTCGCAGAGAAAAACGATAACACGGCACACATGCGTGTTTTCGATGCAGTTTGCAAGGTTTGTCTCGTCATGGCGCAAAATACTTCGATCGACGGCGGCATCCCGCGGACCCTGGCGCTGTCGCCGAGGCGAGACCGGCCAGCGCCCCGGACGTCGGCAGCGACGGCAGCTTTCAAGGGATTCGATCGGGTTATTCGGCACGCGATGTCCGGGTGACCGACTACCGCAATTGTCCCCGCAGACACGTCCAAAGGGGCATATGCCCCATATTGCCGGTGCGCCGGTGTTTCCAAACGCGATGGCGGGTCGAGTATTCTGCGGACAGTCTTCAAGGAGCGGTCGGAGTGGGCAACGGGAGAATTGCGTTCTTTGCCTCTGCAAAGTCGGGACTGGGGCACCTGCAGCGGATTGGAACGATTGCGCAGGCGTTGCGTGCCGGCGGATTCGGGGGCGACATGGGCCTGTATTGCAACGCGGAGGCGACCGGGGCGCTCGGCGGCGGGCTCGGGGCATTCGATCGGGTGATCGTCGTCGACCGGGGAGGCATGGCCGAGGCCGCGCACAGGGCGCGGGCGACACTGGCCGTCTCAGACATGATGGTTGTGCCCGGATTGCGAAACGTGGCGCGCAGGCGGGTGCTGATCCTGAGAGAGACGCCGGAAGACCGGATACCGAAGCTGGCACTGGAAGGCGGGGTGGCCTGGGATCGGATCATCGTGCCGAACCCGGCCAATCACTGGATACCACCGCGCCATGCCGTGCTTTCGTGCAAGGTGGACAGCGTGGGCTGGATCGCCAGGAAAACTACGCCGCGCCGTCCCGATGACACTCCGGTCGGCGTTCTGTTGGCGACGGGTGGCGGCGGGACGCCGGAGACGCGGGCGGCGCTGTACCCGGTGCTGTCCCGCGTGATCCGGATGGCGCAGTCCAAGGTTCCGTTCCGGCTCAACCAGGCGCTTGGGCCGCGGGCCGCGGGCGAGGCGTTGCCGGAAGCGGATCAGTTGCTGGATCCGGGAAGCCGGCTCGATGCGTTGTTCCAGCGGGCTGACGTGGTGCTCTCCACCGCAGGATACAACTCCGTGCTGGAGCTGGCCGGGACAGACACGCCAGCCCTGCTGGCGGCCATCCCGCGAAGTTTCGACGATCAGCAGGCGCGGGTGCGCCAATGGGGACCAGGTCTTGGCCATGGGCTGGAGCCGGGCCAGGAACAGGCGGCGGCGGACTGGCTGGCGGACCGTGTCGCCCATCCGCGGCGACGTCCGCCGGTCGATCTTGGCCCGGATGGAGCGGTGCGGGCGGCAGAGTTGCTGTCGATGCTGGCATGACGGAATTCGACAAGGTCTTCTCCGGCGCGTCTGCAGTGACCCTCGCGGTGCAACGCAGCGGCAGCTTGCGCAGAAAGGTGCGTCGACGCCGTGAGCCCTTGCAAAGGAGACCCCTGTCAGGTTCGAGACTGTTCAGAGCCTGCCAGCCCTGCCGCTGCTTCGAGGTCCTCCGGGCCCCTGGCCCACGCCGCTGCAAGACCTGCATCGGTGTTCTGTGCGGGCGCTCCTGCCCTTCGATCCGATGCGGCGCGACAGGCTGCGTCTCCGGCTGCTGACATGGCAGGCGATCGGCGCTGGCCCCCGGGAGCCAGCCGCCGGAAGTCCGTCAGAGCGCCGCCGCTATGACCGGTCGTTTGTCGACCGCCGGCGCGTAGGCGCCCGCCTTGGAAGTGGACAAACCCGCAGCGACAAGCGCTTCGGCCATGCCGACCGCGCAGGATATGCCGTCGATCACCGGAAATCCGAACTCCGCGGAGAGTTGCTGCATCAGGTCCGCCATGCCGGCACAGCCCAGAACGATGGCCTCGGCCTTGTCCTCGCGGATCGCCGCGGCGATTTCCGCGCGGATCAGATCGAGGCAGGCGGGATCTCCCTCTTCGAGCTTCAGCACCGGGATGTCGGTCGCGCGGACGCTGGCGCATTTCGCCGCCAGCCCGTATCGCGCCAGATTGTCCGTGATGCCGGCGACTGACCGGCTGAGCGTCGTCACCACCGAGAACCGATGCGCCAGCATCGCGGCCGCGTGGTACCCGGCCTCGCCGATGCCGATGACCGGCACGTCGACCAGACAGCGCATCGCATCGAGGCCGGTGTCGTCGAAACAGGCGATGATGACGGCATCGACATCATCATGCCGGGCCGCCTCTTCCAGCAGTCCGGGCAGACACAGGGCGACGTCGTAGAAGCCCTCGATGCTGTAGGGACCCTGGGCCGGGTTGGTCGCGACGATTTCGGTGTCCGGACGGGCGACCTTGCGGGCAGCCACCGCGGCCTTTTCGGTCATCGACGCGGTGCTGTTGGGATTGATCAGCAGGAGTTTCATGTCTTGGTCCTACATATCGCCGCCAAGATAGGCGGCCTTGATCCGGTCGTCGTGCAGCAGGTCCTTTGACCGGCCCTCGATCACGACATTGCCGGTGCTCAGCGCATAGGCCCGGTGGGAAATCGACAGCGCCATGCGCGAATTCTGCTCGACCAGCAGCACCGACACGCCCTCGTCGCGATTGATGGCCACGATGGACCGCGCGATGTCCTGCACCAGTTTCGGCGCGATCCCGAGCGACGGCTCGTCCAGCAGCAGCAGGCGCGGCTTGGCCATCAGCGCACGGCCGATCACCATCATCTGCTGCTCGCCTCCTGACAGGGTGCCCGCCGATTGCTTGTAGCGCTCCTTGAGCCGGGGAAAGCGCTGCAGCACGCTGTCCAGCGTGTCCTGAACGCCCGAACCTTTGCCCCGGGTAAACGCCCCCATCAGCAGATTGTCCCGCACGCTCATGTAGGGAAAGACGCGGCGGCCCTCCGGAACCATGGCGATGCCACCGGCGACGATGTCCGCCGGGTTCATGCCGTCGATCCGCTTGCCCTCGAATGCCACGCTGCCCGAGCGCGGCTTCGCGAGGCCGGTGATCGCCCGCAGGATCGAGCTCTTGCCCGCACCGTTCGCGCCGATCAGCGCGACGGTTTCTCCCTGTTCCAGCGCGATGGAGACGCCCTTGAGCGCATAGACATGGTCGTAGTAAAGCTCGACATCCTTGAATTCCAACATCTTGCTCATGGCCTACATCCCAATCTCGTCATCGGCGCTGCCCAGGTAGGCTTCGATCACGCGTTCGTCGTTCTGGATTTCCACGGGTGTGCCCTCGGCGATCTTCTCGCCGAAATTCAGCACCACGATCCGGTCGGAAATCTTCATCACGGCGGGCATGTCGTGTTCGACCAGCAGCACCGTGACACCGCGTTCGTCCCGGACCTTTCGGACAAGATCGACCATCCGCATGGTTTCGTCGTGGTTCATCCCGGCAAACGGCTCGTCCAGCAACAAGACCTTGGGGTCCGTGGCCAGGCCGATGGCGATGCCGAGCGCGCGCAGGTTGCCCTGCGGCAGGTTGGACGCCTGTTCGTTGGCGATCGCGCTCATCCCGAGAAAGTCGATCAGGTCGTCGGCATAGCTGCCGAAACTCTCGACATCCTCCTGCGCGGTCCGGCTGCCCCAGAAATACCCGGCCAGCGAGGCCTTGGCACGCAGATGCTGGGCGACGACGATGCTTTCGCGCACGGTCATCGACTTGAAGATCGTGGTCTCCTGAAAGGTCCGCACGATCCCCTTTCGCGCGACGACATGCGGTTTGAGGTTCGAGATCCGCTCGCCCTTGTAGAGCACCTCGCCACTGGTGGTCGGCAGGAAGGAGGAGATCATCTTGAACAGGGTGGACTTGCCGGCGCCGTTCGGGCCGATCACCGACAGAATCTCGTATTCCTTGACGTCGAAGCTGATGTCGTTGTTCGCGGTCAGGCCACCGAATTTCCGGGTGACGTGCCGCACTTCGAGAAGCGCACTCATTTCGACGCTCCCTTCCCGGACATCCGCAGGCTCAGCAGGCCGTTGGGCAGGAACAGCATCAGGATGATCAGCAGGCTGGAATAAATCAGCATCTGGTACTTGCCGAGTTCGAACAGCAGGTCCCAGCCGAAATACAGCACCAGCGTGCCCAGCATCGGCCCGAAGACATAACCCAGCCCGCCGAGGAAGCAGTTCAGCATGAAGTTCACGCTGTCCGCGACCTGGAAACTGGACGGGTAGACGGACTGTGCAATCGACCCGAACATCGCGCCGCCGATGCCGCCAAAGAAGGAGGAGATCGCGAAGATCAGCACCCGGATGTACGAGATGTTGACCCCGATGGAGCTGGCGAGTTCCTCGTTCTGCTGCATCGACCGGCAGAGGTGCCCGAGCCGCGAGTTCACGATCCGGTAGAGCGCCGCATAGGTCAGCACCATCAGCACGGCGGTGGTGAAGTAGAACGCCTGTCGCGGGTTTTCGAGTGTGGCGAAATCCGGGATCAGCGTGATGCCGAAGACCGAGACACCGCCCGGCAGCGGGATCGAGGTGATGCCCTTTGCGCCGTTGGTGATCGGCAGCGCCAGCGCGGTCAGGGTAAAGACCTGCGTCAGAACCAGCGTGATCATCGCGAAATACACCCCGCGCAGTCGCAGGATCGGCAGCCCGATCAGCACGGCGACGAGGGCCGCGAACAGTCCGGCAAGCGGCAGCGACAGCCAGAAGGACACGCCCGCCTTGGTCACGAGGATGGCCGAGACATAGGCCCCGAGCAGCGCGAAGGCGCCCTGCCCGATATTGATCCGGCCGATGTAGAAGGTGAGCCAGACCCCGGCGCTGGCAATCGCCAGCAGGCCGACGGACGTCAGGGTGAAGAACAGGTCGGTGCGGCCCGAGGATGCGATCGTCATCGGCACGATGACGAACACCGCGAGAAAGAAGACCGCAAGGCCAACCCATTGAAACGTCGAGAGTTTGAGCATGGTCATCCCCACGGCTTGCCCATCAGGCCCTGCGGCCGGATGGCGAGGAAAATCATCAGCGACACAAAGATCAGCAGGTAGGTGATGTCGCCATATTGGGAAAGAACGGCGAGGCCGATGGCCTCCATGAAGCCGAGGATGATACCCCCGGCAATCGCTCCGGAGATCACCCCAGCGCCGCCGATCATCACCATCATGAAGGCCTTGATCGAGGTCGGCCCGCCCATGCCGAGATTGACCCCGGTGATGGTGACCAGCAGCCCGCCGACCAGCCCGGCCAGCATAGCGCCGAGGGCAAAGCCGATCATCGAATAGCGGTCGACATTCACGCCCATCAGCTGCGCGGCGGTCCGGTCTTGGGCCAGCGCCCGCAGCGCCCGGCCGGTTCGGGAGTACTGCATGAAGAGGATGAAAGACACGATCGACAGGATCGCCAGCACGCAGATCAGGATGCGGTCATAGGGCATGATCAACCGGAAATCCCAGTTGAAGACCCCGTTCACGATCTTCGGCACACCGCGCTGCTTTTCACCGAAGACCAGCAGGATCACCGCATCGAAGAAGAAGGCGAGCCCCGCCGCGAGCAGCATGGTGCTCTCCTCGCGCGAGGATCGCTTGATCACGGGGGCAAACAGGAACCTTTCGATCAGGGCCCCCAGGATGAACAGTGTCACGCAGGACGCCACCAGTCCGACGACAAAGGGCAGACCAAGCTGCCCGTAGATCGTGTAGGTGACGAACCCGCCCAGCACATACATCTGGCCATGGGCAAAGTTGAGCACGTTCATCAGCGCAAAGATCAGGGTCAAACCAAGGGCGATCATCGCATATTGCGCGCCCAGGTAGACACCGTTTGCCAGTATCTGTTCCATTCCACCCCCGTTGGGTCATGACGTTTTCAGGCTCCGGGCCCGCTACTGGGGCCCGGAGGTCTTGGAGTTCCGGTCAACACGCATGCTGGCCGGGCGGGAGTGATCGGGTCAGTCGACTTCGGCCACGAACAGCGTGTCGAACTTGCCGTCCTGGTAGACGTTGACCACCAGCGGCACGGCGACCTGGCGCTTCTGGCCGAAGGAGCTTTCTCCGACATAGCGCAGCTTGGCGTCGCCCACCATGTAGGGGTTCGGAGCCTCGAACGTGTCCATCGTGGTCTGGAACGCGGTGACGTCGTCGATGGCCGCAGGGTTCATCTTCAGCGTCTCGAGAATGTATTCGAGCGCGTAGACCTTGGTGTTCGACTCGTCGTTGTATTCTCCGAACATGTCGGTATAGCGCTGCACGAATTCCCGCATCGCATCGGAGGCCAGCTCCGGCGTCGAGGCGCCGCCCACGGAGATGAAGCCATTGGCCAGGTCACCTGCGCCTTCCTCTAGAACCTGCGCGTCCTGCGCGGTTTCGGTCGAGATCAGGCCCTGAAAGCCAAGCTCTCGGGCCGACCGGATCAGCTGCGGCGCATTGGCGGGCGACACGCCGGAGAGCACCAGGAGGTCAGGCTGGCTGCGCAGGACCGGGGTCAGAACCGGGGTGAAGTCGGTGGTGTCCACCTGATAGGTCACGTTGTCGGAGACGACCTCCAGCCCCAGTTCCTTCGCAGCGGCAACACCGCCATCGCGCTGGCTGAGCGGATCGGATTCGTTGGCTGCGATGAAGGCGACGGTCTTGACCCCGTTGTTTTCCATCAGGTGCTTGTAGATCGCCGGGCCGGATTGATAGTTGGCGACCATGCCAAGCACGGCGTTCGACGCGGGTGCGGTGTACAGCTCCTTCGGGAAGGCATAGGGGAAATACATGATCCCGTTCGCCTCCGCCACCGGACGCACGGCGGCGGCGCCGTCATCCACGTTGGGGCCGACCACGTAGTGAATGCCCTCCTGCGCCATCTTCTCCATGCCGGCGATGGCCCGCTTCGGGTCCTTCTGATCGTCGAAGGAGACGATCTCGATGTCGTAGGTCGTGTCACCGATGGTGTAACCGCCGGTCTCGTTGATCCAGGCCGCGCGGGTTTCCATCGAACGCTGGTTCGAAATGCCCCAGGCGGCTGCCGGACCGCTTGTCACGCCGACAAAGCCGATTTTCAATGTGGGGTTCTCTGCCCACGCGCTGCCCGCCGCAAACGCGGACATGGCGGCGGCTGCCACGGCAGACTTCAGGATTGTTCTGCGGTTCATTGTGTTCTCCTCCCTTGACCTTCCCCCGGCGCTCCTCGGGCCGGGTTGTGCGCGTCCACAACCGTGGTGCGGTGACGAAAGAAGACGATTGTTAACAATCTGTGTCAACGAAAATTTGACATCTTGTCGACGTCACTTACTGTTTTCGAAGATGGGTCTTCGCTTTACAGTGCTTGAGACAGACCTGTCACAGCCCAGGACAGCGGAGGCCAACAGTTTGGCAGTACAGAAAATTCTCGATGCGGACTCGTCGCTTGGCGATGAGCACATGATCGTGGATCGGATCTACAGTGCGGTCATGCGGCAGACGCTGGCCCCGATGACCAAGCTGAGCGAATCGACCATCTGCGACAGCTTCGGCGTGGGCCGGATGAAGGCGCGCCGTGCGTTGCTGCTGCTGGCAAGCCAGGGCATCGTCGAGTTGCGGTCGAACCGGGGAGCCTTCGTGGCGAGCCCGACGCAGAAAGACGCGGACGAGGTCTTCGAGGCACGCGCCCACATCGAACCGAGCCTGATCGCGCAAGTGTCCGAGCGCATAGACGCAAAGGGGCTCGCTGCCCTGACCGACCATATCGAGAAGGAAAAGGCGGCGCGACGCACCGACAACCGACAGGAGATCATTCGGCTGTCAGGGGAGTTCCACGTGCTCATCGCAACGGTCTCCGGAAACGGTTTCCTGATCCGGACCCTGCGGGAACTGGTCACGCGGACGTCCCTGATCGTCGCCATGTTCGGATCGGGCAAGTCATCCTGCTGCCGCGAAGACGAACACGAAAAGATCCTGGGCGCCATTCAGGCCCGAAACGCCGAACGGGCCGCGGCGCTGGCCCGCGAACACCTGGATCACATCCGGATGGACCTCGATTTCTCCCGGTCTCACAAAACCCAGCCCGATCTGGTGAAACTGCTCAGGGAAACCTGAAACCTACGGATCGGCAGGCGGCAGGCCAGCCTTTCAGAGCTACTTGGTGACCCGCCCGGATGCGAACAGCTCCGGCGCGATCGCGATGATCACGACAGTGTCCGAGGGGCTCAGGCCGAGCTTGCCACACAGCCGCTCCGACGGGGTGTTGCCCTCGCGGATGCCGGTGAAGACCTGCTCGTATCCGAACCGGTCCCGCATCGCGAGCATGGAATGCGCGCCCAGCAACACGGCAATCCCCTGACCGCGCCGGGCCTCATCCGTCGCCAGCATGCCCCACCAGACGGTGCCGGCCTTCGGACTGCCGGGATGGAATTGCGCGACAGCGGCGGTGGATCCGACGATCCGTCCCGCGCTGTCCCGGGCAAACAGGCAAACCGCAGGGCGGCGATGGCCGCGCATGAACGCGCCCATCGGCAGCAGGACACCGCAGGACTGCGTGAGCGCATCGAGTTGCGCCATGTCTTCCCCGGACGTCGAGCCATCGACCGAGACGATTTCCAGATCGGAAGGCCATGCGATCGACCGGATCACCTCTTCCGCTGCGCTCAGCGCCCCGCCGTCTCCACACCAGACGTCGAACTGGTCGGTCTTGAGCCCGGCCCCGGCCAGCGCGGCGTGCCGCGTTCCGGCCAGAGCTTTTGGCACCCCCTCGACGGAACAGGCCCCTTGCAGCTTCGCAAGGGCAACCTGCGTCTCGATGGTCTCCGCGCTTGCCTCGGCCAGACCAACAGCGCGGCCGTGACAGCAGAACCGGGGATCATCCTTCAACAGGGTCCAGACATGATCCGCACGCTGCTGCAGAGCTTGTTGCTCGGGCGCTCCGAAGTATTCATGGAGATGTGCGCTCATGGTCAATCCGGGCCGCCGATCAGAATACAATGGCTGGAGTATGCCGCGCAGCGTGTCAGCGCACAATACACTTGCCAGGTCCGGAATTCTTTGCGGACCTGCACATATGACGGCCAGGCAGTTCGGATCTGACGACGCGGTTCGGAATATCCATTCTGCAAAGAGTGACGTCCCGGTCGGACCGACTGCGCGCCGCTCGCGCGAAAGTTCATTTTGGAGGCGGTTCTCATGCGATGGGCAACGAGGCCGATCCGAAGTCCGATCCGCTCTGGAACCCCGAGAGACCGGAGGTCATACTTTTCCGAGTCGTCCCGATCCCGGCAGGGCTGCGGCTCTTGCTTTCCGCAACGTGATCCGGCGTTTCGGACCCGTATCCCGGAAAGGACACCACCGTGCCCAACGATCCCGTCAGCGAAGCGAAGGCCATCGTCGAGCGATATCTCGACCTGTCCATGGTTCCCGATCCCGAAGGCGCGTCGCGTCTGGTGGCCCCGGGATTTCGCATGATCTTCACCGGAGGTCGGCAGTTCTCCTCCCCTGCCGACTCCGCCGCCTTCAACGCGAAACGCTACAGTTGGGTCAAGAAACGCTTCCTGCGGACGGACGCGGCGCTGGACGAGGCCACCGGCGAGGTGCGCGTGTTCAACACCCGGTATCTCTATGGCGCATGGCCGGACGGCACGCCTTTCGAGACCAACCGCTACATCGACATCTTCACGGTCAAGGACGGTTTGATAGTGGAAACGCAAGTCTGGAACGACAGCGCCGAGATCCTGCTGCACGGGGCGGGCCTTGCGGAGGCACCGCTTTGACGCTGCCGGGGCACGGGCGGTACGACTATGTGCCAATCACCCGGCGGCCCGATGTTCTCTGGCCGGAAGGCAGGCGTCTGGCGGTCTACATCGGGCTGAACCTCGAACATTTTGCCTTCGGCGAGGGGCTGGGCGCGGAACTCGCCCCCGGCGGCCCGCAACCGGACGTGCTGAATTTCGCGTGGCGGGACTATGGCAACCGCGTCGGCGCATGGCGCATGCGCGATCTGCTGGATGACCTCGCCTGTCCCGCCACGGTGCTGGCCAATGCGGCGATGTATGGCTACGCCCCCGAGCTGATGACCGCCTTCCGCGCCCGCGGGGACGAGATCGCCGGGCATGGACGCACCAATTCCGAACGGCAAAGCACAATGACCGAGGCGCAGGAACGCGCCATGATCGCCGAGGCGACGCGGACAATCCGGGCCGCCGAAGACAAGGCCCCGGAGGGCTGGCTGAGTCCCTGGATCGCCGAAAGTCCGGTCACGCCGGACTTGCTGGCCGAGGCAGGCTACGGCTACACGCTCAACTGGTGCATGGACGATCAGCCGGTCTGGATGAGGACGCGCTCGGGTCCGCTGCTCAGCGTGCCCTACCCGCAGGAGCTGAACGACATCCCCGCCATCGTCGCACGCAAGGACAGCGCGTCCGACTTCGCCGACATGATCGTCGATACCTTTGACGAGATGGTGGAACAGTCGGCGCAGCAAAGCCTCGTCATGGGGATCGCGCTGCATCCCTACATCGTTGGCCAGCCCTTCCGGCTGCGCCACCTTCGGCGTGCCCTGTCACACGTGGCCCGCTCCCGCGACTTTGTCTGGCTGACCCGCGCCGGCGACATCGCCCGCCACTGGGCCACGAGTGTCCCGCCGGACGTGGACGGCATGTCCTGATCCCCCGAACCCGCGCTACAGCCTTTCCAGTTTACAACAAAACAAAGTGCATCCCCAATGTCTTGAGAGCGCGAAGCGCGGCAGAGCATTGGTGATCCATCAATAACTGGAAACGTTTTAGTCCTTGGTATCCACCGCCAGCACCGCGCCATCGTGGACCAGCATCGTGCTCCACCGGGCGTTGTCTTCGAAGCGTTCGTAGATGCTGACAAACGCCGTGTTCCGGGACAGGCGCGACAGCCTCGATCCGCACGGCCGGTCCGCCGCGACCCCACAGACCTTTGCTTTCAACTGCTCGTAGGCAATGTCGGTCTCCGCGCGCGGCAGGGTGACGCCCGGAGCGCCGTAGTGGATCTGCTCGTAACTCTCCACCGAGCCAAACAGCACCAGCGCGGCGGTGAACTGCCGGAGGCAACCGTCGTCGAACCCGTCGAGGTAGAAGTTGCGGGCGTCCGTGCTGCCCGGCGCACTGTCGTAAAGGGTGTATCCCCCGCGCCCCGGAAAGCTCTCGGCCTTGATCCCGAGGCTCCGCGCCGGAATCTCACAGACCCGAGCGACCGCGCCATGCGGCAGGATCGCACCGGCGTCCTGCGGTTCCGCAACCGGAGTGCCTTCTTCGACCTCCGGCGCATCGGCCCGGGACAGCCAACCGAAGAGCCCGCCTTTCCTCGGCTCCGGCTTCGGCTCCGCCGAAAGCGCCGCAAGCTGGGCGTCGTCCTGCGAGGAAACCGCCGCCTGCACCACGGTATCGGGGCTGCTGTCTCCCGGGGCCTCCTGCGGCAGGTCGCTCTCCGCCGTCCCCGCCTCCCGGACTGCATCGGCGCGGCGCTTGAGGAACCCGAGCAAGCCCCGCTCCGGCTCCGTCCCGGGCTGCACCTGCGGGGGAGCGACCTGCGGTAGGATCGTCTCCGTCGCATCCGGCAGCGCGTCCCGTTGCCCCGCGTCCTCCGCCACGCCGATGTCGCCAACCCGGTTCAGGCGAGCCAACGGATCGGTGGAACAGGCGGACAGCACGAGGCAGGACAGGATCGGCAGGGACAGACGCATGAAACCTCCGGAACGGTTTTGTTAACCATTCCTTATCGTTTCCGGCGCTCCGATGGCAAATCCACAGTCCCGAACCGGCGGTTTTCGGACGGTCTGCGAGTCTTGCACATCACAGAAGGGTGACCCGGGCCAGTGGCGCGTCAGAAATCCTCGACCGCCAGCACGCCGTCCAGCGACTTGATCGCGCCCTTGATTTCGGGGGTCACCGGGAAGTCCATCTTGAGGTCCATCTCCACCTCCCCCGGCAGCCCGGCATCGTTGAGGCAGAGCATTACCGGACCGCGCGCCGCTTTCGGCATCTGCTCGCAGGCGCGGGTCAGGACGGAGGCGATGTGCGGCAGGGCACCGGGGGCCTCCACGTGGATCCTGAGCCCCATGACACCCCCGCCGGAGGCGACCGCATCGACAGGCGCCACCCCCCGCGCGAGGAGTTTCAACTGGTCGCTTTCCATGGTCGCTTCAACGGTGACAACCACCTTGGAGCCGGTTTCCAGGTATTCGCGGGACTTCTCCAGCGTTTCGGAGAACAGCGTGACCTCGTAGGCCCCGGTCGGGTCTGACAGTTGCGCAAAGGCAAAGCGGTTGCCCCGAGCAGACTTGCGCTCCTGCCGTCCAGCCACGACCCCTGCCAGTTTTGCCACCAAGGCACCGCGTTCGGCGCGGCCCATGACCTCGTCGAGCGTCATGACGTCCTGCCGTTTCAGCGCGGGCATGTAATCGTCGAGCGGGTGGCCGGAGAGGTAGAAGCCCACGGCCTTGAACTCTTCCGCCAGCCTCTCGGCCGGGAGCCAGTCCGTGATCGGCGACATGCGCGGCTCGGGCAGGTCGTCCCCGGCCTCGCCAAACAGGGAGACCTGCGCGGAGGCCTTCTGCTCGAAGATCGCGGTCGAATAGGCAACGAGCGCATCTAGGCTGTCGAAGACGCGGCGACGATTGCTGTCGAGTTGGTCGAAGGCCCCGGCGCGGGCGAGCATTTCCAGTGGGCGCTTGCCGATCCTCTTGAGTTCCACCCGGCGGGCAAGGTCGAAAAGCGTCGAGAAAGCGCGGTCTCCCCTGCCCTCCACGATCAGCTTCATCGCGTCGACGCCAACATTCTTCAACGCGCCAAGCGCATAGACCAACTCGCCGTTCACCACGTCGAAGGTCGCCAGCGAACGGTTCACGCAGGGCGGCACCCAGGGGAGACGCAACCCCTTGCGCACTTCCTCGAAGTAGATCGCGAGCTTGTCCGTCAGGTGGATATCGCAATTCATCACCCCGGCCATGAATTCGACGGGATGGTTCGCCTTGAGCCAGGCGGTCTGGTAGGACACCACCGCATAGGCCGCCGCGTGCGACTTGTTGAAGCCGTAGTTGGCGAATTTCTCCAGAAGGTCGAAGACCTCCGTCGCCTTCTTCTTGTCGACCCCGTTGGCCGCCGCGCCCGCCTCGAATTTCGGGCGTTCGGCGTCCATCGCCTCCTTGATCTTCTTGCCCATCGCGCGGCGCAAGAGGTCGGCGCCGCCGAGCGAGTAGCCCGCCATGACCTGCGCGATCTGCATCACCTGTTCCTGGTAGACGATGATGCCCTGCGTCTCCGCGAGGATATGGTCGATGGAGGGGTGAACGGAGGTGATCTCCTTGAGCCCGTTCTTCACCTCGCAATAGGTCGGGATATTCTCCATCGGGCCGGGACGGTAGAGCGCAACGAGCGCCACGATATCCTCGATGCAGGTCGGCTTCATGCGCTTGAGCGCATCCATCATGCCCGAGCTTTCCACCTGGAACACTGCGACGGTCTTGGCGCTGGCGTAGAGTTTGTAGGTCGCCTCATCGTCCAGCGGGATGAGGTTCATCTGGTTCTCGCCGCCGGGGGCGGGCTCGTAAAGCTCCGTGCCATCGGCAGCAATATGCAACTGCCTGCCGCTTTTCAGGATGAGATCCAGCGCGTTCTGAATCACGGTCAGGGTCTTGAGACCCAGAAAGTCGAACTTCACCAGACCCGCCTGCTCGACCCATTTCATGTTGAACTGCGTTGCGGGCATGTCGGAGCGCGGGTCGCGGTAGAGCGGCACGAGCCGGTCCGTGGGCCGGTCGGCGATCACGACACCCGCCGCGTGGGTGCCTGCGGAGCGGAGCAGTCCCTCGACCTGCATGCCGTATTTCAGCAGACGGTCGACGACCTCCTCGTTCCGCGCCTCCTCCGCCAGACGCGGCTCATCCCGCAAAGCCTGCTCGATGCTGACCGGCTTGACGCCCTCGACCGGGATCATCTTGGACAGGCGGTCCACCTGCCCGTAAGGCATCTGCAGAACGCGGCCCATGTCACGCACCGCGGCCTTCGAGAGCAATGCGCCGAAGGTGATGATCTGAGCCACCTTGTCGTGGCCGTATTTGTCCTGAACGTAGCGGATGACCTCCTCGCGGCGGTCCATGCAGAAGTCGATGTCGAAGTCGGGCATGGAGACCCGTTCGGGATTGAGGAAGCGCTCGAAAAGCAGCGAATAGCGAAGCGGGTCCAGGTCGGTGATGGTCAGCGCATAGGCGACCAGCGAGCCTGCACCGGACCCCCGCCCCGGACCGACGGGGATGTCATGGTCCTTCGCCCATTGGATGAAGTCGGCCACGATGAGGAAGTAGCCGGGGAACCCCATGCCCTCGATGATGCCAAGCTCGAAGTCGAGCCGTTCCTGGTATTCCTCGACCGTCACCGCATGGGGAATGACCTTGAGCCGCTCCTGCAGGCCCTCATTGGCCATGCGGCGCAGTTCCGTCACCTCGTCATCCGCGAACTTCGGCAGGATCGGATCGCGGCGATAGGCCATGAAGGCGCAGCGCCGGGCGATCTCGACGGTGTTCTCCAGCGCCTCGGGCAGATCGGCGAACAGGGTCGCCATCTCCTGCGGCGTCTTGAGGTAATGCTGCGGCGTCAGGCGGCGGCGCGGCTCCTGCTGGTCGACATAGGCGCCCTCGGCGATGCAGATCATCGCGTCATGCGCCTCGTACATGTCCGCCTTCGGGAAATAGGCGTCATTGGTCGCCACGATGGGCAGGTCCATGGCATAGGCCATGTCGAGGAAGGGTCGCTCGGTCAGACGCTCCGCCTCCGGCAGGCCGTCCTCGCCCGGGTGGCGCTGCAACTCGACATAGAGCCGGTCCGCGAAGATTTCCTTGAGCCGGTCCATCAACGCCTGCGCCGCCGGGAATTGCCCGGCGCGGAGCATCCGGCCCACGGGACCGTCCGGGCCGCCGGTGAGACAGATCACGTCCTCCGAATGCTGGGCCAACTCTTCCATGGAAATATACGGCAACTCCGAACCCTGCCGCATGTAGAGGCAGGAGTTGAGGAGCATCAGGTTCTCGTAACCCGCTTCGCTCTGCGCCAGCAGCACGATGGGCGCGGGCGGACGCGGGCGCTCGCCCTGCTGCGGCTCGACGGCGCGCAGATCGAACTGGCAGCCAATGATCGGCTGCACCCCGAGGCCACTCGCCGAGACGGAGAACTCCAACGCGGCGAAGAGGTTGTTGGTGTCGGTGACGGCAATCGCCGGCATGCCCATGGCCTCGCAGAGACCTGGCAGTTTCTTGAGCCGGACAGCGCCCTCGAGCAGGGAATATTCGGTGTGGGTGCGCAGGTGGATGAATCGGGGATCGGCCATGCGCCTACCGTATCTTGTGGCTCCCAAGGGGGGAAGATCGCAATTGAGCGGTCAGCGCCCTTATCCATCTCCTCACACCCACTCTCTCTACCCTACCCCCACCCTGACACTCCCCAGAGGGGAGGGAAACCCGCGGTTCCCGGACAGGGACCGCCCGCAAACGAAAACCGGCCCCCGCCGGGGAAGAGCGGGGGCCGTCTCATGCCGCACGTGCAGCGCCTGTCAGGGGAGGATTCAAGCGGCGTCGAGCGGCAGTTCCTTCAATCGGGTGGAGGTCAGGCAAGCCAGCGCCGCCGCCCCCGCCGCGATCCAGAAGATCGGGTGAAGCGCATTCGAAAAGCCGGTCATGACGGCCTCCTGTGCCTCCGGCGGCAGCGCTGCAACCTGCGCCGCGCCGAGCGAGCGCAGCCCGCCTTCCGCCGCGCCGGGCAAGACATCCGACAGGTTCCGCGCCAGCCCGGCGCTGAACACCGCGCCAAAGAAGGCCGTGCCCAGCGCGCCGCCGATCAGCCGGAACATATTGGCAGACGCCGTGCCCACGCCCATCAGCGACATCGGGATCGCGTTCTGGATCGCGGCCACGCCGACCGAGAACACCGGCCCGAGACCGAGGCCCACAAGCACCATGCACCCGGCGATCAGCCACAGCGGACTGTCCTGCGTGATCGTCGCCATCATCGCCATGGCCAGAGCCAGAAGGCCGGTCGAGTAGATCGGCATCATCCGGTAATGCCCGGTCTTCGACATGATCCGCCCGGCCCCCATCGAGGCGCTCAGCAGCCCTGCCATCATCGGCACGAGGAACAGGCCGGAGTTGGTGGGAGAGACGCCTTTGACCACCTGCAGGAACAGCGGCAGGAATGTGATCGTGCCGAACATCGCCATGCCAACGAGGAAACCAACCGAGTTGACGACGACGAAGGTGTTGTTGACGAAAAGGCTCATCGGCAGGATCGGCGCCTCCGCCCGCCGTTCCGCCCAGACGAAACCGACCAGCGCCAGCAGGCCGACACCGAGCAGGGCCACCGTCTGCTCCACACCGGTCGCGTTCGGCACCAGCACGATGGACGCCAGCAACGTCGTCAGCAGGGCCGCCCCGGTGTAGTCCAGTTTGGCCTCCGGCCGCTCCGTCCGGCGCGGCAAGGCGTAGCCCAGCACGACGAAGGCCAGCAGGCCGACCGGCAGGTTCACGAAGAAGATCCAGTGCCAGCCGATGGTCTCCACGATCAGCCCGCCGAGCAGCGGCCCGATGACCGTCGAAATGCCGAAGGCGGCGCCGAGGATACCCTGCGCCATGCCGCGCTGCCGCGCCGGCAGCAGGTCCCCCACGGTCGCCATTGAGGTCACGATCAGCGAGCCCGCCCCGGCGCCCTGGATCGCGCGCCCGGCAATCACCAATCCCATGTTCGTCGCCACGCCGCAGACGATGGCGCCGACGACGAACACGCCGATGCCCCATTGCAGCACCGCCTTGCGCCCGAACATGTCGCCGAGCTTGCCCGCCATGGGCGCGGCGATGGTGGAGGTCAGCAGGTAAGCCGTGATCACCCAGGTCAGGTGATCCATGCCACCGAGGTCCGCCACCATGATGGGCAACGCGGTGGAGACGATGGTCTGCCCAAGCGAGGCAAACAGCAATGTTGCCGCGATTGCACCCAGCACGATGCGGATCATCGTGGGGTCCGGGGCGTCGGCATAAACGGTTTCGGGTTCGGCTAATGACATTGGCGGTCCTGGCGTTGAGGGGCGAGACGACGATGCGCACAAAAAGCGCGATCTGCCAGACCGAAAAGCCGGTCGGCAGTGAGCGCGCAGGAACGCTTTGCATCGGGTCGCGTTGGTGTCTAAAGTGTGCTAATGACAATTGCATGTCAAGAGCATGCATTATGAAGATTCTCGAAAGGGCACCATGGGTCACCGCGACGAAGAGTTGAAGGGCAAGCTGGAACGCGCCGGGATCGACCGTGAGACCGGGCAGGCAGCGCTCGATGTCGACGCGATCCTGCAGAAGTGGCGGCGCCGGGTGTTCAAACGCGAGCTGGGTCAGCGGGCCATCGACGACCTCGGCCTGCCGATCGACCTCGCCAAGATGGACGTGATGATGGCGGTCTGGGCCCCGGCGAACGAGTTCGGCGGCGAGGAAACGGAAGAGACCATGGTCTCGACCGTGGCGCAGCGGCTCAACATCGACCCGTCGCGGGCCAGCCGGGTGACGTCCGACCTGATCCGGCAGGGTTATGTGCGCCGCGCCGTCAGCCAGCTGGACGCGCGGCGGGCTGTCCTCGAGTTGACCGAGGCCGGGGAGCGCCTTGTCGAGGCGGTGCGGCACTACAAGTTCCTCGTGCTCGGCTCCTACCTCAAGGACTGGACCGCGGCGGAAATCGCCACCTTCCTGCCCCTGCTCGAACGCTTCAGCGCCTGGTCGGAACGGGCCGCCACCCCCTCCGGCGCGGTCACCGAAGAGGTTGCAAAGTTGCGCGAAACGCTGCTGGAACCCGATCCACAGACGTAGACTCGCGGGCTTTGTCAGCTGCCCAAACAACAGGCATACCCGCAACCCCGCCCAAATCCTGAACATTTTTTGCTTGCCATACCGCGCCGGCGCCGCCTAGCCTTGGCGGAACAGGGACACCGTGCGCTTTCTACGCCGCATCGAGGGCGCACACCCCGCACAGGGGCATCAGGGTAAGGCGGCAGGCAATTCACATGACAATCACGTTTCTTCTCAATGGAGAGAGCGTTGATCTGGACGGCGTGGCCCCGACGGTCACGCTTCTGGACTGGCTGCGCGAGTCGCGCGGCCTCAAGGGCACCAAGGAAGGCTGCAACGAGGGCGACTGCGGCGCCTGCACCGTGATGGTGCAGGACGAACACGGCGCGAAGGCGCTCAACGCCTGCATCCTCTTCCTGCCGCAGCTGCACGGCAAGGCGGTGCGCACCGTCGAAGGGCTCGCCGCTCCGGACGGCACGCTGCACCCGGTGCAGCAGGCGATGATCGACCACCACGGCGCGCAATGCGGCTTCTGCACCCCCGGGTTCATCTGCTCCATGGCCACCGCCCACCTCAACGGCGAGACGGGTCACGACGATGCTCTGGCCGGCAACCTCTGCCGCTGCACCGGCTACGCGCCGATCATCCGCGCCGCCGAGGCTGCGGCACAAGAGCCCGTACCCGAGCATCTGAAAGCCGACAGCAGCTTCCAATTGCCGCAAATATCCACGGAGGGTCCGGAAGGCAGTCAGCCTCCCGGGGTCCATGCACCGGAAACGCTGGAGGCGCTCACCGAGCTCGCCGCGCAGCACCCGGAGGCCACCCTCATCGCCGGGGCCACGGATGTCGGCCTGTGGGTCACCAAGCAGTTACGGGATCTGGGCGAGGTCATCTTCCTGAGCCGCTGCACCGACCTCCAGCGTATAGACGAAACCGACGACGCGCTGCGGATCGGCGCGGGCGTCACCATGGACCGCGTCCATGCTCTGATGAAGGCCCACTACCCCAGCTACGCGGAGATGATCCGCCGCTACGGTTCCACCCAAGTGCGCAACGCCGCCACGATCGGCGGCAACATCGCCAACGGCTCGCCCATCGGGGACAACCCACCCGCGCTCATCGCCCTCGGGGCGACTCTGCACCTGCGCCACCGCGACGCCGGGCGCGACATGCCGCTGGAAGACTTCTACATCCAGTACGGCAAGCAGGACCGAGACCCCGGCGAGATCGTCGAGGCCGTGACCGTGCCGAAGGGCGTTCCGCTCAAGGTCTACAAGCTGTCCAAGCGCTTCGATCAGGACATCTCTGCCGTCTGCGGGGCGTTCAGCATCACAGTCGAGAATGGCACCGTCGCCGCCGCCAGCATCGCCTTTGGCGGCATGGCGGGCACGCCGAAACGCGCGAGCGCCGTGGAGCTGGCGATCACCGGCAAACCCTGGACCGATGACACGCTCGCCGCCGCCTGGGACGCCTGGGAGGACGACTTCGCACCACTCTCCGACATGCGGGCCAGCGCCGATTACCGCCTGACCGCCGCCCGCAACATGCTCTCGCGCTGCCTTCTGGAAGACCTCGGCGCGGTCTCCTCGGTTCTGGAGGTGCGGGCATGAGCGTCGGCAAACCCCTCCCCCACGACGCCGCCCGCCTGCATGTCACCGGCGCGGCGCGGTACATCGACGACATCCCGGCGACGGCGGACACCCTGCATCTGGCCTTCGGCCTGTCGCAGATCGCCGCCGGGCGGATCACCGCCATCGACCTCGATCCCGTCCGGCAAGCGCCCGGCGTCATCCGGGTCTGGCAGGCGTCCGATCTGCCGTCCGACTGCGATTGCAGCCCGTCTGCCCATGATGAGCCGATGCTCTCCGGCAGCACGATCAAGTATCTCGGCCAACCGATCTTCCTCGTCGCCGCCACCTCCCACCTCGCCGCCCGCAAGGCCGCGCGGCTGGCGAAGATCGAATACCAGTCACGCGACGCCATCCTGACGGTCGCGGAGGCCATGGAGGCCGGGAGCAGCTTCGGCGAGCCGCGCATCTGGGAAAAGGGCGACGCAGGCGAGGCCATCGACACCGCACCGCACATGCTCGAAGGCGTGATCGTCATGGGCGGGCAGGAGCACTTCTACCTCGAAGGGCAGGCCGCGATGGTGGTGCCGCAGGAAGGCGGCGACATGCTGGTGCATTCCTCGACCCAGCATCCGACGGAGATCCAGCACAAGGTCGCCCACGCGCTGCACCTGCCGATGCACGCGGTTCGGGTGGAGACCCGGCGCATGGGCGGCGGTTTTGGCGGCAAGGAAAGTCAGGGCAACGCCCTCGCCATTGCCTGCGCCGTGGTGGCCGCCGCGACGGGCCGTCCGGCAAAGATGCGCTATGACCGCGACGACGATTTCATGATCACCGGCAAACGCCACGATTTCCGCATCGAATACGCCGTGGGCTACGACGATGACGGGCGGCTGCTTGGCGTCGAGTTTCTGCAACTCGCCCGCTGCGGCTGGGCGCAGGACCTCTCGCACCCGGTTGCCGACCGCGCGATGCTGCATTCCGACAATGCTTACCTTCTGGACAACATCCGCATCGAGAGCCACCGGCTGAAGACCAACACCCAGAGCGCCACCGCCTATCGCGGCTTCGGCGGCCCGCAGGGGATGCTCGGGATCGAGCGGGTGATGGACCACGTGGCCCACGCCCTGCGTAAGGACCCTCTGGAGGTGCGGCGCATCAACTATTACGCCGCCAAGGCCGAAGGCGGCGCACCGCCCACGCCCCCGGAACTGCCGGAGACGACCGAAACCCGGCAACACGAGGACAGCGACGCGGATCTGACCTCGCGCGGCGCGGCAGCGGTGGTGCCGACCGGCAAACCCACCGTCCCCCCAGCCAACATGCAGACCACGCCCTACGGGCAGGCCGTCACCGATTTCATCCTGCACGAGATGACCGACGCGCTTGCGGACAGCTGCAACTATGCCGAACGCCGCAAGGCGGTGGCAATCTGGAACGCCGCCAATCCGGTTCTGAAACGCGGGATCGCGCTGACCCCGGTGAAGTTCGGCATCTCCTTCACGCTCACGCACCTCAATCAGGCGGGCGCGCTGGTGCATGTCTACCAGGACGGCTCCATCGCCATGAACCACGGCGGCACGGAAATGGGACAGGGGCTGTTCCAGAAGGTCGCGCAGGTGGCCGCGACCGAGTTCGGCGTCGGGCTGGAGGCGGTGAAGATCACCGCGACGGACACCGCCAAGGTGCCCAACACTTCCGCCACCGCCGCGTCTTCCGGATCCGACCTCAACGGCATGGCGGTCAAGGCCGCCTGCGAGGCGATCCGGGCGCGCATGGCCGAGCATCTGGCGAAGCTGCATCAGGACAAGCCGTCTGACGTGGTGTTCAAGGACGGCACCGTGCAGGTCGGCGGCAACACCATCCCCTTCGCCGAGGCTGCGAAACTCTGCTATGAGGGCCGGGTCAGCCTCTCCGCCACCGGCTTCTACAAGACCCCGAAGCTCAGCTGGGATTCGGTCAAGGGCCAGGGCCGTCCGTTCTTCTACTTCGCCTATGGCGTCAGCTGCTCCGAAGTGGTCATCGACACGCTCACCGGTGAGTACCGCGTCCTGCGGGCCGACATCCTGCACGACTGCGGCACCTCCCTGAACCCGGCGCTGGACAAGGGCCAGATCGAGGGCGGTTTCGTGCAGGGCGCGGGCTGGCTCACGACAGAGGAGCTGGTCTGGGACGAGGAGGGCCGCCTGCGGACCCATGCGCCCTCGACCTACAAGATCCCCGCCTGCTCCGACCGGCCGGAGGTGTTCAACGTCGCCCTCTGGGACGGCAGGAACCGCGAGGAAACCATCTACCGCTCCAAGGCCGTGGGCGAGCCGCCGTTCATGCACGGAATCTCCGTGCTCATGGCGCTCTCCGACGCGGTGGCGTCCTGCGGCGAGGCCTACCCGGCGCTTGACGCCCCAGCCACGCCCGAAGCGGTGCTCGAAGCCGTGCGGAGGGTGCGCGGTGAGCTTTGATCTTGCGGAGCTGAAAGCCGCCGTGGCCAGCCATGGCCGCGTGGCGCGGGTGGTCGTGGCCGAGGTCCGGGGCAGCACCCCGCGCGAGGTGGGCGCGTCCATGCTGGTCTGGCACGGCGGCCAATCCGGCACCATCGGCGGCGGGACACTGGAACTGGAGGCGGCCCGGCACGCCTTCGACCGCCAAGGCGCAACCCGCCACGCGCTTGGCCCCGACATGGGGCAGTGCTGCGGCGGGGCGGTAACGCTCTGGACCGAGCTCTTCGACGCCGAAACCCTGGCCGCGCTGGAAGGCCCGGTCATCGCCCGTGGCCCGGGCGCGATGCCCCTCGCGGTGCAGCGCGTGCTGGCGCAGGCGCGGGGGCAAGGCACCCGCCCCGCCCCGGCGCTCATCGACGGCTGGATGGTGGAGCCGGTGACGGAGCCGCAAAGGCACCTGTGGATCTGGGGCGCGGGCCACGTCGGCCGGGCGCTGGTGCAGGTCCTCGCTCCCCTGCCCGATCTCGCGATCACATGGGTCGACACCGGCCCCGAGCGCTTTCCTCAGACCGTCCCCGCGGGCGTGACCGCGCTTCCCGCCGCGCAGCCTGCCCGCCTCGTGCCCCACGCGCCGAAAAACGCCGAACACCTGATCCTGACCTATTCCCACGCGCTCGATCTGGACCTGTGCCACGCGATCCTCAGCCATGACTTTGCCTTCTGCGGCCTGATCGGCTCCGACACCAAGTGGGTCCGCTTCCGCAAACGCCTTGCCGCGCTCGGTCACGCGGATGCTCAAATTGGGCGCATCTGCTGCCCGATTGGGCAAAAACACCTTGGCAAACACCCCGCCGCCATTGCCATCGGGGTCGCCTCACAGCTACTTGATATTCAAAAAAGGAACGGGGACACGTGTCTGACATCCTGCTTGGCATCCGGGGCCTGACCAAGGCCTATCCCGGCGTGGTGGCGAATGACGATGTGTCCTTCGCCATCCGCAAAGGCGAAATCCACGCGCTTCTGGGCGAGAACGGCGCCGGGAAATCGACGCTGGTGAAGATGATCTATGGCCTCGTGACCCCCGACAAGGGCACGATGGAACTGGACGGCAAGCCCTACACGCCCGGCAAACCCTCCGAAGCGCGGCAATCCGGCGTCGCCATGGTGTTCCAGCACTTCTCGCTGTTCGACGCGCTGGACGTGGCGGAGAATGTCGCGCTCGGCATGGAAAATCCGCCGCCGATGCGCGACCTGGCGAAGCGCATCCGCGAGGTGTCGGAACTCTACGGCCTGCCGCTGGACCCGTTCCGCACCGTCGGCACCTTGTCCGCGGGGGAGCGGCAGAGGGTAGAGATTATCCGCTGCCTGCTGCAAAATCCGCGCCTGTTGATCATGGACGAGCCGACCTCGGTGCTGACCCCGCAGGAGGTCGACATCCTCTTCGAGACGCTGGAAAAGCTGAAGGCGGAGGGCACCTCGATCCTCTACATCTCGCACAAACTGGAGGAAATCCGCGCGCTCTGCGATCACGCCACGATCCTGCGGCTGGGCAAGAAGGTGGGCGAAAGCACGCCCGCCGAGTCCACCGCGCGGGAACTGGCGGAGATGATGGTGGGATCGAGCTTTGCCTCGCCGGTCGCCCGCTCGACCGAGAAAGGCGCGGTGCGGCTGGAAGCCAAGGCCCTGAGCCTTCCCGCGCCGGGGGCCTTCGGCACGCCGCTGCGCGAGGTGACGTTTGCGGTGCAGGCGGGCGAGGTGCTGGGTATCGGCGGGGTAGCTGGCAATGGGCAGGACGAGCTTCTCGCCGCGCTTTCCGGCGAACGGACCTCTGCCGCAGGCACCGTGATGCTGAACGGCAGCGACGTCAGCCGCCTCGGCCCGACCGCCCGCCGCGATGCCGGTCTGCTATCGGCCCCCGAGGAACGTCTCGGCCACGCGGCCGCCCCGGACATGAGCCTGATCGAGAACGGCGTTCTGACCGCGGCCAAACGCAGGGCCCTCGTGCAGAACGGTTTCATCAGCTGGCCCAAGGCGAAGAGCTTCGCCGAGACCGTCATCGAACGCTTCGACGTGCGCACCCCTGGCCCCGGCACCGCCGCCCGGGCGCTCTCCGGCGGCAACCTGCAGAAATACGTGGTGGGCCGCGAGATCCTGCAGGACCCGGACGTGCTGATCGTCAACCAGCCCACCTGGGGCGTCGACGCCGCCGCCGCCGCCGCGATCCGGCAGGCGCTGCTCGACCTCGCCGGGAAAGGCGCGGCCATCGTGGTGATCAGCCAGGACCTCGACGAACTGATGGAAATCTCCGACCGCTTCTGCGCCCTGAACGAGGGACGCCTGTCCCCGGCACGGCCGGTCGCCGCGCTCGACATGGAACAGATCGGCCTGATGATGGGCGGCGCGCATGACATGGAGGTGGCGCATGTGGATGTGTGACGGTTCCGCCAGGCGTCAAAATCCCTTCGACGGGAATTGCCCCAAGACCCACCCGGAGGCGCAGCCATGATCACCCTCGAAAAGCGCCCGCAGCCCTCAAAGCTCTGGACCGCCGTCACCCCGCTCCTCGCCGTGCTGATGACCATGCTGGTCGGCGGCCTCATGTTCGCCGCGCTCGGCGTCGACCCGATTGAGGCCATCCGCACCATCTTCTGGGACCCGCTGTTCCATCCGCAGTTCGCCGGGTTCGCCCGCCCGCAACTGCTCGTGAAGGCTGGTCCGCTGATCCTCATTGCCATCGGCCTTTCCATCGGTTTTCGCGCCGGTATCTGGAACATCGGGGCGGAAGGGCAATACATCATCGGCGCGATCTGCGGCGCGGGGGCGGGCCTCGCCTTCTATCCTTCCGAAAGCATCCTGATCTTCCCGCTGATGATCCTCTGCGGCGCGATCGGCGGCTTTCTCTGGGCGATGATCCCCGGCATTCTCAAGACGAAATTCGGCACCAACGAGATCCTCGTCTCGCTCATGATGGTCTATGTCGCGCAGAACATCCTGATTTCCGTCTCCACCGGCCTGCTGCGCAATCCCGAGGGCATGGGCTTCCCCGGGTCGCGCAACTTCAAGCAATGGCCCGCCGCCTTCAACGAGGAACTCCTCGCCAATACCGGCATGCACTGGGGCGTGGTCTTTGCCTTCATCGCGGTGATCGCCGCCTATGTGCTCATGGCCCGCCACATACAGGGCTTCAACATCCGCCTCAGCGGCGAGGCCCCCCGGGCCGCCCGCTTTGCCGGGGTCAATCCGGCGCGGATCGTCCTCCTCTGCCTCGGCATTTCCGGCACGCTGGCGGGCATGGCGGGCCTCTTCGAGGTCACCGGCCCGGCTGGCCAGATCACCGGCAACTTCAACGCGGGCTACGGCTTTACCGCCATCATCGTCGCCTTCCTCGGCCGCCTGAACCCCTTCGGCATCCTGCTGGCGGGCCTCCTGATGGCGCTGACCTACATCGGCGGCGAACTGGCGCAGCTCATGCTCAGCCTGCCCGGCGCGTCGATCCAGTTGTTCCAGGGGATGTTGCTGTTCTTCCTGCTGGCAACGGACGTCTTCACCAACTACCGCGTGCGGTTCGGCAAGAGGGAGCTGGCATGACGGTCAAGGCGGCTCTCCTCACCGGCACCGTGGCCCTCATCACCGCGTGGTTCGGCTATGTCGCCGGGTTTCTCGCGGACGGCGACCCGGGCAAACTCGGCATGGGCCTGCTCATCCTCGCCGTGCTGCTGATCTACCTGTTCACCAGTGTCGTTGGCCAGGCCCAACGCCTGAACCGCAAGCTGAACGAACGGCCCGGCATGGCCGAAAACACCGCCAGCCTGCGGCCCCTGATGCTGACCGCCCTCGCCACCACGATCCTCGGCGCGATTGTCGGATATTTCCGCATCGTCGTCCTCCTGGAGTTGCCCTGATGGACCTATCCTCGATCAATCCCGTCCTTCTCGTCGCCTCCATCATGGTCTCGGCGACTCCCATCCTGCTCGCCGCGATCGGCGAAATGGTGGTGGAAAAATCCGGCGTCCTCAACCTCGGGGTCGAGGGCATGATGATCACGGGCGCGGTGGTCGGCTTTGCCGTCGCGGTGACCTTCGGCAACCCCTACCTCGGCTTTGCCGCCGCCGCGCTGGCCGCGGCGGTCTTGTCCCTGACCTTCGGTGTCCTGACCCAGTTCCTCCTGTCCAACCAGGTCGCCACCGGCCTCGGTCTCACCCTCGTCGGGCTCGGCCTGTCGAGCCTGATCGGCAAACCCTACGAGGGCATGAAGGCCCCGCCGGTCGCGAAACTCGACATCCCGCTGCTCTCGGACCTGCCGGGCCTCGGGCGCATGCTGTTCAGCCATGACGTCATGATTTACATCAGCCTCCTGCTGGTCCTCGCCGTCTGGGCATTCCTAAAGTTCACCCGCCTCGGCCTGATCCTCCGCGCCGTCGGAGAGAGCCACGACAGCGCCCATGCACTCGGCTACAAGGTCGTCTATGTCCGCCTGCTCGCCATCTTCTTCGGCGGGGCCTGCGCGGGCCTCGGCGGCGCCTATCTCAGCCTGGTGCGCGTGCCGCAATGGACCGAAGGCATGACCGCAGGGGCCGGCTGGATCGCCCTCGCCATCGTCGTCTTCGCCAGTTGGCGGGCGGGCCGCGTGCTGATCGGGGCCTACCTCTTCGGCGGCGTCACCGTGCTCCAGCTGAACCTGCAGGCCGCCGGGGCCAACGTCCCCGTTGCGCTCCTGAGCGCCTCGCCCTACCTCATCACGATCATCGTTCTGGTCTTCATTTCGGCACGGGGAGCGCACGGTGCGCCCGGCTCCCTCGGCCGCTCCTTCCACGCCGCACATTGAAGCGGTAGACTGACAAAAAACCACCCAACAGGAGACACTTCCATGCAAAGACGTACCCTTCTGGCCACCGTGGCCATGGCCCTCGCCCTTGGCGGCGCGGCCCACGCGGAGAGCCACGGCGAGCCGATCACCGCGGGCTTCATCTACATCGGACCGCCGGGCGATGGCGGCTGGACCTACGAGCACGATCAGGCCCGCCAGAAGATGGAAGCCCATTTCGAAGGCAAGGTGAAAACCGTCTACCAGGAGAACGTGCCCGAGAGCGCCGACGCCGAGCGCGCCATCACCCAGATGGCCCTGACCGGCGCGGACATCATCTTCACCACCTCCTTCGGCTACATGGACCCGACGCTGGCCGTCGCCGCCAAGTTCCCGAACGTGAAGTTCGAGCACGCCACCGGCTACAAGCGCTCGGACAACGTCTCGACCTATTCCGCCCGCTTCTATGAAGGCCGCGCCATCCAGGGCACCATCGCGGGCCGCATGACCAAGACCAACAAGATCGGCTACATTGCCTCCGTGCCGATTCCCGAGGTCATCCGCGGCATCAACTCCGCCTACATCCACGCCAAGAAGGTTAACCCGGACGTCGAATTCTCGATCATCTGGCTCTACACCTGGTTCGACCCGGCCAAGGAAGCCGACGCGGCGCGCGCCCTGATCGAGAACGGCGCCGACGTGATCCTGCAACACACCGATTCCACCGCGCCGCAGGCCGCCGCGCAGGAAGCCGGGAATGTCATCACCTTCGGTCAGGCTTCGGACATGGCCGAGTACGCGCCGATGCCGCGGGTCTCGTCGATCATCGACAACTGGACGCCCTACTACATCGCCCGCGTTCAGGCCGTCATGGACGGCACCTGGACCTCGACAGACACCTGGGACGGCATCGGCCCGGGCATGGTCGGCATCGGCGAGATCTCCGACGCAGTTCCGGAAGAGGTCAAGGCCGAGGCGCTGGCACTGAAGGACAAGATCGCCTCCGGCGAATACCATCCCTTCACCGGCCCGCTGAAGAAGCAGGACGGCTCCGACTGGCTCGCCGAGGGCGAAACCGCGGACGACGGGACCCTTGCCGGCATGAACTTCTACGTCGAAGGCATCACCGCCGAAGTGCCGAACTGATCCGGCCCATCTCTCCAAACGGAAAGCCCCGCCCCCAAGCGGGGCTTTTCTCTTTCCGGGGCGGCTGACACCGGCGCACGCGGACTTTCGCGCCTGTACAACAGTTGTCCAACGGTCTAGCAACGGCAGGACACTCGCCTGAGTAGAGCGCGATTCATCAAGAACAGAAGGCTTTTTCCATGCCCAACGACGTCTTTTCCCTGGCCATCAACGATGCCGGCTTCTTCTGGAGCGAAGAGTACCTGCGCCGGATGAACAACCGCGCGCGCCGCATCTTTGCCTTCGAGAACGAGCTGATCAAAGGCGCCCGCGTTCTGGACATCGGTGCGCGTCACGGCTTCTGGAGCTGGGCGGCCCACAAGCTCGGGGCACAGTACACGCTGGGTCTCGAAGGCCGCAAGGAAAGCGCCGACCGCGGGCACAAGCTGATGAGCCCTTACAAACATGACTGGATCATCGGCAACGCCTTTTCGCTGATGCCGGAACTGGCAGCGAAGGGCGAGACCTTCGACGTGATCCTGAACCTCGGGTTCTACTACCACATCTACGACCACGCCGGCATGCTCAAGCTGATGGACGCGCTCAAGCCCCGGCTGATCGTCATCGACAGCGAAATCGACGACGCCGACGAGCCGGTGATCCGGGTGCGCAAGGAAAAGACCTGGGAGCCGAACAACGCGATTGCCGAGGTCGAGGGCCAGCAATACGCGCCCGTCGGCAACCCGAGCCGCGGCGCGATCAACCTGATGGCGGAGTGCTACGACTATTCCGTCGAATGGTGCGACTGGTCCGGCCTAACCGAGGCAGACGGCTGCGAGGATTACGCCGTGCGCCGCCGCTTCACCTGCCTGCTGCGCAAGACGTGACGATCAAGGCGCGCGGCGCCGCGTGCCTTACCACTTGCCGGTCATGCTCGGTCGCGCCTTGCCGCGTTTCAGGCCGAGCTGCCGTTCCCGCCAGATGATGATGATGCCCGCCGCCACCACGATGGCGGAGCCGATCAGCACCATGGCCGTCGGCACCTCTTCGAAAAAGAAATAGCCGATCAGGATCGCGAACAGGATCGACGCATAGTCGAACGGTGCCAGCAGCGCCGCCTCCGCGTGTTTGTAGGACGAGGTCAGCAGGATCTGACCGAACCCGCCGATCAGCCCGGCCCCGATCAGCTGCGCCAACCCCATCGGTCCCGGCCAGGCCCAGCCGAAGGGGATGGTGAACAGCGAAAACAGCGTTGCGGTCATCGAGAACCAGAACACGATGGCCGCCGTCTCCTCCGTCGCCACCATGCGCCGGATGTGGATCTGCGAGAACGCGCGGAACACCGTCGAGGCCAGGATGCAGGCCACCCCGAGCGCCGCCGCGTGGTCGAGCGTGTCGAGCGACAGCCGCGGCCAGAGCACCACGACGACGCCGACAAGCCCCAATGCCACTGCGCTCATGCGGAACAACCGCAGTCGTTCCTTGAGGAAGATCGCAGCGAAGATCACCGTCATCAGTGGCGCGGCGTATCCCAGCGCCGTCACCTCCGGCAGCGGCAACAGCCCCAGGGCCGTGAACCCCGTACCCATGGCCGAGACGCCGATGAGCCCGCGCCAGACATGGCCCATGGGCCGCTGCACCTTCAGGCCGACCTTCAGGTCGCCACGCATCGCCAGCCAGACGATGATGATCGGCATGGCAAAGAACGACCGGAAGAATACGGCTTCCCCCGGCGGGACGATGTCGGAGCTGGCCTTGATCAGCGCGGCCATGATGGTAAAGACGAAGACCGCGCTGAGCTTCAACGCGATGCCATGCAAGGGGGACATGGAACCTCCCGGTTGCGCCCCTGGACCCGCCGCAATCCCGACGCCGCCTCAAGGCCGCCGCTGTCCGGCGACTGTCCTGAGGCTCCGGTTTCTCGGCCGTTCCACGTAACGCATTAGAATGGGTTCACCGTGGACCCATCCCGGGAGATGGTCAATAGTCCTGTCCTGTCTGAAGCCTCATCCCTCCGGATGCATCAGCTGATCGCGCAGCCGGGTGATGTTGCCCTGGATGATCCGCTCGTCCGGATGCGGGCCATGCTTGAGGTCGCGCAGCGCCGCCAGGGCCGCCTCGTTGCGGCGGATCTGAAACAGCAGCGTCGTGCTGACGCTCGGCTCCGGCGCCTCCGCGGGAGCGTCGGGGGCGGTGGCCTGGGCGGATCCGGATTTCAGGGGGGTGTATAGCGACATGCGTCTGGCCTCGTAATGTTCACTCCGCCACCGAATCTGACAGACAATCCCGAAGATTCCCTCAACCGGGACAGGATTTCCGATCAACGCCGCATCCCCTGTAAAAACAGCCGTTTCCTGCCTTGCAGGCCCAGGACCGATGACGGAAAGTATCGAAAATTGTTTTCAATAAGGGGGGAAATCCCATGCGAACGAAAGCCGCCGTTGCCCTTGCAGCGGGAAAACCGCTTGAGATCATGGAAGTCGAGCTGGACGGGCCGAAGGCCGGGGAAGTGCTGGTCGAGATCAAGGCCACCGGCCTGTGCCACACCGACGAATTCACCCGCTCCGGCGCCGATCCCGAGGGGCTGTTCCCCTGCATTCTCGGCCATGAAGGCGCGGGCGTCGTCGTCGAGGTCGGCGAGGGGGTCACCACGCTCAAGCCCGGCGATCACGTCATCCCGCTCTACACCCCCGAGTGCCGCCAGTGCCCGTCCTGCCTCTCGGGCAAGACGAACCTGTGCACCGCGATCCGGAACACGCAGGGCCAGGGCCTGATGCCGGACGGCACCACCCGCTTCAAGATGCTCGACGGCACGCCGATCTACCACTACATGGGCTGCTCGACCTTCGCCAATCACACCGTGATGCCCGAAATCGCCCTCGCCAAGGTCCGCGAGGACGCGCCCTTCGACAAGATCTGCTACATCGGTTGCGGCGTCACCACCGGCATCGGCGCCGTGATTAACACGGCAGGTGTTGAGATTGGGTCAACGGCGGCGGTCTTCGGCCTCGGCGGCATCGGCCTGAACGTGATCCAGGGCCTGCGCATGGCCGGCGCGGACATGATCATCGGCGTCGATCTCAATGATTCCAAAGCAGAAATGGCGAAGAAATTCGGCATGACGCATTTTGTTAATCCTTCGAAGGTAGAGAATACCGTGCAGGAGATCGTCAACCTGACGAAGCGCGGCGCCGACCAGATCGGCGGCGTCGACTACTCGTTCGACGCGACGGGCAACGTCAAGGTGATGCGCGACGCGCTGGAGTGTTCGCACCGCGGCTGGGGCGTGTCGGTGATCATCGGCGTGGCGCCCGCGGGGGCGGAGATCTCGACGCGGCCGTTCCAGCTGGTGACCGGAAGGGTCTGGAAAGGCACGGCATTCGGCGGCGCGAAGGGGCGGACGGACGTGCCGAAGTTCGTCGACTGGTACATGGACGGCAAGATCGAGATCGACCCGATGATCACCCACAAGCTGAAGCTCGAGGAGATCAACCACGGCTTCGACCTCATGCACGAGGGCAAATCCATCCGCGCCGTCGTGGA